>CALUJN010000011.1 GCA_944320985.1 uncultured Alistipes sp. | reverse complement strand
ATTGGCGGCGAGGATCTCCGCGGTATGGATGCGCAACTCGCCGGCGGCCGCACGGACCGCCTCGGAGAGTCGTTCGACCGAGGTGTCGGCAAGGGCGGCACCCGCTTTGCGGGCCGCCTCGAAAAGTGTCCGGTAGTTCGTTTCCATGATCTATTCCAGATAAAGATAGTCACAATGGATCAGCGGTTTGATCCCCTTGCGACCCAGATTGCGGCGAGCCGTGGCGCTGTCGCACGAAATGCGCCCCACCCCCAGCAGTTCGCCTTCGGGCGTGAGGATCCGCACGATGTCATCACGCTCGAAATCCCCCTCGACCTCCGTCACCCCCACGGCCAGGATGCTCGCGGCCTTGCTGCGACGCACCGCCTCGACGGCTCCGGCATCGAGACGCAGAGCTCCCTTGGCAAAACCTTCGCTGCTGGCGATCCACTTCTTAACCCCCGAAGCGGCCTTCGGCGCCGCCTCGAAACGGGTACAAAGCACATCGCGATCCGTCAACACGAGGTCCGTCAGGATCTCGTCCCGGCGTCCGTTGGCGATCACCACCTCGATCCCCTCGCCCGCCACACGGCTCGAAATGCGGCTCTTGGAGGTCATGCCCCCGCGCCCGCGCGACGAGCGCGTCGTATCGATATATTGCGACAGGTCGCGACCCGGAGCCACCTGCCGGATCACCTGCGAGGCGGGATCCGCGGGCGAGCCGTCGTAGATGCCGTCGATGTTGCTCAGAATCACCAGCGCATCGGCCCCCATCATCGCCGCGACGAGCCCCGAGAGTTCGTCGTTGTCGGTGAACATCAGCTCCGTAACCGAAATCGTATCGTTTTCGTTCACGATCGGGATGACGCCGGCCGCAAGCATCGCCTCCATGCAGTTGCGCTGGTTGAGATACTGGCGGCGCGTCGAGAGGCTCTCCTTCGTGGTAAGGACCTGCCCGCAGGCGATGCCGTATTCGTTGAAAAGGTCGTAGTAGCGGTTCAACAGCTTCACCTGCCCCACGGCCGAGTAGAGCTGACGCGCCGAGACCGTATCGATGCGTCCGACGCGCGATTCGAGCAGGCTGCGCCCCGAGGCCACGGCCCCCGACGAGACGAGGATCACCTCGATGCCCGTCCGATGGAGGCGGGCCACCTGATCCACCAACGCCGAGATGCGGGTCGTATCGGGTCGTCCGTCCTCACGCGTAAGCACGTTGCTGCCGATCTTGATGACGATCCGGCGGTATTTTCCCTTGTATGTCATATCCCAATTCACCTTAACCAACCTTTTCTCCTCCCCTCCCCCCCCTTCTGTCAAGCCGTTGTTCCCTGCCTCTCGTCTTCACAGGGGCCGTCCATGCTCCGAGGGAGGCTTCCGGTTCAGGGTTCGTACTTGTAACCGACCCCCTTGACCGTAACGATGCGCTCGTCGCCGATCTTCTGCCGCAGTTTCCGGATATGCACGTCGATCGTCCGGTCGCCGACAACCACCTCCGTACCCCAAATCTTGGCATAGATCTCCTCCCGGGGGATCAATTTCCCCGGCGACGAGTAGAGCAGATCCAGCAACGCGAACTCCTTGCGCGGGAGACCGATCTCCTCGCCGTCACGGATAACCATGTAGCGTTCGCGATCCACGGTAATTCCGGGCGCGCTTTTTTTCTCGGGGGCCGCATCCGCATCGATGCGTTTGAGTATAGCCTGCACGCGGCTGACCAGCAACTTCATCTTGATCGGTTTGGTCAGGTAGTCGTCAGCCCCCACGTCGAAGCCCGCCAGCTGCTGCTCCTCTTCGCCCAACGCCGAGAGAAAAACCACCATCGTATCCTTCAGTTCGGGATTCGCGCGAATCTCGCGGCACGTCTGCGCCCCGTCCATCACGGGCATCATCATGTCCAGCAGGATCAGATGCGGGCGGCACGCCGCGGCAATCTTCAGCGCCTCGGCGCCGTTCTGCGCCGTGAAGACTTCGTAACCCTCGCGGACGAGGTTGTATCGGACGAATTCGAGGATGTCGACCTCGTCGTCCACCAACAGGATGCGATGACTCATTGTCGGCCGGTTCTGAGGCGGCGGATCGAGCGTCCGCCGCCGGGTGGATAACTTTGCGAAGATAGTAAAAATTTTCCGAAACAGCGTTGTTTTTTCCTGCGGATGCACCGCCCGCGATACATTATTGTCCACACGTTCGCCAGCTTTGTTCTCTTGCTGCAGGTTTTGTCGATTTCTCTTTCCGGTTCCGCATAAAATGGTTATATTTGCGGGATTTATGTACTCCCGCCTGGCGGGGAACCAAAAACCACTACTGTGATGGCTACTGAAAAACCGACACTTTCTGCTCCCGAGGAGCAAGTCAGCCCCGTGGCTGAAGATGCGCAAGTGAGTCCTGCAACGGCTCTTGAAACCTCAGAATCCGTAACTCCGGTCCAGGAGACGACTCCGACGGAAACCACAACGGAGATTCCGGCCCGTGACCATGCCGAGACGCCCGCCGGAGAGGCTCCGGTTTCGGAGTCCGAGCGTGTGGCCGCACCCACCGAAGAGGCTCCGGATGCTGTCTCGGAGACCGCAGCAGATTCCGCCGACGAGGCTCCGGAGGCCGTCTCAGAGGCCGTCGGAACGGAACAGCAGGAGTCCTCACGCCCCAAACGTGCACGCATCAAGCCTTCGGCAGAAGCCGTTGCGGAGCTCGACGAGGAGACGGCCCCGGCCGACGTACAGGTTGATTTCGCCGACGAGGAGGCCGCACTGGCCGCCCAGGACGCCGGGCTCGAACTCGAGGGCGAAACCGCCGAAGAGGCCGAAGCCGAGCAGCTTGCCGCCGAGCAGAAAAACGCCCCCGAGGAGAAGTTCGCCGGAAAGAGCAAGGAGGAGCTGGTCGGCATGTTCGCGCGCATGCTCGAGGAGCAGCCCGTACAGTCGATCCGTCGGGACGTCGAAGCGCTGAAGATCGCCTTCTACCGCATCCGCCGCGCGGAGGTCGAGGCGGCCCGCCGCCGCTTCCTCGAGGAGGGAGGCGCCGAAGAGGACTTCGCTCCGGCAGTGGACGGCAGCGAAATCCAGCTCAAGGAGCTCTTCAAGGAGTACCGCCATCGCCGCGATGTCTTCATCGCCAACCTCGAGGCCGAAAAGGAGGCCAACCTGAAGGTCAAACAGCAGATCATCGAGGAGCTCAAGGAGCTGATCAACTCCGACGAGACGCTCAACCATACCTTCAACAAGTTCCGCGAGCTCCAGCAGCGCTGGCGCGACACGGGACCCGTACCCCAACAGTATATCAAGGATCTGTGGGAGACCTACAACCTGCATGTCGAGAACTTCTACAACTTCATCAAGATCAACAAGGAGCTGCGGGACCTCGACCTGAAGAAGAACTACGAACAGAAGGTTTCGCTTTGCGAGCAGGCCGAAGCGCTGCTGCTCGAACCTTCGGTGGTCGAAGCCTTCCACAAGCTGCAGAAGCTCCACGACGAGTGGCGCGAAACGGGCCCCGTGGCCAACGAATACAAGGAGGCGCTCTGGGAGCGCTTCAAGGCCGCCTCGAGCCGTATCAACAAACAGCACCAGGAGCATTTCGAGGCCCTCAAGGCCGAACAGGTCAAGAACCTCGAACTCAAGACGGGTCTCTGCGAAGCTACCGAAGAGCTCGCCTCGCAGCCTCTGACCACACGCAAGGAGTGGAACCGCGCCAGCGACAAACTCCTCGAGATCCAGAAGACCTGGAAGACGATCGGTTTCGCCCCCAAAAAGGACAACAACCGTATCTACGAACGCTTCCGTACGGCCTGCGACCGCTTCTTCGAGACCAAACGCCAGTTCTACGCCGGGCTGAAGGCCGAGATGGAGCACAACCTGCAGCTGAAAAACGAAATCTGCGAAGCCGCCGAATCGCTCTCGAACAGCGAAGAGTGGAAGAAGACGACCGATGAACTGATCGCCCTCCAGGCCCGCTGGAAGCAGATCGGAGCCGTCTCGCGCCGTCACTCCGATGCCGTGTGGAAGCGTTTCCGCGCCGCCTGCGACAAGTTCTTCGAGCGCAAGGCCGCACACTTCGCCACCGTCGACGGCGAATACGAGGAGAATCTCCGCCGCAAACAGGCCCTGCTCGACGAAATGGCCTCGGCCGACGTCCGCACGGGAGGTTATGAGGTGATCCGCGACTTCCAGCGCCGCTGGAGCGAGATCGGCTTCGTGCCCATCAAGCAGAAGGAGGCGATCCAGAAAAAATACAAGGCCGCCGTGGACGAACTCTTCAACGTGCTGCGCGGTTCGGAGCGCGACCGCTCGATGGGACGTTTCCGCGAGAAGATCTCCTCGATGAAGGGGGCAGGCGACCGTCGCCTGCGCACCGAACGCGACCGCCTCTACAACAAGGTACGCCAACTGGAGCAGGAGATCGGGCTGCTGGAGAACAACATCGGCTTCTTCGCCAAGTCGAAGAACGCCGAGGCGCTCGTTGCCGACGTGCGAGCCAAGATCGAGCGTGCTCGGGAGGAGATGGCCGCCACCATCGAGAAGGTCCGTCTGATCGACCGCCAGGAGTCCGAAGAGAAGGGGAACGACTGATCCAGGCCATTTCGGGGATTCATCGGCCGGAGCGTTTCCGATCCGACGGAGACCTTCGTTCCGAGAGCCCAAGAAGAGACCAAGACAAGAAGAGACAAGACAAGAGAACAGATCAAAATAGAAAACAGGAATGAAACTGACCAAACCCAAGTACATATTCGTAACGGGCGGTGTCGCATCGTCGCTCGGTAAGGGTATCATTTCGGCTTCGACCGCACGACTGTTGCAGGCACGGGGCTATTCGGTGACGATTCAGAAACTGGATCCCTACATCAACGTCGATCCGGGGACGCTCAACCCCTACGAACACGGCGAGTGCTACGTAACCGAAGACGGCGCCGAAACCGACCTCGACCTGGGACACTACGAGCGCTTCACGAACCACCCCACCTCGAAGGCCAACAACGTCACGACGGGACGCATCTACAAGAGCGTCATCGAAAAGGAACGCAAGGGCGAATACCTCGGCAAGACCGTGCAGGTGATTCCCCACATCACCGACGAGATCAAACGCCGCATCCAGCTCCTCGGACAGACCAAACAGTACGACATCATCATCACCGAGATCGGCGGTACGGTGGGCGATATCGAGTCGCAGCCCTTCATCGAGTCGGTGCGCCAGTTGCGCTATTCGCTCGGATACAAGAATACGGCACTCGTCCATCTTACGCTGATCCCCTACATGGCGGCTTCGGGCGAGATGAAGACCAAACCCACGCAGCACTCCGTCAAGGCACTGCTCGAGAACGGTCTGCAGCCCGACATCCTCATACTGCGTGCCGAGCATCCCCTTACGACGGCCCTCAAGCGCAAGGTGGCGCTCTTCTGCAACGTCGACGCCAATGCCGTCATGGAGTCCATCGACGTTCCGTCGATCTACGAGGTACCCCTCAAGATGCACGAACAGCACCTCGACGAGGTGGTGCTCGACAAACTGAACCTTCCGGCCGACAAGGAGCCCGACATGGCCGCGTGGAGCGCCTTCGTGGAGAAGGTCAAGCACCCGTCCAAAAAGATCGACATCGCCCTGGTCGGCAAATATACCGAACTTCACGACGCCTACAAGTCGATCAGCGAGTCGTTCATCCACGCCGGAGCGGTCAACGACTGCCGCGTCAAGTTGCACTATGTCAACTCGGAAAAGATCACGGCGGAGAACGTCGCGGCGCAGCTGGGCAAGATGTCGGGAATTCTCGTGGCCCCGGGCTTCGGCAACCGCGGAATCGAGGGTAAGATCGAGGCGGTTCGTTTCGCCCGCGAGAGCCGCATCCCGTTCCTGGGAATCTGCCTGGGCATGCAGTGTGCCGTAATCGAGTTCGCGCGCAACGTCCTCGGCATCGCCGATGCCAACTCCAGCGAGATGGAGCAGACCGCCCATCCGGTCATCGACCTGATGGAGGAGCAGAAAGGAGTCACCGCCAAGGGCGGCACGATGCGCCTGGGAGCCTATTCCTGCGTCCTCAAAAAGGGTTCGAAGGTTGCCGCAGCCTACGGAAAACTCAACATTTCGGAGCGCCACCGGCACCGTTACGAGTTCAACAACGACTACCTGGAGCGTTTCGAGGCGGCCGGCATGAAGGCCGTGGGCGTGAATCCCGACACGAATCTGGTCGAGGTCGTCGAGATCGAGGATCATCCGTGGTTCGTCGGAACGCAGTACCACCCCGAATACAAGAGCACCGTATTGAGTCCTTCGCCGCTCTTCGTAGCCTTCGTCAAGGCCGCGCTCGAGTATGCGGAGACAAAAAAATAGTCCGCTCCGGAGATTTGGCCCTCTTCCGAAAGATTACTCACTCAAGAACAAGCAACAACGTTTGAATGGATAAGAAATCGTTTATCGGTATTGCTGTCGTAGCGCTCCTTTTCCTGGGATTCGCCTACTTCAGCAGTAAGGAACAACAGAAATTTCAAGAGCAGAAAGCCCTTTACGATGCCTATATGGACTCCGTAGCACGAGCTTCGCAACCGGTGATACCGGTAGCCGATTCGCTCGCTGCGACGGGTGCCGTGCTGGCGGATCCCGCCGATGCCGACTCGCTGGCCGCCGCGGCCCGGCTGCGGCAGGTCGAGGCCCTCGGTGAAGCATTGGCCACGGCACGCGAGGCGACTCCCGAGGAGTTCACCGTCGAGAACGACGTACTCATCGTACGCTTCTCGACACTCGGAGGCCAGGTCAAGGGCGTCACGCTGAAGGATTACACCAAATATGCCCCGCGCAACGAGCGCAACGTCCCGGTCGAACTGATGGATCCGGCCACCTCACGCTTCGGCCTGTCGTTCTACATCAAGAACGGGCTGCGCAACGTTCCGGTCCACACGCTGGACTATGTTTTCGAGGCTGCGCCCGTCGAGACACTGGAGGACGGAAGCCGACAGGTCGTCATGCGCCTGCCGATCGCCGCTGACGCCGCACTCGAATACCGCTACCTGATCCACGACACGAAGACGCCGCAGAGCGACTACCTGGTGGATTTCGACGTGCGACTGGTCAACATGGCCCCGGCCATGGCCAATCAGACCCAGATCCAGATCGACTGGATGAACGATACGTTCCAGAACGAGCGGGGTTTCCAGAACGAAAACATGTACACCACGCTGGCCTACCGCTTCCCGGGCGAAAGCTCGATCGAGGAGCTGGGCATGAGCGAAAAGTCCAAATCGAAGGAGATTTCGACGCAAGTCAACTGGGTGGCCTTCAAGCAACAGTTCTTCTCGTCGGTTTTCATCGCCCCGGAGAACGTCACCTATGCCAACGTGAAGTTCGACACGGCGGCACCCGAATCGACGCTGCTCAAGAGTTTCTCGGCCCAGATGGCCGTTCCCTACACGCCGCAGACCGAATCCTATGACTTCGCCTTCTACTTCGGACCCAACAAGTATTCGATCCTCAAGAAGGTCGAGTTCCCGGCGGGCGACGAGATCCATCTCGAGCGTCTCGTGCCGCTGGGCTGGGGAATCTTCGGCTGGGTGAACCGTTGGTGCGTGATTCCGGTCTTCGATTTCCTGCGGAACTACATCGCCAACTTCGGCATCATCATCCTGATTCTTGTGATTCTGGTCAAGCTGGTAATCTTCCCGCTGACCTACAAGAGCTACGTTTCGATGGCCAAGATGCGGTTGATCAAGCCGCAGGTCGACGAACTGAACAAGAAGTATCCCAAGCAGGAGGATGCCATGAAGCGCCAGCAGGCCACCATGGAGCTCTACAGGAAGGCCGGTATCAACCCCATGGGCGGATGTATTCCGATGTTGATCCAGCTGCCGATCCTGATCGCCATGTTCCGTTTCTTCCCGGCGTCGATCGAGTTGCGCGGACAGTCGTTCCTCTGGGCCGACGACCTCTCGTCGTATGACAGTGTGCTGAATCTGCCCTTCTCGATCCCCTTCTATGGCGATCACGTCTCGCTCTTCGCGCTGCTCATGGCCGTTTCGCTCTTCGGATACTCATGGTTCAACTACCAGCAGACCGCCTCGTCGCAGCCTCAGATGGCCGGCATGAAGTTCATGATGGTCTATCTGATGCCGTTGATGATGCTCTTCTGGTTCAACAGCTATTCGAGCGGTCTGTGTTACTATTACCTGCTCTCGAACCTCTTCACGATCGGTCAGACGCTCGTCATCCGCCGCATGGTCGACGACGAGAAGATCCATGCCATCATGCAGGCCAACGCCGCAAAGAAATCGAAGGGCAAGAAGTCGAAATTCCAGCAGCGTTACGAGGAGTTGCTCCGCCAGCAGGAGGCGCAACAGCGGGCACGTCGGAAATAACAACGACTTTCGGACTTCCGAGCTGAAAATGAAGAAAGCCTTTCTTCACGGTGAAGAAAGGCTTTTTTCATTTTGTTTCGCCACGCTTTTTCCGCTCTTTCGAGACTTCGCGTCCTTGCCTTTTCGCATCCCGGCTTTCGACTTCAGGAGTTCTTACTCTCTCTTTCTACCCCCTCTCTCCCGCTGTCTCACGCTCTTACTCCTACACTCTCTTTCTCCCTCTCTCCCTCTATCTCACACTCTCATTCTTTCTCCCCCCCCCTCCGTCTTTTCTCTCTCTTCCTCTCCTCTGTCTATCGCTGGCCCACTCCCGCACCCCTCACTTGCTTCGGAGCGCTCAATCTTCGAGAATATAGACGTGCTCGTCGCGCCGCTGCATGTGGTAATGCTCCCGGGCATACTCTTCGAGGTAGTCATCGTACCGCAGGCGTTCGAGCAGCGTACTGTCCTGAGCGATCTTCTCGACGTAATAGTCGAACTGTCGCTCCAGAAGGCTGATCTGACGTTTGATCTTCACGGCATGCAGGGCATTCCGCCCGATCACGAAGACCGAGAACACGACGATGATCGCCGTCAAGACGATCCAGAAACGGCGGCCGACCTGGATTTTCATCTACGGAATATGCATGTATTTGTGCGTCTGGATGGAGATATTCCAGCGGGGATGCGCCTTGGCATACTCCACCAACAGGGGCATCATCTCCTCCGAGCGGCTCCACTCGGGCTGCAGATAGAGCAGGCAACGCCTCCGCACACGTGCGGCATTGCGTTCGGCCCATTCGAGATCCTCCTCCGACTCAATGATTACCTTCAGCTCGTCGGCACGCCCGAAAGCCTCGTCCAGCGGAGGCTGCTGCCGTTTGGGCGAAAGGCACACCCAGTCGAATACCCCGCTGAAGGGATGCGAACCGGATGTTTCGAGAAAGATCTCAAGTCCGTTCTGGCGCAACGCATCGGTCAAAACACCCAGGGGGTAAAGCAGCGGTTCGCCACCCGTAATGACAATGGCCTGTGCCGGACAGGCCGTAGCACGGTCAATGACCGTCTGCACGTCCGTCGGCGGATAGAGCTTCGGGTTCCACGTGTACTTGGCATCACACCAGCGGCAGCCGACATCGCACCCTCCCAGGCGAATGAAATAGGCCGGTTTCCCGGCATGAAAGCCCTCGCCCTGAATGGTATAGAAATCCTCGACGAGCGGCAGACGCCGCCCTCCGTCAAACAACGCGGGATCGATCGTAAGAGCCATTATTCGGTAACGACGTAAATATCCTTCAGACTGCGGCCCAGTTGATCATAGTCGAGTCCATATCCGACGATAAACTCATTGCCGATCTCCATGGCGCGGTACTTGATCGGGCGCGTCTTGCGATAGGAGCCGGGTTTGAAGAAAAGGGTGCAAACCTCGATGGAAGCGGGCTTGCGCTCCTCAAGGTCACGAATCATGTGGTCGATCGACTCGCCCGTGTCGACGATATCCTCGACGATGATCACGTGCCGGCCTTCGATCGAGTTGTTCAGACCGATGAGGCTGCGGACCTGTCCGGAGGATTCGGTGCCCTGATAGGAGGAGAGTTTGACGAACGAAAGTTCGTTCTGGAACTCGATCTTCTTGATCAGGTCGCTCATGAACATGAACGAACCGTTGAGAATGCCCAGAAACAGCGGGGTCTCCTTGTCGGCATAGTCGTGATTGATCCGCTGAGCAACGACCTCGACAGCCTTGTCGATTTGTGCGGCGGGAATCATGATTTTGAACTTCTTGTCGTGAAGCTGTATGATATCCTCCATTGCAGTTCGGGAATTTTTGGGGATTATGAGTTTATAATTATGCAAAAATAACGAATTGCGGTCAAGAAACGAAAAATTGGCGTTTTTTTTATAAAAAACAGTCCGAACGCGCCTGCTGCATGCAGCAGGGCGTTCGGACCGACGCGAAACGGGAAGAGAAGCACAACCCCTCCCCCGACGGGAAATCTATACCAGACCGGAGAATCCCAGGAAGGCCATGGCCAGGATACCGGCCGTGATGAGCGCAATGGGAATCCCCTTGAAGGCCTTGGGGACATCCTCGAAGTCAAGCCGCTCACGGATTCCGGCGAAGAGAACCAGTGCCAGGGCGAATCCCAGCGCCGTCGAGACCGAATAGGCGACGCTCTGCAGCAGGTTGAACTCCTTCTGGATCATGAGGATGGCCACACCCAGCACGGCGCAGTTCGTGGTGATCAGCGGCAGGAAGATACCCAGTGCCTGATAGAGCGAGGGCGAGACCTTCTTGAGGATGATCTCGACCATCTGGACCAGCGCCGCGATGACGAGGATGAAGACGATCGTCTGCATGTACTCGATGTGGAGCGGGACGAGGATATAGGTCTGAATGGGCCATGCGACGAGTGCCGTGAGCGCCATGACGAAGGTCACGGCAGCACCCATGCCCATCGAGGTTTCGACCTTCGACGACACGCCCAGGAAGGGGCAGATGCCGAGGAACTGCGCCAGCACGACGTTGTTGACGAAGATGGCGCCGATGATGATTGCAAAATAGGAGATCTCCATGACTACTTCTTGGCTAATTTGTTAAACAGAACCATCAGGTACCCCAGGACAAGGAAGGCACCGGGAGCGAGGACAAAGATCAGCGGCGTATAGTCGGAGATTCCGAGGTTGATGCCGAAGATGGCACCGCTGCCGAGGATCTCACGCACCGCACCGATGACCGTCAGCGAGAGGGTGAAACCCAGGCCGATCCCCACACCGTCGAGCATCGAGTCGAAGGGCGAATTCTTCGAGGCGAAGGCCTCGGCACGTCCCAGAATGATGCAGTTGACGACGATCAGCGGGATGAAGACACCCAGCGAGGCATAGAGCGCCGGGACGAATGCCTGCATCAGCATCTGAATGATGGTCACGAACGAAGCGATCACGACGATGAAGGCCGGAATACGGACTTTGTCGGGGATCAGGTTCTTGATAAGCGAGATAACGAGGTTCGACATGATCAGCACGGCGGTCGTGGCCAGTCCCATTCCCATACCGTTTTCCGCCGACGTCGTGGTACCCAGCGTGGGGCACATACCCAAAACCAGCACGAACGTCGGGTTGTTCTTGACGATGCCGCTCAAGGCGATTTTCAGTTTATTCATTTTGCCCTCCTTCCTGAGCCTCGGGCTCATTGGTTTGTGCAGTGACGGAGTTCGACACAGCGGCGGCATCGGAGGCAACTTTCCGGTAGGCCTCCCAGGCACGGTTCACGGCATCGACATAGGCCCGCGAGGAGATCGTGGCGGCGGTCAGCGCATCGACATCGCCTCCATCCTTCCTGACGGCGAGTTTTCCGTCAACGAGTTTCTTGTTTTCGAGTTTCTGGCCCTGGATACTGCCCAGCAGGACATTCCCCTCGTCGGCCATTTTGGTTCCCAGACCGGGCGTTTCGGACTGTTCGAGGACGTTGACATTGACGACCTCACCCTCGGGGGTGAAGCCGACCATCAGTCGCACCACGCCGTTGAAACCCTGTTTGGTCATCGTCTGCACGGCGTAACCGGCCACCTGACCCTTCTTCGTAGCGGTATAGACCGTGATGGGCAGCTGATCGATCTCGAGGGTTTGCTCCTCGGTGGTGTCGAACGCGGGAAGCACTTCGGTAAGGGCGGCCTTCGTCGCAGCCTCCTTGGCCAGCGCGATGGGCTCCTCGGTGATCATGTTCACCACGCCGACGCCGGCCGAAGCCACGAGTGTAATGCCGAAGAGGACCGCAGTCATGTTCACAAGTGTACTTTTCATGGATCCTTTCTCCTTATTTCACGCCGAAGCGCTTGGGTTGGACATACTTGTTGATCAGGGGCACGCAGGCGTTCATCAAGAGGATGGCGAACGACATGCCCTCGGGGTAGGCGCCCCACAGACGGATGAGCATCGTAATGACACCGATGCCGACGGCGAAGATCACACCACCCTTGACGGTCATCGGCGAAGTCGAATAGTCCGTGGCCATGAAGACCGAGCCGAGGATGGCACCGCCGGCCAGTACATGGAACAGGGGCAGCTGCCAGAGCATGGCACCCGACTCTCCGGAGCAGAGGGCCACAAGGAAGGCGAATACGGCCATCGTAACGAGAATCGTCACGGGAATATGCCACGTGATGACGCGGCGCCAGAGCAGGTAGGCGAATCCCACGAGCAGGGCCAGTGCGGCGACTTCACCCAGCGAACCGGGCATGTTGCCCAGGAGCAGATCCTGCACGCCGAGGGCATCCGGACCGGCGATACCCTGTTTAACGGCAGCCAGGGGCGTAGCACCCGAAAGGGCGTCGAAGGCACCGTTCTGTACGGGCATGGGCCAGGTGGTCATCTGCACGGGATAGGCGACAAGCAGGAAGACACGACCGACCAATGCGGGGTTGAAGGGGTTTTTGCCGAGTCCGCCGAAGGTCATCTTGGCGATGGCGATGGCGACGAAGGCACCGATCAGGACGATCCACCAGGGGATCGAGGCGGGAAGGTTGAAGGCCAGCAGCACGCCGGTAACGACAGCCGACCAGTTCGAGACGGTCAGCGGGCCGCGGACCACATATTTCTGAATCAGAAATTCGAACACCACGCAGGCAGCGACCGAGATGGCCGTCACCCGAAGCACGTCGACCCCGAAGACGATGGTCGAGACGACCAGCGCGGGCATCAGGGCGATCACAACGTCGCGCATGATGCGAGCCGTCGACTGCGAAGTCTGGACGTGCGGTGCGGGAGCGACAAGAAGTTTGTTTGCCATATAAGTGTTTAGCGTAAAGTTTTGATTATCCTGTTTTTCGGTCCGCGGGCTATTTTTTGGGTGCCGCAGCGGCGGCCCGGGCGCGGATACGGCCCATGACGGTCTGTTTGCCCAGACGCACCCAGTCGAGCAGCGGCAGGTAAGCCGGACAGGTCGACTGGCAGCAGCCGCACTCGATACACGAAGTGATCATACGGGCCTCCAGTTCGTCCCAGTTCTTCTTCTGGGTCATCTTCGAGAGGTAGTAGGGTTCCAGACCCATCGGGCAGGCAGCGACGCACTTGGCGCACTTGATACACTGCGACGACTCGTGCCGACGGGCATCACGCTCCGAAAGGACGGTGATTCCCGAGCAACCCTTCGTAACGGGAGAATCGAGGTTGACCATTGCACGACCCATCATCGGGCCGCCGTTAATTACCTTTCCGGCATCCTCGGGCAGACCTCCGGCCGCAGCGATCAGCGCCGAAACCGGAGTTCCCATGCGCGTGAGGAGGTTCTTGGGCTCCTTGAGGTTCTTGCCGGTGATGGTCACGACACGCTGGATCAGCGGCATGCCCTTCTGCACGGCCTGGTAGACGGCATAGGTGGTCGAAGCGTTGCAGACCACGGCACCGACGTCGATCGGCAGGGCGGGCGGAGGCGGCACCTGACGTCCCGTCACGGCGGCGATCAACTGTTTCTCACCGCCCTGCGGGTAGCGGACCTTCAGCGGTACGACCTCGATACCCTTGTACTGTGCGGCGATCTTCGAGAGGTGCTCGATGGCATCGGGCTTGTTGTTCTCGATGCCGATATAGGCCTTCTCGACACCCACGGCCTTCATCAGAATCGTGACACCCACGACCAGCTCCTCGCCGTGTTCAAGCATCATGCGGTGGTCGGAGGTCAGATAGGGCTCGCACTCCACGCCGTTGATGATCACACATTCGGCCTTCTTGCCGGCGGGGATCGAGAGTTTCACATGCGTGGGGAAGGTAGCACCTCCCATACCGACGATCCCGGCCGCCTTGATGCGGGCGATGATCTCCTGTGCCGAAAGGTCGCACGCCTTGACCAGTTGCTCCGAACGGTCGATGCCCTCGGCCCATTCGTCGCCCTCGCGCTTGATCGTAATCATCATCTGGCGCAGGCCCTGTCCGTTGGGAACCAGGTCGACAGCCGTCACGGTACCCGAAATCGGGGAGTGGATGTTTGCCGACATGAAGCTGCCGGCCTCGGCGATGAGCTGCCCCGTAAGGACCTTGTCACCCTTGGCCACTTTGGCCACGGCCGGAGCTCCGATATGCTGCGCGAGGGGGATTGTCACCACCTCGGGCAACGGAAGCACCTCGATGGCCTTGGCGCTGCTCAGTTTGTTTGCCGACGGATGGACTCCGCCTATTGGAAATGTCTTCATATCTCTGCTAACGTTTTTTACGATTCATGATTGGGCTCTTTCGTTGCAGCAGGGGCAGCCTTCGGAGCGGCGGGAGCCTTGGGCTCCTTGGGCAGCGGCTCCATGCCGACGAGCTTGATGGCACCCGTCGGGCACTCGTTCACGCATTTACGGCAGAGCTTGCACTTCTGCGGATCGATGTAAGCGAGGTTGTTCTCGACGGTGATGGCCCCGAACGCACAAACCTTCTCGCATTTGCCGCAACCGATACATCCGGCCTTGCAGGCCTTCATCACAACGGCACCCTTGTCCTTCGAAACGCACGACACGTAGACAGCACGATTCTTGGGCCACTTCTTGCGCAGTTCGATCACCATCTTGGGGCAGGCCTTGACACAGGCACCGCAAGCCGTACACTTGTCGGGATCGACCTCGGGAAGCCCCGTTTCGGGATTCATGTGGATGGCATCGAAGGCACAGGCGGCCACACAGTCACCGAATCCCAGACATCCGAACGCACATCCCGTCTCGCCGACATAGAGCGACGCGGCCACGGCGCAGGACTTGACGCCGTTGTACTCGTTGGTCCGGGGACGTTTTTCACAGGTTCCGCCGCAGCGGACCGTAGCCACCTCGGGTTGTTTTTCGGCCGCGGCCTTGCCGAGATAGCCGGCAATGGCCTTCATGCAGTCGCCTCCGCCGACCGGGCAGAAGAGTTCGGAGATGTCGTCACGCTTGACCAGCGCATCGGCCATACCGCGACATCCGGCAAATCCGCAACCACCGCAGTTTGCTCCGGGCAGCATTTTCTCCACCTCGTCGATCCGAGGATCCTCCTCCACGCGGAACTTCTGCGCCACGAAGTAGAGAATCACGGCGGCGAGCACACCCAACACGCACAGTGTCAGGATTGTGTAAAGTAATACTTCCATCAGATTTTAGTTATTGTAAATTGAATTGTGTGTTCGATTCTACGCCGGAAAACCCACAGCAGGAGATAATAAACTGCCACGCTTGCGAGTGCTGCGACGAGGCCCACGCCGTCACTGGCTCCGCAGACGACGATTGCGAGGACGAGCGCTGCCAACAAAACAACAAGCGCACCGCCATATGCCAACAAGACAGCGATGCGCCCGGCTTTTTTCCGCACTCCGACGCGAACAGTCTCCCCGGGGCAATAACACGCGGCCTCGGACGTGGGGACGACGACGATCTTCTCCTGAGCTTCGGCCATACCGCACGCCTGCCGGGCCTGACAGGCTCCGCAAGCACTTCGGGAGGTGATCTTTACCTGAACGACGCCTCTGGCGACGCTCTCCACGACCCCTTCGTGTTCAATGATTCCGGACTCCACGCCTCAGTCTCCGTATTTGTTCGTCAGCGGCATCAGACGCTCGTGTCCGAACGAGCAGGAGGAGAGACGCAGCACGGGCGGGAACTGGAAACGTTTCTTCTCGTTGCGCATGATCATCGAATGGATCTTCTCGACAACCTCGGAATCGAATCCGGCATTGATGATCTCTTCGCGATGCTGCCCCTCCTCGATCATGCGGAAGAGGATGGCATCGACCACCTCGTAGGGCGGGAGGATGTCGCTGTCCTTCTGTCCGGGGTGGAGTTCCGAGGAGGGTTCCTTGGTCAGGATCTTCTCGGGGATGACGTTGTCCCGCATGCGGTTGATATAGCGTGCCAGGTCGTACATTTCACTCTTGTAGAGATCTCCCGTGGGGCTGAACGCGCCGGCCGTATCGCCGTAGAGGGTACAGAGGCCCAATGCGTTTTCGCTCTTGTTCGAGGAGTTGAGCAGCACATGTCCGGTCTTGTTCTGCAGCGCCATGAGCAGCACCGTCCGGATTCGCGACTGGATGTTCTCCTCCGTGGCGTCGAACTCCGTACCGCCGATGACGGGTTTGAGGGTGTTGACCACGCTGGTATAGATCTCCGAGATGGGAATGACGTTGTATTCGATACCGAGGTTGCGGGCCAGCTCCTTGGCATCCTCGACGGAGTCCTCCGAAGAGAAGGGCGAGGGCATCAGCAGAGCATGGACATTTCCGGCGCCAAGGGCATCGACCGCAAGACAGGCCACCACGGCCGAATCGATACCTCCCGAAAGTCCCACGGCGGCCTTTTCGTAGTTGTTCTTGCGGAAGAAGTCGCGCAGTCCGCAACGGGCCGCCTCATAGACAAGGCGGGTTCGGTCGTTGTAGGTCGAGGGGATGACGACGGGCGTCATCGTATCGGCGAGTTTGGTATCGAAGATCTGGAAATCCTCCTCGAAATTCTTCATCATCAACACCGGAACGCCGTGTTTGTTCAACGCCCCGGAGGTTCCGTCGTAGACGATCTCCGTAGAACCGCCGACCTGGTTGACCATGACAAGGTTCTTACCCTCGACAAAGGCCAGATTGTGCATCATCTCGTAGCGGTAGAGCATGGTACCCTTTCCATAGCGGCGGGCATTGATCGAGATGATGGTCTCGACGGAGCGATCGAAATCGTGTTCACGGCTGAGGTCGTCGCCGACAATGATGGCACACTTGTGCCCCTTGATGGTTGCGTATTCATAGCCCTTGGAGGGGACAAGGAAGCCCATTTCGCGACGTGCCGAGATGTATTTTTTACCGACATAGCGGAGGACCTTGCGATCCTGGATCAGCGCTGCGGCGCTGATGGTTCCCTGCGAAGTAAGGATCGGAAGACCGACGATGGCCGCGATTCCATCGCAGCAGGAGGCAATCTCCACCAGAGCATCTTCACACAGTTCGAGGAACGTCGTCTTTCGGAACAGATCGAATGCCGGGGTTCCGCTCACAGCCTGTTCGGCGAAGATGACCAGATCGGCATGTTGGGCCTTTGCTTTGTTAATGGAATCGATGATTTTCGAAGTGTTTCCGTCGATATCACCGATCGTGTAATTCAACTGGGCTATGGCTATTTTCATGGTAGTAATTTAAGTCGGAAGAATCCATCGCGGCAAATTTAAGGATTATTTGGAAAAGTCGGAAAACTTTTCAGTGTTAATAAATTAACATCCCTATTTACGAAAAAACTTTAAAAACAAACCGACACAAAAAAACGGGACTCCGGCAACTACCGGAATCCCGTTTCGGGACGTTATGCGCGGCATTCGAGAGCGATCGGTCCCGCAAGGCGTGTCGCATCACGGCGAACCTCCAAAAGACGCACGCGCGTTCGATTCGAAATATCGTAAACGGGGCTTAAACCCGCCCCACGCGGTTTATTCCTGGGCAGCCTCGGGATCGGCGACAAGGATACGGCCGCAATACTCGCAGACGATAATCTTCTTGCCCTGACGGATATCGACCTGACGCTGAGGCGGAATCCGGTTGAAGCAGCCGCCGCAGGCATCCCGCTTCACGGTGACAACGGCCAGGCCGTTGCGCACGTTGCGACGGATCCGGTCGTAAGCGGCCAACAGACGTTCGTCGATCTTGACCTGGACCTGCTGCCGCTGGGCCTCGTACTCGGCAACCTGGGGTGCGGTTTCGGCCTCGATGCCCTCAAGTTCGGACTTTTTGGCCGCAAGGTCCGCCGCACGGTCCTTGGAGAGGTTCTCGGCCTCTTCGAGCTGGAGTTTCTTGGCCTTGATCCCGGCAGCATACTCCTTGAGGCGTTTTTCGGCCAGTTCGATTTCGAGCTCCTGATACTCGATCTCCTTGGTAATGGCATCGAACTCCCGGTTGTTGCGCACGTTGTTCTGCTGCTCCTTGTAATTGCCGATCATGATTTTGGCCTGATCCATCTCGCGTTTACGCTGTTTGGTCAGGGCGTTGAGCTCCTCGATCTCGGCGTTGATGTGGTCGATACGGGTTTTCATCCCGGCCATTTCATCCTCGAGATCCTGCACCTCGAGAGGCAGTTCACCTTTCACCTTGTTGATCTGGTCGATCTTGCTGTCGATCTTCTGCAACTCATAGAGTGCAAGGATCTTCTCCTGCATCGAATAGTCAACATCGGCGTTTTTCTTTTGCGTTGCCATATAATGTACTGTATAGTTTAGACTTACACCAGATAATTCACCGGATTGCGAGAGCGTTCACTCTTGCGAACCGCAAAGGTACATAAATTTTTCGACAAAACATCAAATAATAGCTGAATTGCGCAATATTCGCTCTCAAAATGACCGACATCCGCCACGACAAGCGCTCCGTCGGGGGTCATGAAGTCGTTATACTTGAGATCAGCCGTGATGTAGAGGTCGGCACCGGCCCGTCGGGCATCGGCGATCAACGAGGCGCCGGCACCGGTACAGATCGCCACACGACGCACCTCGGGAAGGGTGATGTCGCTGTGGCGGATGGCCCCCGTGCGGAGCCGTTCGCGGACCCGCCGCAGGTATTCGAGCGTCGCCACCGCCTCGGGCAATTCGCCCACAACGCCGAATCCCACCCCGGGCTCCGACGATGCGGGTTGCAACAGCTGCAGGTTGCCCACGCCCAACATGTCGGCCAGACGCCAGCTCATGCCGCCGGGAGCGCTGTCGAGGTTGGTGTGACAGGCATAGAGCGCAATGCGGCTGCGGATGGCCCGCTCGACACAGCGCTGAACGGGATCGGCCGAGTTGAAACGCTTCAAAGCGTGAAAAACGATCGGATGGTGCGTAATGACCAGATCGCAGCCTTCGGCTTCGGCCTCGTCCAGCACCTCCTCGGTGACATCCACGGCCAGCAACGCCTTGCGGACCTCATCCTCACCGCGTCCGACGATAAGTCCCGCATTGTCATAGGACTCCTGCCAGCCGAGTGGGGCAAAACGTTCGATAACATCGGTTATATCCTTGATTTTCATACCATCCAAAGTTCAAACACGCGATAAAAGAACGATTTCAGAACAGCGATTGTTCATAGAAGGCAAACAGCTCCTTGTTTTCGGGTTCCTCCTTCTTGCGGCGGGGCTTGCGCGTCGGGCGACGGGTCGGCTGTCCGGGAAGGGGCTCCGTATCGGCAGCCGGGCTCTTATCCGTATGGTCCGGAAGGTCTCCGGCAACCGCTTCCTCACGCCCGGTCTCCTCGTCGATCCTCACCACGGGTTTGCTCCTGCGACGCCGTACGACAGGCTCCTGCTCTGTGTCAGAGCCCTCTACCGGGGCGGGAGCCTCTGCCGGGGAGAGTGCCTCCAATAGAGGGGAAGATTCAGCCGGAACAGCCACGGGGTCCGGAACGGACGCAACCTCCGGAACGGGTGGAACCTCCGGAACGGGTGGAACGGGCGAAACAGCCGGGATGGACGCCTCGGCCGGAGCCGCCGAGTTTTTCGCCGTCGCCGTGGAGATTGCCGTGGCCGAAGAGATTGCTGCTGCCGTGGAGATTGCCATGGCCGTGGAGATCGCTGCCCCCGAGGAGATCTCAGCCGCCGGCACAGCCTCGCCCGGTTCCCCGCCATCATCGACAAGCATCCCCTCGTCCGTCTTCAGATCCTCACGCACCTCAACGAGCAGCGAGCGTATCCGCTGCAACCGCTCCATCAGCTCCGCATCGCGTTCGACGGAGTTCGCGGCAGCACCCTTCCGCAACGCCTTTTTCGCCCCGTCAAGCGTCATGCCGCACTCCTTGACCAGGTGGTAGATCATCTTCAGATGCTCGACATCCTGCGGTGAAAAGAGCCGGTTGCCCTTCTTGTTGCGCTTCGGGCGGAGAATCGAGAACTGCGATTCCCAATGGCGGATCAACGACGTATTGACGTCGAACATCTCGGCCACTTCGCCCATTGTATAAAAAATCTTCTCGGCCATATCTATTGTTTCATAATTCGCAAGGAATGGGGATAGAGGTTATTGACCCGCCCGCCGATTCGTTTGGCAAATCCCAGGCCGCGGCCCCGCACACACACCAGATTCATCCCCTCCGACAACTCTCCGGCGGCAATCTCCTGACGCCGCAGGTAGCGCAGCGCCTCCTCCTCCGAAAGCTCCGCCACGGGGACCGCCCCACGCTCCAGCCCCACGAAGAAGGCCAGCGCCGGATCGGGTTTCAGCACCCCCTTGAACAACTGCCCCAGCGCCACGCCGGAATAGATCACCGGCAGCGTCTCCGAAAGGGTCCGCACCGCCTCGAACTGCGACGCATACCACCCGTAACAGGTATCGCCCACCGCCGCAAAACACATCCGTTCGGGTTCGACGACCCAGCGCGACAGTTCCGCCGCACTCCTGCGATCCACGGGAGCCAACACCGACCGGCGCGACTTCGGCGTCCGCATCCGTCCGTCGGCGTCGGGCGACTTGCGCGCCACGGCGGCAAAGAAACCCTCGCCGCACGTGCAGTGAGGATAGAAGCGGAAGGTCTGAAAAGCCCCGACACGGCCGCAGACAACGCCCCACGACTCCCCGACCGACACCGGACCGGCTTCGGCCACCTCGTCGGCGGCCCACTCAAGCATCCGCTCCAGCGAGCCTTCGTCCTCATCGCGGTTGAAGGTGCAGGTGCTGTAGACGAGCATGCCGCCCGGTTTCAGAGCCCGCCACGCCTCACGCAGGATCTCGTCCTGACGCGCGGCACAGAGGCGCACATTCGCTTCGCTCCACTCCTCGCGGGCCGCGGGATCCTTGCGGAACATCCCTTCGCCCGAGCAGGGGGCATCGACCGTCACGGCATCGAACCACGCCTCGAAACGCCCCAGCGACGCCGCATCGCAACACGTCACGGCCACGTTGCCCGTCGCCCATTTGCGCACGTTGTCGGCCAGCACCGAAGCCCTCCGGCGATCGATCTCGTTGGCCACGACCAAACCCTTCTCCCCTACCAGCGAGGCATAGAGCGTAGTCTTGCCGCCCGGAGCCGCACAAAGATCCAACAGACGGGCCCCCTCGGGAAGATGGTCCCGCAACAGATAGCCGACGAATTGCGACGAGGCCTCCTGTACGTAGTAGGCCCCGGCGTGGAAATCGGGATCGAACGTGAACGAGGGGCGCTCACCAAGATACCACCCCTCACGACACCACGGAACCCGCCGTTGCAGGGACAGGTGCGGGAGGTCAAAATCCGTCGGGGCGGCATCACGTACCGCGGTCCGGTCAGTCGTGTCCGGCTCAGTCGGCACGGCAGCACACGCAACGCTCCGATCGTCCGTATTCGGCTCAGTCGGCACGGCAGCACACGCAACGCTCCGGTCGTCCGTATTCGGCTCAATCGGCACAGCAGCACATGCGGCGCTCCGGTCGGCACTATTCGGCTCGGCTTGCCCTTCCGGACCTCTTCCGCACTTGACGGGATGAAGCCGCACCGAGGTCGGAGCCTCCGAATCCAGCGCCGCACACAACGCCGCACCCTCCTCAGCCCCGAGGTCCCGCAGAACCCGTTCGACGAATCGATCCGGCAAGGTCATCGCTGCTCACTGGCTTTGATGGCATCCAACCGGGCACAGATCCGTTCCAGAACCTGCGGATCCGAGACGAAGTCCTCGTGGTCCTTGTCCACAACGAGCACTTCGCCCGCGTAGATGTGGTCGATCCAGTGGTTATATTTGTCGTTGAGACGTTTCAGATAGAGTTCATCGATATTCATCTCATATTCACGTCCCCGTTTGCGGATCTGCGAGATGAGTGTCGGAACGCTGGCCTTGAGGTAGATCAGCAGGTCGGGCTGCGGGATCAGCGACGTCACCAGCCGGAAGATCTTCATATAGGTCTCGATGTCACGCGTGGTCATCAGCCCCATTTCGTGAAGGTTGTCGGCAAAGATGTGCGCATCCTCGTAGATCGTGCGATCCTGGAAGATCACTCCCGACTCGCTGTCCGAAAGCATGTCCATCGTCTGCTGGATCCGGCTCCCGAGGAACGAGATCTGCAGGTTGAACGCCCAACGGTTCATGTTCTCGTAAAAATCGGCGATATAGGGGTTGTCGCACTCCTCCAGATAGCATTTGGCGGCGTATCGCTGGGTCAGCATCTGAGTCAGCGTGGTCTTGCCGCTCCCGATATTTCCTGCAATGGCTATGTACATGGCCGTACCTATTTTTTATGTTGTTACGTCGTATCTCACATCAGGCCTCAACCATCAGAGACCTCCGGTCGTCGCCCGGCGTCCGTTAAAGCGCCGGCACTTCGGATCAGCAGGTCGGAACTCCGCCGGCAACCCCGGCAAAGGCCTTGACGTCCTCAATAACCCGGCGGTCATTCATCAGCCGCGGGACCTTGTTCTTCCCCCGGGCCCGCATCCACGCCAGGAAACAGCCCCGCTCCACACGAACCAGCCGCTGCCGTTCAAGCGTCGTGCGGCGTTTGGCATCGTAATCCGAATTCACGGCCCGAAGCTCCTCATCCAGCGTCTCGGCAAAGCGTTCCATCGAATCCGGTTCCCGGTCGAACTCCACGATCCATTCGTGAGCCCCCCGCTCCCGCAGCGACATGTAGCACGGTGCCACCGTATATTCACTCACCACGGCACCCGTCCGGCGGCACGCCTCCGACAGCGCCCGTTCGGCGTTGTCGACGATCAGCTCCTCGCCGAAGACGTTGATATACTGCCGTGTGCGTCCCGCAAAACGGATCCGGTAGGGATTCGTCGAGGTGAACTCCACCGTATCGCCGATTTCGTAACGCCACAGTCCGTTGTTCGAGGTGATCAGCACGGCATAGACCTTGCCGCATTCGACCCCTTCGAGCGGCACGATCTCCTCCCCGCAGCGAAACTCGAAGAAGGTCCCGTAATCGAGCCTCAACAGCATGTCGTTGCGTGCGGGGTCGTCAGCCAATGCAAAAGAGCCCTCCGAGGCGTTGTAGGTCTCCATGTAGTGCATCCCCTCCGAGGGGATCAGCTCCTCGAACGAACGGCGGTAAGGGGTGAACTCCACCCCGCCGTGTGCGAACATCTCCAGATCGGGCCACACTTCCAGCAGGTTTTGCTTCCCGGTATATTCCAACACCCGGCGCATCAGCGCCAGATTCCACGACGGAACCCCCGCGAACGCCGTAATATGCTCTCCCGTACATTCGCGGCAGATCGCCTCGCATTTGGCATCGAAATCCGCAATGATCGCCGTCTCGATACGCGGGGCTCGGAACCAGCCGCTCCAGAAGGTCGTCTCGTGGATCAGCAGGGCCGAGAGGTCCCCCACCAGATTGGCCCCTTCGCGGACGCACGAACCACCCAACGTCAGCGTCTTGCCCTCCAAAACCCGGCTCTGCGGGTAGTTCGCGGCATAGACCGTCGCCACGTCGCGCATGCCGAGCGTATGGTTGTGCCACAGCGACTCGCGCGTCACCGGAATGTATTTGCTGCGGTCCGACGTCGTGCCCGACGAGCGTGCGAAGAGCGTCACGCGACCCGGCCACGACACATTCCGAACCCCTTCGCGCATCCGCTCGACATAAGGCTTGAAACTATCATAGTCGAACGTCGCCACCCGAGTCTGAAACGCCTCCACGGTGTGGATATGCCGCAGGTCGTAACGTTCCCCGAACTCCGTATCCCGGCCCCGCCGCAGCAAACGACGGAACATCCTCGCCTGCGTCTCGACCGGATACCGACGGAATCGGTCGATCGACCGTTCGCGCTGCGCGAACCACGCTCTGAGTATAAAATTACGAAATGACATCTCTTCAGCCGCAAAAGGCCGTCCCAAGTCTCCGAACTCCCCGTCCGAAACCGGGTCCGCCCTCCGTCAATTAAAGTAATATCCCACTTTGCCTACCGAGGCCGGCATGGCGAAAACCACCACCCGGTCATAGGGGTTGATCTCCATATTGTCCACGGCGATGAAAACCTTGTCGCCCCGCACGATGCCCCCGATGATCGTATCCTCCGGAAGCCCCAGATCCTTGATCCGGGCCTTCGTGGCCGGAGAGTTCGGCTTGACGATGAACTCCAGCACCTCGGCATCGCTGCCCGTCAGGCACTTGATCGCCTGCACGTCGGTCGACATCGTGAAACGGAAGATGTTCGAAGCCGTCACCAGTTTCTTGTTGATGATCGTATCGATGCCGATCGACTCCGCCAGATTGATGTAATTCAGGTTCTCGACCTCGGCGATCACCTTCTTCACCCCCATCCGTTTGGCAAGCATCGCCGCCAGGATGTTCGTCTCGCTGCGTCCCGTGACCGCCACAAAGGCGTCCATGTTCGAGAGTCCCTCCTCCATCATGGCATCCGTATTGCGTCCGTCCTCGTTGATGATCAACGTCTTGTCGAGCATCTCCGCCAGGCGGTAGGCCTTCTCCGCATTGTAGTCGATGAGCTTGATGTTCACCTCGTCCTGCAATTCCGTGGCCACCCGGATCCCGATGCGCGAACCGCCCAGGATCATCATGTTGCGGATCTCGATATTCGACTGTCCCGAAAACTCCATCACTTCGTGCACGGCATCCTGACGGGCGATCACATAGACCATGTCGCCCTCCATGAACTCCTCGCCCTCACGCGGAATGATCGTCTGTCCGCCCCGCGTGATGGCCACCGTCCGGTAGCTCAGCGGGGTCTGGTCGTCGTCGAAACCCGACAGCACCTGACCTACCAGCGGCGAAGCCGGCTCCAGGCGGAAGACCACCAGCGACAACTTCCCGCTCGAAAAATCAACATACTCCGTCGTCGAGGTGTGTCCCAGCAGGTTGATCACCTCCCGTGCCGCCACCTTCTCCGGATAGAACAGGTAGTCGATGCCCATGTCGATGAACATCTCCTTGTTGTTGGGCTCAAGATATTCGTTGTTGTCGATACGCGCAATGGATTTCCGCGCTCCGAGCTTCTTGGCCAGCATCGCCGCCACGATATTGTCGTTCTCCTCGTGATTCACGGCGATGAAGAGATCGCACTTGCGGACCGCCGCCTTGCGCAGCACCGCAAAGGTGGTCGAATCCCCCTCGACAGTGATCACATCGGCCAAAGCCCCCACCTCGGCCAGCAGCTTCTGATCGCTGTCGACCACCGTGATGTCGTGTCCGTTTCCGCTGAGCATCCGGGCCAGATGGCTCCCCATCTCCCCGGCTCCCGCTATTACGATTTTCATATCCGCCTGCGAATTTAATTTCTCCCCGCCCCTCACCCGCGACGCATGCCGCACGTTCGACGGAGGCATTTCCCGCCCTGCGCAACACCGCCCGGACCGCCGTCCGAAACCTTCGGGCAAGATGCTTGCAATTTATCCTACAAATATATACATTTGTCCCCGAAAGCCAAAATTTCAAACCATAAAAACTCATCGTCATGCCTGCCTGGTTGATCGTTCTGCTCTGCGCCATCGCCGCCGTCGCCTTCTTCGTCGTGGGGATGTCCCTGACACTGATGATCAAGGGGCACCACATCGACTCGGAGATCTCCACCAACAAGGAGATGCAGCGCCGGGGCATCAAGTGCGCCGTGCAGGAGACCCGTGAGGCCGACGGCTCGGCCCAGTGTTCCGACAGCCACGCCGCAGCAGGATGTTCCGGGAACTGCGGCGCCTGCGACATCGAGCACACGGCGGAAAAACAGCCCCGCAAATAATTCCGCGGCACAAAAGGCGCGGCTCTGAAAAGAATCCGGCCCCCATTTCTGGAAGCCGGAATTTCATATACACCTTCAAAGCCCGGACAAACGAAACCCGAAGGCCGCACACGCCGCACGTCCCGCCATCCGGGGAGGGATCGCGCAGACGCAAAAGCTGAAGACTCAGAAGGGACAGTATTTCGACCGGCAGTGGAACCACGGGTTGTGCAGATCCTCCTCGTTATAGCGCAGCTCCGACTCCCCGGGCAGCGAGCGCGTGCTGCCGCCCGCTTCCGAGAGGATCAACTCTCCGGCCGCCGTATCCCATTCATAAGTATGCGTCGTACGGACGTAATAGTCGACGCGCCCCTCGGCCAGCAGGCAGAACTTGTAGGAACTGCCCTGTTCGAGGATCTCCAGATCGGGATAGCGCTCCCGCAGCCGGGCCACCGCCTCGTGCGTCTCACGGGTCTGATGCGACCGTGAAAGGGCCACCCGCAAACAGGCATGGTGCGACTCCGTCTCGAGCGGCAGGCTCGTCCAGCCGCGCACGATCTCTTCATAGGTATAATTCGCCGCCGCATCCGGAGCCACGTGTTCCTTGAGATACGAACCCGAATCACGTCCCGCGATATACATCTTTTCGAAATAGGGAACGTAGATCACCGCCCCGATGCAGACATTGTTCTCCATCAGCGCGATATTGACCGTAAACTCGTTGTTCCCCTTGATGAATTCCACCGTCCCGTCCAACGGATCCACCAGCCAGTAGAGCTCCCAGTTGCGGCGCTCCTCATAATGCATCTCGCGCCCCTCTTCCGAAAGGATCGGAATACGCGTCGGCCCGAGATACTCGCGAATCGTCTTGTGGGCCAGACGGTCGGCCAGCGTGATCGGCGTGCAGTCGGCCTTGAGGCTGATATCGTAATCGTCGAAATTCTTATATACTTGCATGATCGAGGCTCCGGCTCTGACTGCCGCATTGAAGAGCGGCGGCAGCAGATACATGCGCACCTTGTCGTTTATCATCGTCTCGCGTAGTTTTGGGTCGGACATTTCCGTTTTTATCAAGGGTAAAGATAACAAGAATTTGTGAGATCGGAAAATTTTTCACCCCCGGACTCCCCGATTTCCGCCGAAGCGAACAGATTCCTTCCGAAAAGCACCGCTCAACCCGCCAAAACCGTGCCCGAACTCTTTCTTCGAATTTTTTTCTCTCCTTTGCATGGTTTCTCGGATTTTATCCCTATATTTGCAACCCGAATTCATTCAATTACACGTAGAATGTACGTAATCGTAGAGATCGCAGGTCAGCAATTCAAAGCTGAAAAAGGTCGGAAACTGTATGTTCACCGTCTCCAGGGCGAAGAAAATTCGTCCGTAAGTTTCGACAAAGTCCTGCTCACAGACAACGACGGTCAGGTCAAAGTCGGCGCACCTGTAGTTGAAGGCGCCGCAGTGAAGTGCAAGATCCTCAAGCATCTGAAGGATGACAAGGTTCTGGTGTTCAAGAAGAAACGTCGCACAGGCTACCAGAAGTGCAACGGACATCGCCAGTACCTCACCCAGATCCTCGTGGAAGAAATCGTTGCATAAACCTTTAAAAACTGAAGCATCATGGCACACAAGAAAGGTGTAGGTAGTTCGAAGAACGGCCGTGAGTCGGAAAGCAAGCGACTCGGCATCAAATTGTTCGGCGGTCAGTTCGCAAAGGCGGGCGACATCATCGTCCGCCAGCGCGGAACGGTACACAATGCCGGTGAGAATGTCGGCATGGGCAAGGACCACACGCTTTTCGCTCTCGTCGACGGAACCGTCGAGTTCTGCAAGAAGGGCGAAGGCAAATCGTATGTCAGCGTAACCCCGCTGAGCGAGTAGTCTCCCGATCCCGAAAAACGATAACGGCTCCCTTCCGTGTGAAGGGAGCCGTTATCGTCTGCGGTTCGAAGAGCAAGGGGGGGTCCGGGGCTGTCAAGGCGCAGCGTCGGGCACAGACCATCAAGGTGTCACAGCATCGAGGTACGGAGTCTTCCGGGGCTGTCGGGGCGCAGCGTCGGGCACAGGCCATCGGGGTGTTGCAGCGTCGGGGCGTCGGAACGTCGGTGCCGGGAATAAAAAAGCCGCTCTTCCACAGAGCGGCTTCAGTTTTCCAATCCGAATGGACGGAGAATCAGACTACTTATTTTGCAGCAGCGGCCGTTCCCCGGAACTCGGCAAGCACCTGCTCGCCATCGAGCAGTTTCAGGTCCGAGCCCTTGATTTCAAAGCCATTCACCCGGTCAAGCATCCGCACGAAGAGATCCTCGTACTGCATCTCGGGGCAGGCCATCCGGGTCATGCCCAGCATCCCGAACTTCAAGCTCTTGCCATTGAGCTGATAAGGGCCGAAGAAACGATTGCAGTTCGTACGTCCGGACACCAGCGTGTCGGCGGCATTGAACTGCAAGGTAAAGGCATCCTCCTCGGCGGTTATGGCCGACGCGGGGATCGAATCCATTTTGGCCAGTTTCCACGCCGTACCCTCCAGCGGCAGCTCCTTGTGCTGAGATCCGCAACAGGCAGTCATCGCAAAAAGCAGCGCAGCGGCTGCAAGAATCTTTTTCATTTTCTTACTATTTTGAGTAAAGTTGTCCGCTCGGTTCGAAGATCAAAACCCGCGCCAAACAGGACACGAAGGCTTCAAACTTCCGGGCGACAAATATAGCCAACTCAAACGGGAAAAGCAACATCCCCGCCACAAAAAGAGACTCGGGCGGTGATCCCCCTCGAAAATAACCTCGGAAATATCTTGGCGATTGACGCATTTTTTCTTATTTTTGCACCGTTTCTTTGAAAAGGGTCCCGTAGCTCAGTTGGATAGAGCAGCAGATTTCTAATCTGCCGGTCGCGCGTTCGAGCCGCGCCGGGATCACTTTTTCACCCTTTTTATTTGGCCAATCTGTTTTTTTTTCCTACATTTGCACGCTTAAAAGCCCGAACGGGTGAGCGTTTTTTTATTTTTTAACAAAATTTTATAGCAAATGGCTGTTAAAATTCGTCTGGCACGCCATGGTAAGAAGGGATATGCCTTCTATCACATCGTTGCCGCAGATAGCAGAGCGCCACGTGATGGTAAATTCATCGAAAAGTTGGGTACCTACAACCCCAACACGAATCCTGCTA
>CALUJN010000010.1 GCA_944320985.1 uncultured Alistipes sp. | reverse complement strand
CCGCACGCCGCCCAGAACCCGAAGAGTGTAAAATTAAACGAGATTAAGTAAGAGTTATGGAAGTTGTAAACACCGTAGGTCGTCGTAAGGCCGCTGTGGCTCGCGTATTCGTGAAGCCGGGTAAGGGTCAGATTACAATCAACCACAAGGAACTCGCCGTCTATTTCCCGCTCGAGATTCTCCAGTTCCAGGTAAAACAGCCGCTGCTGGCTACCAATACTGTCGAGAGCTACGACATCATGATCAACCTCGAGGGTGGAGGTATCAAGGGCCAGGCCGAGGCAGCCCGTCTGGGTATTGCCCGTGCTTTGTGCGAGATCGACGCCGAGATGCGTCCGGTGCTGAAGAAGGCCGGATTCCTGACGCGTGATCCGCGCGAGGTTGAGCGTAAGAAGCCCGGACAGCCCGGAGCACGTCGCAAGTTCCAGTTCAGCAAGCGTTAATCGCACGACCGGAATTTCGGCAACGCACGGTGTCGGTTTTCAAATCGGAGGGACTACCTTATATATTATGTATTACCTTTCGGTTGCCGCACCGCGGAAAACTCCCGGGATCGGGACTCCCGCTACCCGGATGAGTTGAAGAAAAGAGAATTAGAATCAACAAACAACGAATTAAAATGTCACGTACAGATTTTAATACATTATTGGAAGCCGGTGCGCATTTCGGACACCTGAAGCGCAAATGGAACCCGAAAATGGCTCCTTATATCTTCATGGAGAAGAACGGCATCCACATCATCGACCTGCACAAGACGGTGCTGAAGGTCGACGAGGCTGCTGCAGCGCTGAAGCAGATTGCCAAGAGCGGTCGCCGCGTGCTGTTCGTCGCCACGAAAAAACAGGCCAAGGAGATTGTTGCCGAAAAGGTGGCAGCTGTCGGCATGCCCTACGTTACGGAGCGTTGGGCCGGCGGTATGCTTACGAACTTCCCCACCATACGTAAAGCCGTCAAGAAAATGGCCACCATCGACAAGATGACCAACGACGGCACATTTGATAACTTCTCGAAGCGCGAGAAGCTCCAGATCGCCCGTCAGCGTGCGAAGCTGGAGAAGAACCTCGGTTCGATTGCCGACCTGACGCGTCTTCCGGCCGCTCTGTTCGTCGTCGACGTACAGAAGGAGGCCAACGCCGTGAAGGAGGCCAAGCGGCTGAGCATCCCCGTGTTTGCAATGGTAGATACTTGTTGTGATCCGACCGACATTGATTACGTCATCCCTGCAAACGACGATGCTGCGAAGTCCATCGCGGTGATTGTTGACGTCATGTGCGCCGCCATCGCCGAAGGAACCGAGGAGCGTAAGCTCGAGAAGGAGAAGGAGGCTCAGGAGGCTGAGGCCGAAGGAGCCAAGAAAGAGGGCAAGCCCCGCATCAAGAAGGCCGTGAAGGCTACGCTGGATGCTGAGGAGGCTGCCGTAGCGGAGGTTGTTGCCGCTGTAGAGACTCCGTACGAGGAGCCTGCTGAGGAGGCCGCTCCCGCCGAGGAGGCTGCCGAGGAGAAGGCAGAGTAATTGCAAGTAGAAACAAGCAAAAAAGTATAAAGACTATGGAAATCAAAGCTGCTGATGTAATGAAGCTCCGCAAGATGACCGGTGCCGGCATGATGGACTGCAAGAAAGCCCTCATCGAGGCCGAAGGCGATTATGCACGGGCTCAGGACATTATCCGCGAAAAGGGCAAGCTCGTCGTAGCGAAGCGTGCCGACCGCACGGCTTCCGAAGGCGTTGTGGTAACGAAGATCGTAGGGCAGAAGGCCTATATGCTCTGCCTGGCCTGCGAAACGGACTTCGTGGCTCAGAACGCCGAATATACGGCTTCGGCCGAGGCCATGCTGGAGGTAGCTGTTGCCGCCGACGCAGCCGATCGCGACGCCTTGCTGGCTACGAAGAATGCCGAGGGCCACACCGTTGAGGAGATGGTGACGGAGAAGTCGGGACAGACGGGCGAGAAGATCGAACTGGCTTACTACGCCCGTATCGAGGCTCCCTACTGCGCCGCTTACGTACACTTCAACAAGAAGCTGGGTACGCTGCTGGGCTTCAACAAGGAGGTTCCGGCCGAGGTTGCCCACGTCGTTGCTATGCAGGCTACGGCCATGGCTCCGGTTTCGATCTCGGAGGCCGACTGCCCGGCCGAGGTTGTCGAGCACGAGCGTAAGATCGCCGTGGAGGCCATGAAGCAGGATCCGAAGAACGCCAACAAACCCGAGGCTATTCTGGAGAAGATCGCCGAGGGCAAGATGCGCAAGTTCTTCGAGGAGAACACGCTGCTGAACCAGTTGGTCGTAGGCGAGAAGGAGACGATCGCCGACTACATCAAGAAGGCCGACAAGGATGCCACGGTTATCGCTTACAAGCGTTTTGCGCTGGGCGAGTAGTTTCGCGGCGAACATCCGATAGCAGGGAGACCGGAGTGATTCCGGTCTCCCTTTGTTTTTGAGGGGAGGGGAAGGGGGGGGAGAAGGTGAGCGAGGAGGTGTGGGAAGGTGCGGGGAGAAGAAGGGGTGGGAGAGGACGGGGCGCGGACCGATCGGGATCTCAGAGTCTTCTCAACAGCCACAGCGGATAGCGTCGCAATGGTCCGAGCCTTCTCCAGAGCCGAGCCAGAAACAGATGGAGGGGTGAACAGGAGACGGCGCCGCAGATTCTCCCGCGGGGAATGGACTCCGTGCCGCGGAGATTACCGTCGCCCTGCAGCAGGATCCGACGGGAGGTGATTCCTACGATCCGGTGGACGACAAATGGCCCGGAATCGGTTTGGGCCAGCACGACCCGCCCCGTTTGCAGATCGTCGGGGCGGAGTGGACGGATCCGGATGCGGGTGCCGCTTCGGAAGAAGGGGAGCATGCTTTGCCCTTCGACGCGGACCGATACTTCACGGCCTTCGGCCAGGAGTTGCCGGACCATTTCGAAAGCGGTCTGATTGGGGAGGGTCTTCATCGCAAAAGGGATTTTTCGGTGAAACGGGAGGTGCGGAGACCGTTGGTCGGGGTTGTTTCGTCCATCGGTCCCGTGACATCTCCGGATGCCGTTTCTTGCGTCGGGCCCTTCGCGGGGACCGGGGACGTTTCGCCGAAGAGAACCTTGCAGGCGAGCCGTGCGGCATCGGCATCGGGCCGACAGGCCAGGTGATAGACGGGCAGTTGCTCGACGAGGGTCGTGAGCAGTCGACAGATCTCCTCCCGCAGCTCCGTGTCCCGGATGAAGGCGGGAGGTGTCGACGGAAAGAGTGCCCCGAATGCTTCGAGCGGTCGCAAACGGCGGATCCGGTTCTCTGGAGCCTGGGAGAGGCGGACAATGGCTGCAATGGGGTAGATCTCATTGCGGTAGCAGGGGAGTTTCCCGCTCCAGGGGGATCCCGCGGCGAGGATCTGCCCGGCGGCGAGGCGGACCAGCGGACTGTCGTCGTTGAGCAGCATGGCGCCCGGAATGTATTGCCGCCAAAGCCGGGTATGGGTGCTCTTGCCGGTACCCGATTCGCCGAGGAAGAGGACGCTGTACCCCTGATAAAGGATCGCCGAGGCGTGGAGGGAGAGGGTTGCGTGGGCGAGGGCTGCCAGGTTGAACAGCATCCATACGCCGAACCGGAACAATCCCGGATGTTGCTCCGGCATGTAGTCGCACAAGGCCCGTTCTCGGGATCTTCCGAGGCGGAATCGGACCGTGCGAGATCCGTTCCGGGGGACCATTTCGAGCAGAAAGCCCTCGGTGTCGCGTCCGAAACAGCAGTCGGCTTCGGCGTCTGCAAAGTCAAACCGGTGGAGTGCCGACCACCCGTCGGCACGGCGGAGACCGGTTGCGGCGAGCAGAGTGAGGGAGGGCGCGACCTCGGGACTTGCACCCCTCGCCCGCGCGGCTGCTTCACGGGCGACCTCGGGACCTTCGTCCCTCGCCCGCGTGGCTGCTTCACGGGCGACCTCGGGACATGCGCCCCTCGCCCGCCCCTCCTCCGCCACGGCAAAGGGTCGTAAAGCCTCTGCGAAATGGCGGGGAATCAACGCCTCGGGCAATTCCATCGATATGTCGGCAATCCGATACTTCATCTTCGGTCTTTTTCAATCTCCCAACTCGATGATCCGGCGACATCCGGCGAGCGCCTCCCTGCGATGGGCGACGACGAGAATCGTCAGACCGGGATTCTCCTTGCCCAACCCCTCCAGAGCCTGCAGAAAGTCCCGTTCGGTCGCCTCATCGAGCGACGATGTAGCCTCGTCGAAGAGCAATACGTCGGCTTTCCGATAGAGGGCCCGGGCAATGGCGAGCCGCTGCAGTTGCCCGCCCGAGAGCCGCTCCGTACAGGCTCCGACCGGTGTGTCGAGCCCTTCCGGCAGCGAGGCGACAAACGCCTCCAGCCGGGCGCTGCGCAACGCCTCAGCCATCCTTGCGGGATCGATCTCTTCGGGCGGGGTGCCGGGCGCGATGTTTCGGGCCAGCGTCCCGAAGCGGAAAAAAGGCCGTTGCGGAACATATCCGATGCGCCGCTGCCAGGCCTGCCGGTTCTTCTCCGTGAGACGCACTCCGTCGATGCGGATTTCGCCCGCGGAGGGTGCGTACAGCCCCGCCACAAGCCGTAATAGGGTGCTCTTCCCGATCCCCGATTCGCCGCGGATCCCGATCCGGCCGCCTTTCGGAATCGTGAGGTCGAGGTCGCGGAGCACCTCGTGCGCAGAACCCGGATAGTGGAATGAGAGACCTTGGATCCGGATCTCCCGTTCGAATGGCAGAGGCGCTTCGCAATCCCCGTCGTTCGTTGTTTCCGGGCCGCCTTTCTCGAGGCGGGAGGCGCACGAATCCCTCTCCGGCCGCTCCGCACACAGCACCTCGTGCAACTCCTCCACGGCGTGCCGGTTCCGGCGGATCGAGGCCCACGCATTCAGGATGCTCCTTGCCGAGGGCATCAGCCGCAGGGCGGCCATGGCGAAGATCCCGAACTGCAGGGGCGAATCCTCCGCACCGAATCCTGTGACGGCCAACAGCACCAGCCCGATCGTTACGGCATTCTCGACGACCGTGGCGGGGAGCAGCCTCAGCCGTGCCTCCTGCTCCCGGGCACGCACCAGATGCTCCTGGGCCCGGTCGAACTCCCGGAGCATCTCCCCGAAGGCTCCGCTCAGTTCGAGATCGGCATATCCGCGGAAGGTTTCGACGACGAGCCGGTCCGCCTGACTCCGGGCGCGGTTTTCCGCCTCGGCACTGCGGGCGATCCGCTTGCGGATCCCTTCGGCATAGAGCCATCCTGCCGCCAGAAGAAGCGCTGCGGCGATTCCTGCAGCCTGCGGACTGATGAAGAGCAGGGTTGTGAGGATCATCCCTGCGAGCAACCCCTCGGCAAGGATCGTTGCCGCGGGACGCAGTACTCCGGAGGCAAATGTCCGCGTCAGCGTGTTCACCCTGCGGGCCACTAACAGCGGATCTTCGCGGTCGATGAACGCCATTCCGCGGCGGTGAAAGTCGAGGTAGAGCCGCCGGGCGAACGTGCGGTAGAGGTCGTCGACGTATCGGTTTTCGATCCCCGCAAGCCGAAGGTTCGCAACCCCCTTGAGCAGCGAGTACAGCACCGCACCGCAGCATGCCGCGATGACCAGCCCACGTTCGGCCCCGATTTCGGTAGGGGTCGGAAACAATGCCGGCATGCGCCCGGCATCGGGCGTTCCGGGGTCGAGCAGCAGCATCAGCGGCGGGAACAGCACGGCCACTCCGACGAAGTTGAGCACCGCGCGGAGAAAGAGGGTCAGAACCACACCCAGACTCCGTTTCCGGAATCCGGGAGGCAGCATGTCGAGGATTTTTTTCAAGCGTTCACCTTCTCGATTTTACCGAGACGGACATACCACAAAAACCCTTCCGTTTTTGTATGTCCCATGTCGCGCAGCAGCCGCAGGTATTCGCGGATCTGCCGGCGGTGACGTTCGGTATCGAGCTCTCCGAACTTGTAGTCGACTACGACGGCCCGGCCGTCGCGGTCGATCATCACGCGGTCGGGACGCCGTGTGGAGGCGCTTCCGGGGAGGATGATCTCCTGTTCGTTCCGCACGCAGGACCAACGTCCGCTGAACCATTCGCGCACCTCGGGTTGTTCGAGCGCCCGGGCGATCTGTTCCCGCAGCGTGGCGGCTTCCGATTCCGAGAGGGTTCCGTCGCGCTGCATCTGCTCCACGGCCTGTTCGATCTGAGCTTCGTCGTCGGCCTGCTCGAAGACGCGGTGCATCAGGATTCCGAAGTTCCGGGGCGAGATCTCGGAGGTCGTCTCCTCTTCGAAGTAGCGCTGGGACGGAAGCCGCAGCCGCAGATCGGCCTGAGCCGTAGGGTACTCCTCCAGCACGATGTGACGATTGCCGGAGTCTTGTTTTTTGGAGGCTTCGGGAGCCGCAAACTCCCCGAAGAGGAAACGCTCGCCGTTTTCGTCGGCCGAATAGCGGCCGACCAGATCGCCCAGCAGGGCCTGCTCCTTCTCGATACGCAGGCTCGCGAGCACCAGAGCTCCCACCGTATGGGCGTTCCGTTGCGGAATGAAGACGTGCAGCGATTCGGCGGCGCGTGTGAGGGCGACGTAGAGCAGGTTGATGTTGTCGACGTGCGAGTAGACCAGTTCGCGGTAGTATTCCGCCGAAAACTCCGAATCGGCCATCGATTTGCGGTAACGTACGGGGAAGCGTCCGACCCCTTCGGCATCGCCCTGCTGCGCCTCGGCCCAGACGATGTTCTGGATCGAACTGCCCGTTTTGGGGTCCAGGGCCCATGAACAGTAGGGGATCAGCACGGCGGGTTTTTCGAGCCCCTTGGCCTTGTGGATGGTGGATATTTCGATCGTCGAGCGGCTTTCGTCGACGCTCAGTGAACGGTTGCATCCCGTCTCGTCCCACCAGCGCAGGAAGAGGGCGATATCGGCGATCTTCGTCGAGCAGAAGGCGATGATCTGCTCATGGATGGCCTGCAGGTAGGCCGTTTCGCGGCGGTCGCCCTGCAGGCGGAACTCCATGACGATGCGTTCGAAGGCCTCTTCGGGCGAGACGAGGCGGATCGAACGGAAGAATTCGCGTTCGTCGTCACTCAGCGGGGTGTCGAAGGCCCGGGCGAGGTAGTGGTTGAAGAGGGCCCGGGAGAGCGAATCCTCGGGATTCAGCGCCAGCCGCAGCGAGGCGGCGATGAACGAACTGACGGGGGCGTTTCCGATGATGAGCGCCTCCTGGGTCATGACGTCGAAACGGTATGCCGGATCCGTATTGCGCTGCTTGAAATCGAGCAGCTCGGCGGCGATGCGGGCTCCGTCCGTTGCTCCGCGGACGAGGATCATGATGTCGCAGGGGCGGAATCCGCGGTCCAGCAGCTGGCAGATGCGCACCACGACGGGCGGACGCTCGGCGAAGGTCTCCACGCAGACATATCCCGGATGCTGCCCCTTGCGGCGGGGCGTCTGGGCATGTTCGCGGTAGGCGTCGGCCAGCGTATCGCGGAGCTCGTCGGCTTCGGACCGGGGCATGGCGCCGATCCGTACGGCGTTGTCGAGGGCCTCGTTGAGCTGCCGGTTGTCCGCCTCGACGAGGTGGGCGATGCAGCGGTTGTTGAACTCCACGACCCGGGGCAGACTGCGCCAGTTCTCGCGCAGGATCTGCGTCTGCGTGCTCTGCGTGCCGAGTTCGCGGCGGGCCTTGTCGTGGAGGATCCGCCAGTCGCCGCCGCGCCAGCGATAGATCGACTGTTTGATGTCGCCGACGATCAGTACGGAGGTCTCTTCGGACTGCGCCATGGCATTGTGCAGCAGCGGAAGGAAGTTCTCCCACTCCTTGGCGGAAGTATCCTGGAACTCGTCGATCATGAAGCGGTCGAAACGGTTCCCGACCTTTTCGTAGATGAACGGCGCGTCGTTGTGGTCGATGAATTCGGCGAGGAGGTATTTGGTTTCGGAGAGCAGCATGAGATTCTGCTCCTCGCAGAGCTGGCGGACACGGGCATAGAGATCGGTCAGCAGGGCGAAGCTGCGGAAGTTCTCACGCACGAGGCTGCAGGTGTTCCAGCTGCGGAGGTTCTCGTCGTAGAGGTGTTTCATCTTCCCGAGCAGCGGGCGCAGCTGCGGTGCAAGACGGCGTGACGGCGTTCCCTCCTTTCCCCATTTCGCCTCCTCCTCGACAGCCTCGCGGACACGGGTCCCGTATGGATCGAGGGATCCTTCGCTGACCGTGTAGAACCAGCGGGCGAAACCGCTTCCCTTGTAGGGAAAGTCCTGAACCGAGAGCCCGGCGCCGGAGATGATCTCCACGGCCCGGGCGGCCGTTTCGCGCAACTCCCGTTTGGAGGCTTCGGCGCGTGCGGTGATCCGTGAGACGATCTTTTCGAGCTCTTCGCGCGAGGGGGCGCTGTTGAGCGTCGTCTTGTTGCGTTCCTTGAAGATCTCGCCCGCAAGCGCGAGGATTCCGTCGCGGACGTCCCACTTGAGCCCTTCGTCGATGCGCTCCTGGACGAAGGCCGAGAGCCAGCGCTGGAGATCGGGGTCGACGGTGATCTGTTCGATGAGCGCATCGGCCCCCTTCGAGAGCACGGAGGAGGTCTCGATCTCGACGTTGTAGTTCAGATCGATGCCCAGCTCCTTGATGAAGGCGCGCAGGATGCGTTGGAAAAAGGTGTC
>CALUJN010000009.1 GCA_944320985.1 uncultured Alistipes sp. | reverse complement strand
GGAGTCACTTGTGCCTTGACCTTTGGCCGGGAAGATCTTCAAGAAACGCAATATGTTGTTAATGAAATAAAAACAAATCTAACCAAAAACTTTGATCCAAATTTATTTGGATTGTAACTGGAAAGCTTCATCATGGTTGGAGGCTTTTGAACAGTTGATTACATATATCGAGCATTTGCAGGATGACCGCAAGGTGATATTTTTGGATGAACTACCTTGGCTTGATACGGCACGTTCTAAATTTATTCAAGCTTTGGAGTATTTCTGGAATGGCTGGGCCTCGGCCAGACACGACATAGTGTTAGTCGTATGTGGTTCTGCAACATCGTGGATGATAGATATGCTCATCAATAATCATGGCGGTCTGCACAATCGTCTCACATATAAAATAATGCTGGGCCTTTTACGCTTTGTGAGTGTGAGGAGTATTTCTTATCTCGAAACATGGAATATACTCGATACCAAATAGCAGAATGCTATATGGCAATGGGCGGAATCCCATATTATCTCAGCATGATGACCAAAGGCTTTAGTATATCACAAAATATAGACAAACTTTTCTTCGAACAAAATGCACTGCTGAAAAATGAATTCGAGAATCTCTATGCCGCACTTTTCCGCAATTCAGAGGATTATGTAAAAATCGTGGAGGTGTTGAGCAAAAAGATGAAAGGTATTAGTCGTGATGAAATAATTCGTGGAACGAAACTGTCGAGCAACGGAGGCTTATGCAATATACTGAAAAACTTGTGGATTTATCAGAATATATAATGCATACGGGAAGAAAGAACGAGATAAATTATATCAATTGACAGATTTTTATATTCTCTTTTATTTCCGTTTCATCAAAGCAAATCGCTATAACGATGAGCAGTTTTGGAAGAATTCTATCGATACTCCACAGCATAACGCATGGGCAGGCTATTCTTTTGAAATGCTGTGTTTAAATCATATAAGACAACTGAAAACCGCCTTGGGGATTGCCGGAGTTCAAACTCTAACGTCATCATGGCGCAGTACTAATGCAGAATGTGAAGCCCAGATAGACTTGATTATTGACCGTAAAGACCAAACCATAAATCTTTGTGAAATGAAATATTCGACGGATGAGTATGTCATTAGCAAATCATATGAAGCGGAACTTCGTAATAAGAAATCATCGTTTATTGCAGAGACAAAGAAGGCTGTGTATCTTACAATGGTAACTACATATGGTGTAAAACGGAATTTGTATAGCGATAAAGTGCAGAGTGAAGTTGCCCTGGAAGATCTTTTTCCGATGATGAATACCACATCCCGGTGTCCGCAAAACCACCCGCGGCGTCCCTCCGGTCACTTCTCCGTCCGCAGTCCGGACGGTGGCCGTATATAAATAATAGGTATTCGCCCCGCCACAAAAAACGCCCCCGGAAGTCTTTCTACAACTTCCGGGGGTGGGCCCACAAGGGGGGGGTCAAGGCTTGAGCGGCCGGGGCCACGGCTTCACATGGCACCGTTCGGCAAACTCGTTCCATTTGGCGGCCAGCCGCTTGACGATTTTGGGATTTTCTGCGGCCACATTGTTTGTTTCCGTGCGGTCCAGCTTCATATTATAGAGTTCCCAGGAGGAGTTGGGGATGTCGCGCACTTCCGTTCCGGCCTTGTAGACCAGCTTCCATTCCCCGTTCCGCACGGCGCGGTTGCCTTCATGCTCCCAGAAGAGCCAGCGGTTGTTCTTCGGCGGGTCGGCGGCAAACGAGGAGACTAGGCTTACCCCCTCGCAGGGATAAATGGTGCGGCCCTTGAACTCCAGGGGATAGTATCCGCCGGAGAGCTCGACGCAGGTCGCCATGATATCCATCAGCTGGCCCGGCGTCTGGCGTTTGTTGTCCCCCGAGGGGGCGATGCCCGCGGGCCAGTGGACAATCAGCGGCGTGGAGATGCCGCCCTCGTGCACCCAGTGCTTGTACTCCCGGAAGGGGGTGTTGCTGACCCATGCCCAGGCGCGGCCATAGGCCACATAGGTGTCGGGGCCGCCCGGCATCGCCCGGCCACGCAGCACCGGCCGGCCGTCGCGGGTCTTGAAGGGTATCAGCTGCGTCTGCAACTCGTCCTTCCCCATCGGATTCATGTTTTTCCCCGGGGGAACCTGCACTCGGAAGGCGGGGCGCTGGCGCTCCATCAGCTCGGCGCATCCGCCATTGTCCTGGAGGTAGAAGATGACCGTATTCTCATACTGCCCCGTCTTTTTCAGCATCTCTACCACCTTGCCGATGTTGCGGTCCAGATTGCTGACCATACCGGCATAGACCTCCATGCAGCGGGTCTCGAACTTTTTGTGGGGCTCATCTTTCCAAGCCCCGACAGTGGCATCCTCACTGAGTTTCCAGTCCGGGTCAATCAGCCCCTCGCGGCGCATCCGCTCATACTTCCGCAGCCGCAGGACGTCCCAACCTTCGTCGAACATGCCCTTGTAGGGCTCGACATCGGCCTCCGGCACTTGCATGGGCCAATGGGCGGCCGTGAAGGCCAGGTACATGAAGAAGGGTTTCTTGTTTTGCGACTCCTTGTGCTCCTGCAGGAACATGCAGGCATTGTCGCCGAGGGCATTTGTGTAATAGAAACTCTCCGGACGGTACTCCGGGTCGTTCTCCGGCGTGATGAAGGTGTTGCCGCGGCAAAGCGAACTGGGATCGTAGAAACTGCCGCCGCCCTGTATCGTTCCGTAATAATGGTCGAACCCCCGCTGCAGCGGCCAGTTGTGCTTCGGGCTGTTGGCCTCTTGCTGCTGGGCAACATGCCACTTGCCGACGGCGTAGGTCTCGTAACCGGCTTGCTGCATAACTTCGCCTATGGTGACGTTGTGGTTGTTCAGGCCACCCCGGTACCCGTCTGCACCCCGATTGGAGTTCATGTGGCCGATGCCGGTCTGGTGGGGGTGCAGGCCGGTCAGCAGGCTCGCCCGCGAAGGACAACTGCGGGCTGTGTTATAGAATTGCATGTACTGCAAGCCCGTGGCGGCCAGGCTGTCCAGCACCGGGGTCTTGATCATGCCGCCATAACAGCCGATGTCGGAATAGCCCATATCGTCGGAGAGGATGACGATGATGTTTGGCCGCTCCGGTGCCGCAAGGGCGGAGGTCGTGCCCAGTAGCAACAGGTTCAGGGGAATCACTTTTTTTGTCATAATCGATTGCAAATTAAGCCACTTGTAACAACATCAATAGCGGGTCTGCTCAAAGGGGACATCCACCCCAACGCCCTTGTCGCCCTGCTGTTTCATCCAGGCCTCCAGATGGCGTTTCATCTCCTCGATCTTCGTCTTGTATTTCGCCTTTCCGGCCAGGTTGCGCAGCTCCCACGGGTCTTTCTGTAGGTCGTAGAACTCAAACTCGGGGCGGAAAACGAAGCGGTCGACAAGCATCTTCGCCTGGGGATCTTGCAGGGCCTTGTCTTCCCACGAAGCCCACATGGGTGCCGGAGGGTTGCCCATGTAGTGTTTCTCGTGGTAGGGAACATCGGGTGTCAGGTTCCAGATCAGCGCATAGCGCTCGTCGCGGATGTAGCGAATCGGATAGGGATTGCCCTCGGGGATGTTGTTGTGTAGACCGTAGGCGTAGTCGCGGGCACGCTCCGCGTCGCCGAAGAGCGCGTCTTTGAAGCTGATGCCGTCGAGCTCCTTGCGGGCTTCTCCGCCGGCGATGTCGATGAAGGTCGGGAGCAGATCCTCATACTGCACGATGGCGTTTGATATACGTCCCGCCTCGATTTTGGCAGGATAGCGGGCCACCAGAGCGCTGTGGACCCCGGGATACCAGCAGGTCCACTTGCCGCCCGGAATCTGCGGCCCCTGCTCGCCGAGGAACATCACGATGGTGTTGTCGAGCTTGCCGCTCTCGGAGAGCACCTCTAGGACGGAGCCCACCTCGTTGTCCAGAGCCCGCACCTCTGCGAGGTAGTGGGTGAATATGGCACGTGTCCGGGGGTTGTCCACACAGTTGTCGGGCAGAATCAGGCTGTTGGCGTCAAACTCCCCGGGGTCGCCCCACGTCCAGGGCACATGGGGATGGATGCTGCACACATAGAGCAGGAAGGGCTGGTCGTTGCGGTTGATGAACTCGCGGATGCCGTTCACATGGTAGGGGGCTTTGGCCGCCACACAGTTGCGCGTGAAGCCGGGAATCTCCTCGAACTTGTAGACCGAGGGGGTATTCGGATGGCCCTTGCCGGTTCGGCCGACGCGGTAACCTTCCTCCGCCATGTATTCGTTGACGGTCTTCGTGCCGTCGAAGGTCGGCTTGTGGTTCTGGTACGAACCGTGGCGTATCGGGTAGAGTCCCGTGTACATCGAGGCACGGATGGGCACGCTCATCGACATCGAGGCGTAGTTGTTGGTGAACTTTACGCCTTCGGCCGCGAGGCGGTCGATGTTGGGGGTTATGAGGTTGCGACCGCCGTAGCAACTCAACTCCGAGGTGAGGAGGTCGTCAGCCACGATGACCACGATGTTGGGGCGGTCATCGGCCGCCTTTTGTGTCTGGGCCATTGCGGTCACTGTCGGAGCCACCGCCACCGGGAGCGCCGAGAGCTTGAGGATTGTGTTGTTCTGTTTCATTGTGTTGGTGGTGTTATGAGTTGTGACATTATCGTAGCGGGGCACCCTTGCGCATCAGTCTCTTCAGTGCGTCTAGATGGTCGCGGTAGATCCCGCGCGGCGTGGTGCTGTACTGCTTGCAGAGACTCGCGGCCATGCCGATGACCTCACCCGCCATGCCCAGCGTGGCCTGCACGCGCACCGTGCCCAAAGCCTGGTGTGTCACGCTCATGCAGCGGCCGCCGATGAAGAGGTTTTCGACATCTTTGGCATAAAGACAACGGTAGGGGACGTGGTAGGGCTTGATCCACACCTCGCGACCGTTGGTGCAGTAGGTCATCCACTCCCAGCCGGGAAAATACTTCCGCTGCTTGGGGGTGGCGTAGTGGAGGTCGAGGGTCCAGGTCGTCGTGAAGCTGGCGTCGGGATAGGCCACGCGGTTCACGATGTCGTTCTCGTTGAGCACCAGATCGCCCAGGATGCGCCGCGACTCGCGCTTCATGCCGATATACTGGAGGTAGTCGAGGCGGTAGTCGCTGTACTTTTCGTCGTGGTTCTTCAGGTAGGCCCAGTTGCCGAAGACGGCGCGGAAATAGTTGTCGCGGGCCAGTTCAATCTGCGTGGCGTTGTCAATCTCCAGTCCCGTCTCCCACTCCCAGCTCCACTGCGAGCTCCTTAAGCACGACTCCGCTGTGCAGGGCATGGCCCACGGTAGTTCGGCGACGGTGGGGAAGGTGCCGGAATCTTCACGCGGATAGGCATACCAGTGCATGCTCATGCCCATCTTCTTCCGGTCGGCGACCTCCGGGGCCGAGGGCTCCTGGGCATAGGCCTTGCTTTCGCGGCCGATATGGTACTCCGCACCGGCCAGGTAGCCGAGCACGCCGTCACCCGTGCAGTCGACAAACATCGCCCCCTCGAAGCAGTACTCCATGCCGTTCTGGAGATGGTGACCCGCGACCGACACGATGCGTCCGCCCTCCATGGCGACCTTCCAAACCTGCACGTGCTGGTAGATGGCGACCCCCGCCTTTTCGAGTAGCGATTTGCGGATCTCGGCCTGCTGCTTGCGGCGGTACTCGTTGTTGTTTTGGTTCAGCTCCGACTTGGTGATGTTCTGCCGCTCTGATACAGAAAGGTTTTCCTGCGCCTGCGTCATCAGCTCCGAGGGCGGGCCCTTGTAGTCCCGTAGGGCGGGTATCGGCAGGTAGCGCTTGATGTAGCCTGTCCGGTTCTCGCGGACGAAGTAGGCCTCGGGGTTGTTCTTCTCGGTGATGTCTGCGTTGAGTATCTGGCAGGTGATGTTGCCCAGCTCGGGGTAGAGGTTTTCAAACATTAGGCCGTTGGCACGCACACCCAGCGCATGGTTGCCGCCCAGCCACGGGAGATTGTCGACCAGAACGACCTTCAGGCCGTAGCGGGCCGCGGTCAAGGCTGTAGCACAACCTGCGATGCCACCGCCCACGACCACCAAGTCAGCCCCGGCGACACGCTGCGGGGCTTCGTGGCCCAGCAGTCGCAGTCGCTCGGCGGCAAAGGCGGTATAGTCGGCGGGCGGGGGTGTCTGCTCCCGCGAGAGATAGAGAGCGTCGCAACGGCCGTTGAAACCCGTAAGGTCGTGCAGGGCCAGGCGCACATCGCCCTTGGCCAGGCGCACCGCCCCGGCATACTGCCACTCCCAGCCGCTGCCCGTAGTGCCCAGTTCTGCCGGGAGGGGCGTGCCGTCGACCACCACCTGGAAAGCCCCCGGGCCCTTGCCCTCATACCAGGGCGAGGTCCAGTTGTAGGTGCTCACGTAGAGATGGTAGTCACCCGCCTCGGGCACCTGCACCACGGTCTCGGCATCCGCGACGGGACGCCCCAGGCCGTGGGCCATCAGGTAGGCCGAGCGTATCTGCTCGAAAGCCTGGTGGTCGGCGACCCAGCCGCCCTTGTCGGTAAAAGCCTCGGTCTCGACCAGCAGCTGTGCCGAAGCCCGCCCGACGGCAATCAATGCGCACAATATCAGTAGTTTTTTCATGCTCTCATCTTTTTATTCGACCACGAGGGCCTGGTGTTTCGGGCCGTCGTAGTCGTAGGTGAAGTAGTCGAAATCGGCATATCCGAGTCCCTCGGGATGCATGCTGAAGAGCGAGATGAAGATGCCGTTGAAACCCGCCGTTGTCAGCGTGAAAGGCCCGCCCGCGGCATGGAACGTCCGCCCGTCGGGACTGTACGAGGCGGTCGCGGTGCGTTGCTTCAGACAGAGTCTCAACCATACCCACGGCCCGTCGACGGCCGGCAAAAGTGTCGTATCCCGACTGGTGGTGCAGACGACATGGTGCGCGCCCCCGCGGCACTCCACGCCGAGGGCGGCATGGTTCAGGCCCGTCAGCGCCACCCCGGCCTGCTGGCCCTCGGCCAACCCCCCGACAGCGAGCTTGACGGTCACGGTATCGGCACCGCGGCCCATCTTCCGCAACATAAGCCTGTTGGGGAGCGTGTGGTAGGGGCGCTTCGGCTGCAGCGGGGCTGTGGCACGAAGCCGCAGGCAGCCCGGACGCTCGGTGAGCGACCATTTGTCCGGCATCGGGTTGCCGCTCCACCGCCACTGGGGACGCATCTGCGGCAGGTTGAAGTCGTCGTCGGTCTGCACGCCGCGCACGGGCTTGCCCTGCACGGGTTTGCGCGCCTGCCAGACCGTATTGCCGATGCCGTTGCCGTCGGCATCCTCACCCAGCAGGGGCCAGCCCTCCTCCCAGCGCACGGGAATCAGGAACTGCGGACGCCCCTCATAGGAGTCTTTCGACTGTACCAGCTGGTGGAGATACCACCACGAGCCGTCGGGCACCTGCACCAGGGCCCCCTGGCTGCAACTGCGCTGCGTCACGGCGTCCTTTTCGAGCAGCACCCGTTTCTCATACGGGCCGCTGATGGAGGGGCTGCGCAGGACTATTTGCCTGCGGTCGACCTTGTTGCCGCGTCCGTCCATCGTCCACTCGGAGATGAAGAGGTAGAAGAGGCCATCAATCTTGTAAATCTTGGCCGCCTCGGCCCCGACACCCACATAGACATCTTGCCCCTCGTCGAGCAGGCGGCTGCCGTCCCAGCTCAAGCGGAAAAGGCGCTGGTGGTAGACCCGCTCCTTCTCCAGCTCGTCAATCTGGTAGTTGCATATCAGGTAGGCCTGCCGCTCCTCCTCGTCCCAGAAGACGGCAGGGTCGGTCATTCCCTTGCGGGCGAGCATCAGCTGCGGCGCACTCCACGGCCCGTGGATGTCGTCGGCCCTGCAGACGAAGAGCCCCGTCTCGAAGTCGATGAAGTAGCAGAGCCAATGGTCGTCACGGCGCACGAAGTCGCCGGCCCACACTCCGGTGCGGGTCTTCCAGCCGATGGAGTCGACGAGGCCGCCCGTAATCTCCCAGTTGACCAAATCCTCCGATTCGAGGATGGTCATCCCCGGTGTCAGGGTACCGCCCGAGGAGATCATGTACCATTTGCCGTCGAAGGCTTCGACATCGCTGTCGGGGAAGTTGCTGTTCAGCACCGGGTTGCGATAGGAGCCGTCGCCCTGGTCGCCCCAGGAGCCCAGCCGCGGGGTCTCAAGTTCACGCACCTCGCCCCTCCGTGTGCCGCATCCGGCCAGGGCCAGGCATATCCAAACATAAAGCAGTGTTTTCATTGGCGGTATATGTTTAGTCCAGCGGTGCGGATTCGTAGTCGGAGGGATTGACCCAGTCGGTCTGTTCGGAGGTTGCCTCGCCACGCATGTAACGCTCGTAGAAGTCGAGACTCGTCGGCTGGAAGAAAGGATAGGTGTCGAAGATGTCGCCATCGCCGCACACACGCGGGTCGCCCGTTGCGCGCAGTTGCGCGAAAAGTTTTTCGCGCATCCGCGCCATGCGCTCGGCATGGGCTGCCTCACCCGCGAGATTGTGCATGCATGCACGGTCGGTCGTCAGGCAATAGAGCTCCTCGGCGGGGTGTTTCCCGAAGGAGAGCTGCCACCAGGGGCTCTCCTCGCCACGGCGTCGGCCCTCCAGGATGGTCGTCTTGGTCGGCGAGCCGTCGGTGTTGAGGTAGCCCGTCTCGGGGTTGCCTGCGGGCCACAACTCGGGCTTGAAATTGTGGATGTAGAGGTATCCCTCCTCGATAATCGAGCGAATCGGATAGCCCTGGTTGCGTGGCCGCCCGTAGTCGTGGCGCTCCTGCCCCAGGAGGATGCTGCTGCGGTCGTGACACGGGGCGTCGGCCAGCAGGTCGGTGAGCTCACACCCTGCGGGGTCCATGCCGTTGGCTACAGCATCGACACCCGCCAGACGCAGGAAGGTCGGGGCCCAGTCTATCAGGCTGACATAGGCAGACTCCTCACGCCCGGCATGACGGATACCCGCGGGCCACATGACGGCCAGCGGCAGGTGGTTCGAATATTCGTATTCCAGTCCTTTGCAACGCGGGAACGGCATTCCGTTGTCGGCCGTTACCACAACGATCGTATTGTCCAGTTCGCCGCTCGCTTCGAGCATGTCGAGAATGCGTCCCAGGTGGGAGTCGAAATATTCGATTTCATAGGCGTGGTCCAACAGATCGTGGCGTACGGTATCGTTGTCGGGCCAGAAAGGCGGTATGCGGTCGATATCCGCAAGCGATTTCCCGCCTTTATTTACGCCGGATTGATATTCATAGGCCCGGTGGGGTTCGTGACAGCCAAACCAAAAGACCCAGGGAGAACCTTCGGGCTTTTGTCGCAGAAATTGCTCGAAATTGGCGGCGTAATCGATTTTGCTGATTGAGGAAGTCGGCGGAACGAGCCGCTGTTGCTGATAGGGGATTCCCGTCAAACGGCGCGGTTTACCATGGATAGTGCGAGGATTTCCGGGCGCCCAGCCTTTTCCGGTAAAAGCAGTGTAATAGCCGTTCTGCGACAGGGTTTCGCAGAAGGTCGGATAGCTGTTCTCGGGCCAGTAGCCGATGTGGTTTCCGGCCTCCTCCAGTTGCCACGAATAGCGGCCCGTGAGCAGGCACGCACGCGAAGGGGCCGACTTGGCGTTGGGCGTGTAGCAGTTGGTGAAGAGAATGCCCTCGGCGGCCACGCGGTCGAAGGCGGGGGTGTGAATCCAGTTGCAGCCGTAAGCCCCGGCGAAGGGGTAGGACTGGTCGTCGGCGATGGCTATGAGGATGTTGGGGCGCGTACCGGCCAATTCCGCGGCGGGGTCACTGCATCCGACCGCCAGCAGACCGCCGGCGATGAGCATTTTGGGTTTTCGCGTGATTTTCATTTGGAGACGTTGTTTTGGGTCCGTATAAAAGCGGCGTCTTTGGCGGGGATGCGCAGGCGTTTTCCGTTGGCCTGACAATCATAGGTCTCGTTGGATAGATTGGCCACAACAAGGCCGTGTTCGAACGCCCGCGTGACAATCTCTGAAGCGCTGTGCACGGTGATGCGGGAGATTTCAATCGGGCAGTCGGCATCCTGCATCATGAACCGCAGGTTGAAGCGCTGCTCGCCCTTCGGGTTGTAGATGAGTTTTTCCTGGCTCATGCAGTCAAACGTGTTGGCGAAATAGAAGCGGTGGGTGGCCCACTTGTCCGAAACCACCGAACGCTGCTCCATGAAGCGCTTGCGCTGGTTGTTGGCCGCGACAACCAGCGCGCGGTTGTATCCCTGCGGCTCCTTGCTGCCCTCGCCCGTCGAGCGCATCGTCACCTCGACATAGACCTCGTTGTTGATGTAGGGGACCTTGCAGAGGACAAATCCGCAAAGGTCGCGTGTCCCGGTCGGCCGTATCTCCAGCGTCCCGGACTCCGTGATGCGGGCCGTGGCGTAGGTGTTCTCCGGCGTTGCGCTCAAGTGTATGCCGTCGGGAGTCTCCTCAAGCAGGCGGGGCGATATGGGATTGCCCGCCCCTTGCAACACATCGGGGGCTTCGGCGGCCAAATGGCGCGGCGGGCCGAGCGGCCGCCCCAGCCAGCCGAGCACCGGCTCGTCTTTCCTGATATTGAAGACCTCGCGCAAATCGGGTATCTCGCGCAACGAGAACCAGCTGTTGCACAGCAGGAAAGAGTCGGTGAAGGTACTCAAGGCAAACCCCAGGCGGTAGTATTGCAACATATCCGAGGGTGCCAGTTTCTCGGGGGTGTTGTAGCGGAAAGCCCCATAGTTGAATTTCGGCGTGGCGGTCAGCGACTTCCAATGGGTGAGCATGTTGTATACCGTCGACCAGGTGATGTATCCATAGGGCCGCTGCTCCGGAATGCCCTCCATCTCCACGCCGCTCAATACGCCGTTGCCCGCTTTCTGGCAGCCGTGCTCACGGCCGTCGGCCGCCAAGATGCGGTCGGGACCCACGGCAGCTCGCAGGCGGGTGAGAAAATCTAAGCACCCCGGTCCGTAGGTCTGGCGGCCGTCCACCACGCCGTCGTCCTGCCGTCCGTCCATGTCGACATCGGCCCGCTGGCCCAAGGCCTTGCGGCGCTCGTGGTAGCCTGTCGTGGGGATGCTCATCATCACGTCGAACTGCACGCCGTCGAAGGTCTCCCAGCGGCCACCCGGGGCGAAATTGCCGGAGAGCTCCTCCAGAAGCACGTCGGCACAGCTCCTGCCCTCGGCATCACGCGGACAGACCGTGGAGAGGTTGTAGTACCACACCATGTTGGTCGTCGCCTCCCAGGGGCCGCCCATTACGTGGGGCGCGGCGTAGGTCTTGCCGGGCTCAAATGCCCGGGCCGTGGAGTTGAACATCGCCCGCCGCACGCGGATGCGGTTACCGCGGATGTTGAGCAGCCGGACATATTCGGCATGCTCCCAGTCGAAGGTGCCGTCCTCCCTGCGGCGCACCAGGGTGATGTCGTCGGGGGTGTTGAATTTCGCGCCGTTGTCCATGCGGAAGTGCGACGGGTCGTCGACCTCCAGCCACACTTCGGGCTTATAGGCTTCCGACGAGGCGTCGGGCAGCGCGTTGAGGACATTGGCTCCCTCGAAGTAGAGCCAGTGGCCGGGAGAAAACTTTTCCAGGCGATAATCGGGGATGCGCCCGCGGCCGTTGAGGTGGACCATCACGAATTTCTCGGGATAGTCCTCCTTGAAGCGGCGGAACCAGTTGTAAATCTGCCGGTGGGGGTTGTTGACTATCAACTCCTCGTATTCGGTTTTACCCATGATGCCCGAAAGGTCGGACATGCGGCGGCTCCATTCGTCATATTTCTCCTCCATGCCGGCATAATGCCAGCGGATGCTGAACTCGGCGATACGGAAGTAACCTGCCCGCGGATAGTTGTCCTGGAATATCTCCAGTTTTTCGAGCCGTTGTGCGGCGGCATCACTTCCAAGGCCTCCCGCCAGGAGCAACAGAGGAAGTATGAAAAGTCTCTTTTTCATGTTTTTTCGTTATTTGAGGGGCGCACCCTTTTTCATCAGTTTCTTCAGGTCGTCCAGGTGCTTTTCATAGACTCCCCGCGGCAGGACACCCTGTTCCTTGCAGATTTTGGCCGCCATGCCGGTGACCTCACCGGCCATGCCGAGCGTCATCTGCACGCGCACTGTGCCCAAGGCCTGGTGTGTCACGCTCATGCAGCGGCCGCCGATGAAGAGGTTGTCGACATTGCGCGAATAGAGCACCCGGTAGGGCACGTCGTAGCGGTCGACCTTGGCCAAGGGCTTGTAATGGGTGCAGTAGGTGACCCACTCCCAGCCCGGATAGCGCTTGGCGTTCTCTGGCTTGGCGTAGTGGAGATCCATCGTCCAGGTCGTCGTGAAACTGGCGTCGGGGAACTTCACGCGCTCCAGAATGTCGGTCTCGTCGAGAATCACGTCGCCTAGCAGGCGGCGCGACTCGCGCTTCATGGCGATATGTTGCAGGTAGTCGAGGCGGTAGCCGGCGTATTGGGGATTGTGGTGCTTGAGGTAGGCCCAGTTGCCGAAGACGGCCCGCAGGAAGTTGTCGCGCACAAGTTCCGCCTCGGTAGCGTTGTCTATCTCGAGGCCGGTCTCCCACCACCAGGCCCAGCTGCTGCGGTTGATGTGGTACTCCTTGTCGACACGTATAGCCCACGGCAGCTCCTCGGGACGGGGAAATGAACCCGCATCGGCACGCGGGAAGGCATACCACTGCATCGTCGAGCCCATCTTCTTCTGGTCGGCGACCTCGGGAGCCGAGGGCTCCTGCGCCACGTCGCGGCTCTCGCGGCCCATACGCCAGTCGGCTCCGGCCAGGTAGCCCACCGTGCCGTCGCCCGTGCAGTCGGCAAAGAGCCCTCCCGCGAAGATGTACTCCTCGCCGCTTTTCAGGCTCTTACCCTTCACCGAAGCGATAAGGGTCCCTTCCTTCACAACCTCAAAGATCTGGATGTCGTGGTAAATCTCAACCCCGGCCTCGCGCAAGAGAGCCTCGCGTTTCAGGGCAGCATTGCGGCGCAGGTACTCCTGTTGCTTCAGGTTCTGCTCCTGGCGGTTGGCCGAGGTTTCGCCACGGGCCTCCAGCCGCTCGATGGAGTTTAGCATGTCCGAGCCGCGGGCGTCCTGCACGGGGGAGTTCAGCTGCTGCTCGTAGTGCGCATACCGCACGTCGCCGAAGCCCGTCGGGTCGACCTGGTAGGCAGCGGGGTCGTTCTTGGCGGCCAGCTGTACGCCTGTCACCTGGCAGGTGATGTTGCCCAGCTCGGGATAGAGGTTCTTATACATTAGCCCCGAGGCGCGGACCCCCAGCGCGTTGTTGCCGCCCAGCCACGGGAGATTGTCGACCAGGACAACCTTCAGCCCGTAGCGGGCCGCGGTCAGCGCGGTCGCACACCCTGCGATGCCGCCGCCTACGACCACCAGATCGGCCTTCGGGGCGACATGGGGCGTACCCTGCCCCAGGAGTTGGCGGCGCACCTCCTCCATGCGAGCATAATCGGCGGGCGGGGGTGTCTGCTCCCGCGAGAGATAGAGGGCGTCACAACGGCCGTTGAAACCCGTAAGGTCGTGCAGGGCCAGGCGCACATCGCCCTTGGCCAGGCGCACCGCCCCGGCATACTGCCACTCCCAGCCGCTGCCCGTAGTGCCAAGCTCCGCCGGGAGGGGCGTGCCGTCGACCACCACCTGGAAAGCTCCCGGGCCCTTGCCCTTATACCAGGGCGAGGTCCAGTTGTAGGTGCTGGCGTAGACATGATAGGTGCCCGCCTCCGCTACCGGCACTGTGGTGGCGGCATCCGCGACGGGACGTCCCAGGCCATGGGCCATCAGGTAGGCCGAACGAATCTTGTCGAAAGCCTGGTGGTCGGCGACCCAGCCGCCCTTGTCGGCAAAAGCCTCGGTTTCGACCAATATTTGCGCCGCAACCGGACAGAGGCCCGCCAACAATAGACACAGGGTTACTATACTCTTCTTCATCTCAAAAACCTTCTTATTTTACCTCTTCAATCAAAAAGACGGCACTCTCATACTGGCGAGCTATCTGCAGCTCGACGCCTACCTCTTTCAGGTATTCGCCGTCGAAGACCTCGCCGTCGCCCCAGAACGACTTGCGCGGGCTGATTTTGTTAATCTCGGTCAGCCGGTAGCGCTTCGCGGCATCCAGCCCGTGGAGGTGTATCGTGGGGCGCACGCCGCGGCGGTTGAAGCCCGTGCAGTAGGCAAAGAGTACCGCCTTGCTCTTGTCCTTGCTTACCAGCATGTTGGCCGCATGGTTGTTCGTGCAGGCGTAGGGCGAAATCAGCCGGTAGAGGTCGCCGCGGGTGACCAGCTCGCGGATATGCGTCTTGTAGTTGACGATAGCCTCACGGGCAAAGGCTTTCTCCGTTTCCGACATGTTTTTCGGTTGCAGTTCCATGCCCAGGCGGCCGCTCATGGCCACGTCGAAGCGGAACTTCAGCGGCGTGATGATGCCGGTCTGGTGTCCGGGCGAGGCCGAGACATGCGAGGCGGTAGCCATGGGGGGATAAATTAGATTGGTGGCATACTGCATATAGATGCGCTGCAGGGCATCCGTATTGTCCGAAGTCCAGAATTCGTCGTGATATTGGAGCGAGCCGTAGTCCACACGCCCGCCACCCGAGGCACAGGCCTGCAGCATCACGTCGGGATACTTCTCGCGGATGCGCTGGTAGATGCTGTACAGACCGCGGGTGTAGTCGACCCAGAAGTGGGTCTGACGGTCGTCGGGCAAATACGTTGACCCCACCTGCTCGACATGGCGGTTGGCGTCCCACTTGATGTAGGCGATGTCGGGGTGGGCCGTCAGCAGGTCGTCCACCACCTTCCAGACAAACTCCCGCACGGCAGGGTTCGTGAGGTCGAGCAGCAGCTGGTTGCGCATCGTTATCTGTTCGCGGCCGGGGCTCTGTACGATCCAGTCGGGATGGCGCTCCGCCAGCTCGCTCTTGGGGTTGACCATCTCGGGCTCAATCCAGATGCCGAACTTCAGTCCCTTGCTCTTGGCGTGGTCGATGAGGTATTGCAGGCCGCGGGGCAGCTTCCGGCTGTTGACCTGCCAGTCGCCCAGGCCCATTTTATCGCTGTTGCGCGGATATTTGTTGCCGAACCACCCGTCGTCGAGGACAAAGAGTTCGATGCCGAGCGCCGCAGCGTCGTCCATCATGTCAGTGAGCACCTTCTCGTCGAAATCGAAGTAGGTACCCTCCCAGCTGTTGAGCAGGACGGGGCGCTCGCTCATGCCCGCATGGAGGCTGTATTTGCGGGCCCAGTCATGAAAATTGCGCGAAACCTCACCCTGGCCTTCTGCGCTGTAGGTGTAAATCATCTTGGGGGTCTCGAAGCGTTCGCCGCGGCCGAGCGTATAGGCCGAGAGGAAGGGATTGATACCGGCCAGCAGGCTCAAGTGGTCGCGCTCGTCGACCTCGAAAGAGAGCTTGTAGTTGCCCGACCAGGCTAGGGCTCCGCCGATGCAGCGGCCACTGTTCTCTTGAGCGGGGGCGTCGAGCGAGAGGATGAAGGAGGCGTTTTCGCTCTGGGTCGTGCGTATGCCCTTCTTCGACTCAATGACCTTGAAGCCCGGCTCCAGCCGCTCCTCTATGCACTTCATCTCGCTGGCCCACGTACCGTAGAAGTGGGTCAGGTAGTAGGCATTGGCGCGGAAGTTCATAAACGACGAATAGACGCGCTGCAAGGTCACCTCCCCGCGGCCGAGGTTCTCGATGACGGCCCACTGGGCCACGACATCCTCGGCTTGGTAGGCCTCGACATGCAGTTGTACGCGCAGCGGCTGCACGCGGTCGCGCAGCGTGAAGACCGTATGCTCTACACCCGCCTCGGTCGTCTGCTCACACCCCTCGAAGGCGAGTTCGGTGATGAGGCTGCCGTCGGCGTTGACCATGCTGAGGGCCGGCTCGGTGACATAGCCCATGCCGAAGGCCGGGTAGGCCTCGTAGTTTGCCTCGCGGCGGCAATCGGGGCGGTTGTAGCCCTTTGTGCGCGAAAATTGGTCGACATCGTGCAGGCGCGGGCCGTAGTAGCGGAAAATGAGCTTGCCGTCCTCGCCCACCGTGTAGACCAGTTGGGTCTTTTCGGTCGTGACGGGATAGACCTGCCGGGGGGTTGCAAGGACAGCCGCCGGGCTGCCTGCCAAGCCGCATGCCAGGGCGGCAAAAAGTGTCTTGAATAGCGGGTTCATCATCAAATGGGGTTGTGTGTTGGATTATTCAACAAGCAGTTTGTCCTGGTAGATATAGGCCTTCCGGATTTTCAGGAAGGAGGGCGCGGTGTTGGGTGCATGGTAGGAGGTCATCAGCCGTCCGGCCTTGTTCTTGAAGAACATGGCGTGGCCGCCTCCTGAGATCAATGGCGCGGCAACCTGATACCAGGGGCCCAGCAGTCCCTCCTCGGAGTAGGCCTGCCCGACGGCATAGCGGCCGTTGTCGGCCCGGAAGCTCGACCAGGTCATGATGAGCCGGCCGCTCTCCTGGCGGATGATGAAGGGGGCGTCGGTCACCTTGCCGGTGACATTTCCCGAGGTGATGTCGCCGACCCAGGGAGCCTCCGAAGCCCGGAACAGCAGTTTCGGCTCGCCTTTCAAGGCTGACAAGTCCTTTGTCATCTGCGCGGCATAAATCTCGCCGTCGATAGCCTCCAGCCACTCGTGGCAGTAGATCATCCACGGCGTCCCCTCCTCGTCGATATACAACGAACCGTCCAGACACATCTGGTCTTCGGGCGTGATGGGGCTGTTGGTCAGGGGGAAGAAGGGCCCTTCGGGGCGGTTGGACTCTAGGACGGAGACGCCGCGCTTGGCGTTCTGGGCACTGAAGGTCACGAAGAGGTAGTAGCGGCCTTTGTATTCGTACATGTCGGGGGCCCAGAAATCCTGCTTGCCCCAGAAGTCGGGCTCCGGAATAAAGGAGTCGCACTCGTAGCGCCAGTTTTGCAGGTCGGGGCTCGTATAACACTTGATTTTCCCGCCGCCGTTCACGTGCAGGTAGTAGATGCCGGAGGGTTCGTGCAGATAGATGAACGGATCGCGGCACTTCAGCGTCTCGGCCTTGATGTCGTAGACGACCGCGGCACGGCTCTCCTCCTTCGAGCAGGCAGTGACCACAAGACAGAGAAACAACAAGGTCTTGAGAAGGGAGATGCCCTGCCGGCAAATCCCCCCGCACGCATTTTGAGTCTGTTTTACCATTTTTCTTACCATCGCTTTAGGGTTTAAACTTTTTCAGGCTTTCTTTCCAAACTCCCGCATCGACAGCAGGCCCGCAAGCGCCGGTGGCGGCACGGGCTGTCGATAAAAGTAGTGATTTCCAGCCAAAGCATCTTTGCACAATACTGCCATTTTTGTGTACTAATGTTTAACTTACTGAAACCCAATGCAAATAAAAACCATTCGCGCAAACGGGCCAACTCGGGAAAGAGGGCGCGGAGTCTCTTCGGAGGGGATTTGGGGGCGGGGCGGAAACGGCGTGGAGATGCGCAAAAATCAGAAATCATCACAATGTTAAGAAAATCAATATATTAAACCCGTTGCACGCTGAACAATAGTGCTATTTTTTACGCAAAAAAGTACTTGTTTTTACCTCTCAAAAAGGAACTTTCAGGGTCCTGTCGGGTTGTTTTTTGTTTTTCTTCTTCTAAATTTGTAGAAGGCTTTCTTTCCAATATTGCTCCAGTTCACGGCATTTTGGATTTTATTAACCTAACTTTACTTATTATGAACCGAAGACTCCTCTTGATGAGCCGAAATGCAACGGTTTGGGCACTCCTGCTGACGTTAGCCTTGTTGGTGGGGCCTGCATGGACGACTGTTGCACAATTCCGTGAGAGAGAAATTACGGGAACCGTGGTCGACGACGCGAAAAAGCCGCTCATAGGCGCTACCGTGGTCATCGACGGAAAAAAGGCATACGCCATTACTGACGCCAAGGGGCGTTATCAGATCAAGGCCGCGAAAGGCGACGTACTCCAGTTCGCATTCCTGGGCATGCTGTCCCAGAAAGCGGTTGTCGGAGAGAAGGATGTAATCAACATCCAGATGGTAGCCGATGTCGTCGGCGTCAACGAGGTGGTCGTCGTCGGCTACGGCGTGCAGAACCGCCGCGACATCACAACGGCCATCAGCTCCGTGACCCCCGACAATCTGCAGGACATGCCGCTCTTCGACATCAACTCGGCGTTGAGCGGCCAGGCAGCCGGTGTCAACGTCATCAGCGCCTCTGGTTCGCCGGGCGGCGGTGCCGACATCCAGATCCGCGGCTTGAGCACCTTGAGTGCCGACACCGCACCGCTCTATGTCATCGACGGCGTGGTGATGCAGAACGACACCAGCCTGGAGTCGGGTCCCTTCTCCTTTATCAACCCCGCGGATGTCGCCTCCATCGAGATTCTGAAAGATGCCGCCTCGGCCGCCATCTACGGTTCGCGTGCCTCGAACGGTGTCGTGCTGATCACGACCAAGAGCGGCAGCAAAGGTCACACGAATATCCGCATCGGCATCAAGGCCGGTGTGCAGCAGGTGTTCAACAAGGTCGACCTTCTCTCTCCCCGCGAGTTTGCCATGCTGGCCATCGAGGCCCGCAACAACCTCTGGATTGACTCGGCACCCGGACGCACCGCCTCCGACCCCGATGCAATACGCAACAGCAACAGCAAAATCGGCTATTTCCAGGACTTCCTCGACTCGGGCAAGAAGGGTACCGACTGGCAGGACGCCATCTACCAGCTGGCTCCCTACCAGGAGTATCAGATCAGCGCTACGGGCGGCACGGACGCCATTAGGTATATGCTGTCGGGCGGCATTATGGATCAGGATGGTATCGTCAGAAACTCCGATTTCCAGCGCTACTCGTTCCGCACGAACGTCGACTTCAAGCTGGGCCGCAAGTTCAATCTGAGCGTCAAACTCAGCCCGATCTATACCGTGCAGAATTACCTGCGCACCCACGGCCGTTTCCACGATGCGGCCGGCGGTATCGTGCAGGGCGCCCTGATGATGAACCCGCTGATGGACATCTACGACCCGACGACCCTCTCGGGCTACTCGACGGGTATTTCTCAGCAAGCCACCCTGGGCAACGCCATGACTTCGATGGAGAATCCCGTGGCCAAAATCAACCTGCTGAAGGACAAGCGCGAGGCTTTCCGCTTTCTGGGTGACGTGGCCTTGACCTACAACGTGCTGCCCGACCTGAACATCAGGCTGAGCGGCTCGGCCAACGTCAACAGCTACCATGCCAACAACATCACGCCCTCGCTGATCGGCGCCTACAACGAGCTGCCGCCCAAGCCGAACAACATACAGTCGACGGCCCGCCGCACCATGAACCTGCAGTCGGGTCTCCAGATCAACTACAAGCACCGCTTCACGGGCGGCCACAACCTGGCGGCCGTGGCGGTCTTCGAGACGCAGTTCGAGAAGATGCACGAGGTGATTGCCCGCGCCAGCGACACCTGGACCGACGACCTGATTATCGTCGACAGCTCGCTCTCCGAGGATAACCGTCTCGGACAGTCGGGCATGGTCGAGTGGGGCCTGATGTCGGGTGTGGCCCGTGTCAACTACGACTTCCGCAACCGCTACTACGTAATGGCCAGCATCCGTGCCGACGGCTCGTCGAAGTTCTCCGAGAAGTGGGGCATCTTCCCCGCCGCCTCGGCAGCCTGGCGCGTGTCGCAGGAGTCGTTCATGCGCAACGTGCGCTGGATCTCCGACCTGAAGCTTCGCGCCTCGTACGGTGTGACGGGTAACAACGCCATCGGCAACTACCAGCACCTGCGCCTGTTGGCTGGCGAGCCCTACACCTTGGGTGCTGCCGGCGAGACGCTCACCAACGGTATCCGCCTTAGCACGGTCGGCAACGAGCATCTGACGTGGGAGCAGACCTACCAGGTGGACGCCGGTATCGACCTCTCGCTCTTCCACCGCCTGAACATCACCGTCGACTACTACAACAAGAAGACCAAGGACCTGCTCCTTTCGGTGCAGGTGCCCTATACCTCGGGCTTCTCGTCGCGTATGTCCAACATGGGTAAGGTGCGCAACGAGGGTTGGGAGATTCAGTTGCAGTCGCAGAACCTCGTGGGCCGCTTCAAGTGGTCTAGCAACTTCAACATGTCGTTCAACGAGCAGACCGTGCTGGCCCTGGGCCCCACGAAAGATCCGCTCTACGGCGACGCCAGCTACTTCTCCAACACCAACATCACGATGGTGGGCCACCCCGTCGGTCTGTTCTACGGTCTGAAAGCCATCGGCGTCTACCAGAACCAGGAAGAGGTGGACAGACTCCCGGGCATCAAGACCGGCAACGCCAAGTCGCGTCCGGGCGAATTCATCTATGAGGACGTGAACAAGGACGGCCGTATCACCATCAACGACCGCACGGTCATCGGTGACCCCCACCCCGACTTCATCTTCGGCTTCACCAACACCTTCTCGTGGCGCAACCTCTCGCTGAAGGTCTTCCTGCGCGGCAGTGTCGGCGGCGAGGTGATGAACATGTCCTGGGGAAGCTCTTCCTACCGCATGATTGCCAACGGCCCGCGCTCATGGCTCAACCGTTGGCAGTCACCCGAGAATCCGGGTGACGGCAAGACCCCGCGCGTGGTCTTGACCAACCGCGGCATCATCGACTTCGAGCAGCTCGACTCCTCGTTCATCGAGGACGGCTCGTTCCTCAACATCCAAAACATCTCGTTGAGCTACAACGTGCCCTACTCCGTGGTCAAGAAGCTCCGGCTGAAAAACCTGAACTTCACCTTCTCGGTCAACAACGCCTATATGTGGACCAAATACTCGGGCTACAACCCCGAGGCCCGCATGAACATCGGTTCGACGCTTGCGCCGGGTGTTGACTGGGGCACCTACCCGCTCGCCCGCACCTATACAATCAACATTGCGACGAACTTCTAAAACAGCCAACGAATCATGAAACGGATAACATATTTACTGATGTTCTGTCTCTTCGCCGCACCGTCGTGCGACCTGCTCAACAGACCTGTCTACAACAACATCGAGTACAGTACCTTCTACAAGAACGAGAAGGACATCAACCTGGCGGTCATCGGCTCCTACGGACGGCTGGCCACCATCTATGCCGCCGACTATGTGAAATATGCCGAGCTGCCGGGCGACAACTCCCAGGCTCTGGGCGACACGGGCGACAACGCGCAGCTCGACAAGTTCATCATCTCGCCCGTCAGCACGATACTCCAGTCCGCCTGGCGCTACCACTACAGATGTATCGCCAACGTCAACGAGGTGCTGGCGGCCATTCCGAACATCACCTTCACCAGCGAGGCGAAGCAGCAGCAGCTGGAGGGTGAGGCGCTCTTCATCCGCGCCCTCTGCTACTTCAATCTGGTGCGTCTGTTTGGCGACGTGCCCTACATCGACAAGCCCATCAGCGTGGAGGCTTCGCAGAAGCTGACCCGCACGGCCGCCCAGACCATCTACGACGAGATTATCATCCCCGACCTCATCAAGGCGCAGGCACAGCTGCCTAAGAAGGCCGACTACGCTGCCGAGGATTTGGGCCGCGCCACCTGGGCCGCTGCCGCCTCGTTGCTGGGCAAGGTTTACCTGACGCTGCAAGACTGGAAGAATGCCGAGACGGTGCTCGGCGAGGTTATTGCGTCGAAGGAGTACTCGCTGCTGCCCGTCTATGCCGATGTCTTCGACCCCAACAACGCCAACCATGCCGAGTCGATTTTCGAGATTCAGTATGAGAAGGGTTACACGGGAGGCAGCCAGTGGAGCTTCCAGGCCCACAGCCGGCAGCTTGCCACGGCGCTGGGTATCTCGTGCTCCTCTATCACCATGCCCACCACCGACATCTTCAATGCCCTCAGCGAGGATAGCGCAGGCGCGGCCCGCAAGGCGGCCAGCGTCGGAGAGATAACCATTGAGAGCGGCGCCAAGGTCAAGCACGTGAAGAAGCACTACATGGAACTCTCCATCCAGAACCACTCGGACGATAACTGGCCGCTGCTGCGCTATGCCGATGTGCTGTTAATGTATGCCGAGGCTCTCAACGAGCAGAGTGCAGTGCCGACGCAGGATGCCATCGACTGCATCAACCTGATCCGCCGCCGCGCCCATGCCGTCACCAACACCACGCACGACCTGACGCCCGCCGATGTCATCGACCAGACGACCTTCCGCCAGGTGATTGCCCTGGAGCGTCGCCTGGAGCTATGCTTCGAGGGTCACCGCTGGTTCGACCTGGTGCGCACGGGCGAGTATCAGCGGGTCATGAACGCCTATTTCGAGCAGTACAACAACAGCAATTATGTCGTGGAGGACTACAACAACCTCATGCCCATTCCGCAGCGTGAAATCGACGTGAACCCGAATCTGCTGCCCAATAACCGCGGTTACAATTAATCGTTGAACTGTAAAAAGAGTACAAAGATGAGAAAGATTCAAAATATCTTGAAGACATCGGTCGTGGTGCTGCTGCTTACGACAGGAGTCGGATGCACTTACGACACGACCGTCGACAATCCCTACGGCGGTCCCATCGACCTGCTGAACCTCTTCACCGGCAACCTCGAAAAGGCATCTACCTCGCCGGTCGACCTTATCTGGAACGCCTCGGACCGCGTGGGTGTCTTTGCCGGGGAGACGACCAACAAGTGTTTCACGCTGGTCGAGAACATGAACACGAGCGCCCTTTTCGCCCCCGAGGACGAGATGGAGATTGCCGGACCGATTGAGCGCGTCTACGCTTATGCCCCTTACAATGAGGCAGCTACGGTCATCGACAACACCCTCTCCATCAACATCCCCGACGTGCAGCCCTACCAGGCGGGTGGCACGGCCCCCGGCATGAACCCCCTCGTGGCCTCCTCCACGACGCGCAGCCTCTTCTTCAAGCACCTCTGCGGCGTCGTCAAGTTGAAAATCGCCAGCCCGGAGTTCGGCACGGTGAAGAAGGTGACGCTGACCACGGCAGCCGAAGACCTCCTGTGCGGCCCCGCCTCGGTGGACCTCGGTTTCGGTCTCCACGACGACCCGCAGCTCACCCTCGAAGAGAATGCCTACAAGGCGGTCGTCCTCGACTGCAGTGCCGATCCCATTGAGATTACGATGGCCGGCCGCTTCTTCCACTTTGTGGTAGCCCCCGGCACCTATGAGACCCTGGTTTTCACCATCGAGAACACCGACGGCGAGAAATTCGTGAGCCGTACGAAGAAGCCGATAACCGTAACTCGCGGACAGATTGCCGACGCCGGCCTGGCCCTTATCTACATCGAGGAGTTCTTCTACGGCAAGGCCAACTGCATCCAGCACGACGAGCCGGGCACCTACGCCTTCGACTGTGCCCCCTACTTCACGACCGATTCCTACGGCTACGCCTACGAGTTCAACACACGTGACGACCTGGTGCTGGCCTCGACGGCCGATCTGTTGTGGCAGAGCGAGAAGAGCATGATTACTGCCCTGGAGCTCGCGGCCGACAAGAAGAGCATCACCTTCACCGCCGCCAAGGCCGGCAACGCCCTGGTAGCCATCCGTGACGCCGAAGGCGAGATTCTCTGGAGCTTCCACCTCTGGATTTATCCCGTCGAGGAGGTGCTTTACCCCAACGGCTGGTATGTCTTCGACCGCAACCTGGGAGCCCGCGACAACATCAAGGGCGAAATGGGTTGCTGGGGGCTCTACTACCAGTGGGGCCGCAAGGACCCGATGCCGGAGCTGGTAAAGAACGACAAGGACAACAACGGGATCTTTGACAAGAATGACAATTATGCTTCGAAGACCTACTACAAGATGGACAACTCCGATTTCCGCATCACCAACACTCCATCTAAACCGGGCGTTGACCACTACTATGCCGTCAAGCACCCCACGACCTTTATTTCAAAGACCGGCACGACCAATGTCGACTGGGTTTGGGAAGGCGGCAACGACCGGCTGTGGGGCAACCCGGAGGGCAAGTCCAAACCGAAAATCGAGAACATAAAGAAGTCGATCTACGACCCGTGTCCGGAGGGTTACATGGTATCCCCGCTGAATCTCCTCACGGCCAATGGTGTGAAGACCCAATCGGTTGAGAACTTCCCTATCCACGGAACTTTCCAGCAGGTGGGCTCCGATGCCGGACGTATGCTGACGACCAACGGCATCAACCAGTGGTTCCCCTGCGCCCGCCAGTATCACAACAATATGAATGTGGCCGTCAATCCGCAAAACAATGCTACGGGATTTATAGACCAGATTGTCCGCATCTGGACAAGTGCTCCCAATAGCGACAACGCCAACAATCGACAGGCATACGGTTTTGTTTTCGGACTGAAACGGGAAGCCACCTATCCGGAGTGGAGTGTACACCGTGCCTTCGGCTACAACATCCGTTGCGTGAAGGTGGTGGCACCCGCGGAAAGTGAATAAACCTTTTTGGATACAAGAAAAAATAATTTGTATCTTTCACTTGACGAACTCGGCTCGGGGCGTCAGCCCCGGGCCGGGTTTCTCGTTAAATACTTTGATAAGATGAACATCCGATACTCGCTGACCGGACTATTGGGAACGGGCTTGGCCTTGAGCGGCCAGACCGCCTGCGCCCGCGAGGCCGCGCCCTCCGCGCGGGAGAACGCACGGCCCAACATCCTGATTATCTACACCGACGACATGGGCGTGGGCGATGTCTCGTTCCTGAACGACGGCTGGGTGGAGACCCCCAACATCGACCGCCTGACCCGCAACGGCGTGGTCGTGGAGAACTACTACACGGCGGCGCCCGTGAGCTCGCCCTCGCGGGCGGCCATCACGACGGGCATCTTCCCGCTCGAGCTGGGCATTAACACCTTCCTCCACACGCGCAAGCACAACGACGATTGCGAGCAGAACGACTACCTCGACCCCGCGTTCCCCAGCATGGCACGCGCGTTCCAGGCCGCAGGATACCGCACGGCCCACATCGGCAAGTGGCACATGGGCGGCGGCCGCGACGTGGACGACGCGCCCCAAATCACCTGCTACGGATTCGACGAATACCTGACGACTTACGAGGGGCCCGATCCCGACCCGGCCATCACGGCGACCGACTGGATATGGTCGCCGAAGGACTCGGTGAAGCGGTGGCAGCGCACCGAATATTTCGTCGACAAGAGCCTCGAATTCATGGCCCGCAACCGCGACCGCGCCTTCTTCCTCAACCTCTGGCCCGACGACATGCACACCCCCTACGTGCCCAACGCACAGGTGCAGCAGGAGGACAAGACCTGGAGTATGCCTCGCAACTTCAAGGCCGTGTTGGCCGAATATGACCGGCAGATAGGCCGCCTGCTCGACGGCATGGAGGAGCTGGGGCTCGACCGCAACACCATCGTCGTATTCACGAGCGACAACGGCCCCATGCCCTACTACGAGCGGCAGCGCACCAACAACCTGCGGAGCATGAAGTGCAGCCTCTACGAAGGGGGCATACGCATGCCCTTCGTCGTGCGATGGCCCGCACGCATCCCGAAAGGGAAAATCGACCGCCAGTCGGTAGTCTGCAGCGTCGATCTCTTTCCGTCGCTCTGCACCCTGGCGGGGGTCTCTACACCCGAAGGTGTTGCTTTCAGCGGCGAGGATATGAGCTCCGTGCTGCTCGGCACTCCCCGGGCCCGCACGACCGACTTGATGTGGGAGTTTGGGCGCAACGACTTCTTCTACCGCCACCCGGTGGTGGAGAACAACAGCCCTCACCTGGCCATACGCCGCGGGGAGATGAAGCTGCTCATCAACTCCTTCGACGACCGCGTGGAGCTCTACGACATGCGGCGCGACCCCTACGAGACGCGCAACCTGGCGGAGAAATATCCGGAACTTGTGGAGGAGTTGCGCAGTCGCGTGATCCACTGGTGGAACAACCGCCTGCCGGCCGGAAATGCGGCGACACCGAAAAACTGACACGACATAAGCCGTGAAACGACTGCTCACAGCCCTCATCCTCTGCATCCTGCTGCTACGGCAGGGCCCTGCCGTAGCAGCAGGATGCAGCGAAGGAGTATCCGCTCGACCTTAACGACATGCGGATACGCGACCCCTTCATCTTTGCCGACACGACCGCACCTACTACATGCATGCCAACTGCGCCAGACGGTCGTTTCTCTGCTATGCCAGCAAGGATTTGCGGAAATGGAGGCTCTGCGGCGAGTCGTTTCACCCGGAGGCCGACTTCTGGGACAAGCAGGATTTCTGGGCCCCCGAAACTCTACCTCTACAAGGGCAGATATTACCTCTTTGGCAACTTCTCCTCCCTGTAGCGCAGCCGCGGCGTCTCCGTGCTGGTCTCCGACCGGCCCGACGGCGGATTCCGGCCTCTGGTCAACAAGGCCGTAGCGCCCGAGGGGTGGATGTGTCTCGACGGCACGCTCTATATCGACAAGGACGGCCACCTCTGGCTCATCTACGCTCGCAAATGGATAGAGGTGATGGTGGGCGAAGTTTATGCCCAGCGTCTCAGCGAGGACCTCATCCACACGGCGGGAGCGCCCATCTTCCTCTTCAAGGGTTCGGATGCGGAACGGGCCGAGCTCATCACCACAGGCCGCCGCATGGGCATCGTCACTAACGCGCCCTTCATCTACACCCCCGACAGCGACAAACTCCTGCTACTCTGGAGCAGTTTCCGCCCCAACGGCGAGTATGTCATAGGCGCGGCGGTGTCGCACACAGAGTCGCTCCACGGCCCGTGCGGGTCATCATCCAGCCGGTGCACGTCGAGCAGGAAAAACTTATCTTCCTAAACTGATTACGCCATGAGAGTCCTCGCCTGTCGGTTTGCCTACCTGCTCTGCCTGGTACTGTCGCTCGCCCCGCCGCGTGTGGCAGGCCGCAACATACGCTTCATCCACCTTTCGAACATCAACCAGCTGCCAGCGACACCATCTACACCATCTGTCAGGACCACAAGGGCTTCATCTGGATAGGCACGGAGAACGGCCTCAGTAAGTGGGACGGACACACGATGGTCACCTACGAGTCCGCGGCGAAAGATCCCAACACGCTTTCCTCGAAGTCGATACTCAAGGTCTTCGCCGACAGCCACGAAAGGCTATGGGACATCACCACTTGCGGCCTGCGCTACTACGACTACCATAAGAACCGCTTCCTCGCCATCGAGAACGACATAACGGCACTCTCGTACTGCGCCGTGGAGGAGTCGCCCCGGCAGATCTACATGTGCATCGGCGACATGCTCCACACCTACGACTGGCTGACAAACCGCCTGAAGTCCATCCTGATACACAAACGAGAGGTGCGGGGACGCTTTACGGCCCTGGCCGTAGACCATCGCGGCAACGTGTGGGCCGGGACAAAGACCGGCGGACTGATCTGCATGGACCACTCACACACCTCGATCACCCGCTACCGGGCCAACAGAATATGCGCGACTGGCTGGCATCCAATTAGATAAGCGCCATCTGCTGCGACTCGAACGCGATCCTCTGGATAGGCACGAACAACCGCGGCATATGCTGCTAACACCTCGGCAAGCAGCGATTCTACACGCTGCCCGAACTGGCCGGGACAAGCATCACGGCGCTTCTGGAGGACCGCGACGGGCATCTGTGGGTGGGCTCGATCAGCGGGCTGGCGCTCTACAACGAGCTGAAAGGCTGCTTCTTGCAGTTTGAGTCCCACCGCTTCCGCAAGCAGACCATCAACCACCTGATGATGCCCGTGATGAACGGTCATGAGTCGTGCAGCGCGTCAAGGAGAACATCGCCACCTCGCACATCCAAATCATCCTGCTCACGGCCAAGTCGGGCGACGATTCGCAGGTGGAGAACTACCACATGGGCGCCGACTTCTATATCGAAAAGCCCTTCCACCCCGCGGCCCTGCGCAAGCAGATGCACAACTTGATTCATTCGCGCGAGAAGCTCATACGCCGCTACATGGCCGGATAGATAGAGTCCACTGAGGTCGCGGGCAACCACCTCGACGCGAAGCTCCTGGGCCACATCGACACCATCATCAAAAAAAAACTCGCCAAGGAGAAGTTCTCGGTCAAAGAGCTGACGGCCGAAGCTGGCATCAGCCGCACACAGCTGTATCTCAAGCTCAAGAGCCAGGTGGGCATGTCGGCGACCGAGTATATCAACCACCTGCGGCTCAAGGAGTCGGTGACGCTCATGCAGTCGGGCTGCCGCATCTCCGAGGCGGCCTATGCCACGGGGTTCTCCTCCCCGAACTACTCCAAACGCCTCTTCCAGCGGAAGTTCGGCATGTCGCCGAGCAACTACCTCAAGGAGCATTCCGGGCGGGAAGGCCCCAAAGCTGCACACCACAAATGAATGCGCCCTCCGGAAACGGGCTCTGAACAACCGTGACCGAACAGCGAACATAACTACAACCGCAGAGCGGGAATATCCCGTATATTTGTAAAAACCGACTGAATGTCCAACTCGTAGAATTAACCGAAAAAATGAAACGTGCAAGTATGGTAACCCTCGGGCTGGCGACGATACCCCTCTGCGGATACGGACAGCCCGCCGACAACGAGCGGCCGAACCTTTTGGTGGTCATGGCCGACCAATTCCGGGGCGATGCCCTGGGCTTTTTGGAGCGGGAAGGGGTGTTTACACCCAACCTCGACCGCTTCTCGAAGAGTGCCGTTGTGCTGGACGAAGCCATCAGCAGCTATCCGGTTTCGTCACCGGCCAGGGCGATGTTCCTGACCGGAATGTATCCCCACAACAACGGCGTAATCACCAACTGCGAGTCGAATTCGGCCCCGCGCAATGTCGAGCTGAAGCAGGAGGCTGTATGCTGGTCGGATGTGCTGAAGGCTGAGGGTTATGCCACGGCCTACATAGGCAAGTGGCACCTGGACAAACCGCTGAAACCCTATGTCGACTGCGCCAACAACAAGGGCAAAATCGCCTGGAACGAGTGGTGTCCGCCCGCCCGGCGTCACGGTTTCGACTATTGGGTAGCCTACGGTACCTACGACTTCCACCTTCGGCCGCTCTACTGGAACACGGAGGCTTCGAGGGAGGAGTTCTACTATGTGGACCAGTGGGGCCCCGAGTATGAGGCTGACCTGGCCATACGCTTCATCGACAGCGTGAGCACCTCGAAGCAGCCTTTTGCTATGATGGTCTCCATGAATCCCCCGCATACACCCTACCACCTGGTTCCCGAGAGATACAAACGGCTGTATGCGGACATCAACCGCGACTCCCTCGCGGCCAACACCCCGGAGCTGAAAGGGCTGACCAAAGCCAAAATAGAGGAGCACAAAAAGGACATTGCCAACTATTACGCCTGCATATCCGGTGTGGACGACCAGTTCGGACGCATCGTGGCGGCGCTGGAAAGCCGCGGCTTGCGCGAGAATACGGTTGTCGTGTTCGTCTCCGACCACGGGGATCTGGTCTCCCTGCACGAGGGACGGTTGCCCAATATCGAATACAGGAACAAAAACATCTTCTACGAGGAGTCGATGCGGATTCCCTTCATGATCTCCTATCCCGCCAAGCTGAAGCCGCGCGTCGACAGCGAGCTGCTGATATCCATCGAGGACTTTTATCCGTCGGTGCTCTCCCTCATGGGGTTGCGGGAGAGGATACCCGCCTCGGTCCAGTCGCGGGATTTGAGCGCGCAGATTATGGGCTCGGCCGAAGAAGGTCCTTCGTTCCAACTGTATATGCGCTACATGAACATCCGCGGCGGCAACCCCCGGACGGGCATGCGCGGCGTGCGGACGGCGAGATATACTTATGCCGTGGCGACTGTCGACGGAGTCCCCACCGAAGAGTTTCTTTACGACAGGGAGACCGACCCTCATCAGTTGCACAACATAGCCTACAGCCGCAAGGCGAAGCAAACCGTCAAGGAGTTGCGGGGGATAATGGAACAAAGGTTGCGGGAGATTGGCGACCCCTGCGCCGGCATAGCGTTTTAGACATCGGCAGCCCAAAGTCTGCTTCCTTGGCACAAAAAAAGCCCCCCCTGTTTATACCGTTTTTTGCTGTACTTATATGGACAAAAATAGTCAAGCAATCGCTAATGCGCAAATTTATTGTCGCCGGAGAAAAATAAAATGCCCATCCACCTCCTCGCGGGGCTGTATCCCTGTCGCGGGAGGCTCTATCCTGCGCCGGGTCGCGCCGGGCGAACGAGCTTTGCCGGGAAAGAGCGGGGGCTTTACGATGAATTTTCAGGACATTTGGAAAAAATATTTGTTTGTAACCGATTCCCCGGGGTTGGGTTAAGAAGTTTGATGCGGCGGCGCTGTTGCTCCATCGGCCCGACATATGCGTTTCGCTCTCCAAAAATACGACATTTTTGTCATTCCCTCCACGAATCGGAGAAATATTCCGCGCCGGAACATCCGAAAATCCACCGGACGGGCAAAAGAGGGAAAAGGCTTTCTTGCGGCCAGGAAAGAGAAAATCATATTACAAAAGAGCATTTTCATGTCTTTTTTTACGATTCGCTATCACAAATGTTTTTTCGTTCGTTTTTGGCGGATGCTTTAGCTATTTTTGTTGCCGGACTGTAAAAACTTTAACACAAACAGATATGAAACGGAAACTTCATGGCATTACAACATTTGTCACGGCTGTTACACTCCTCTTCTCGGCGTGCTGTGGCCCGAAAGAGGAAAAGAGAGTAGGGGAGCGCACCGGGGCTTTGAACGCCGCGGCGTGGGAGCACTCCGTCTGGATCTCCGCTGCCGATGCGCCGGTTGTCACGGACAACAGGGAGCAGCGTGCCGCCGACGGTGCCAGCTGGTTTGTCTCCACCGTGCGTAACGCGCAGGAGGTTGTTGCGGCCAAGTGGATGACCTCGGGCCTGGGCGTCTATGAAATCTATATCAACGGAGCACCTGTGGGCTCGGAGTTCCTAAAACCCGGATTCACCCACTATGCCAAGACCAAATACGCCTTTACCTACGACATCACCGGGGCTTTCCGCTGTGCCGCGTCAGCCGAAAACACCCTTGTAGCGCAGGTGACACCCGGATGGTGGGCCGATAAAATCGTGGGGCGGAATGGCATGGTGGGCAAGAAGTGCGCCTTCCGCGGCGTGCTGGAGTTGACCTATGCCGACGGCAGCAAGCAATATCACGGCACGGATCTGGAACATTGGAAGGCCGGCATTGCCGGGCCCGTGAAGCATGCGGCCATCTTCGACGGCGAGATTTACGACGCCCGCGAGCCGATGGGATATGCATGTGCCGACAAACTCTCCGTACCGGAACTCAACACCCAGTTCGCCGGTGAAATTCTTCCCTCGGCCGGTGCGGAGGTCTACCTGCGCCACGACCTGGCCCTTACGCCCGTGAACGCCTACGTCTGGAACGGCGTGGAGGGGGCTTCGGAAGAGGAGTTCGGCAAGGTGGTCACCGTCCGCGAATACGCTCCCGGGGCAAAGATGAGGCTCGGGGCAGGGGAAACTCTTGTGGTGGACTTCGGCCAGAACTGTGCGGGCGTGCCCGCCTTCGTATTCAAGGCGGCCGAGGGTACGGTGTTGACCTGTCTGCCCGCAGAGCTGCTCAACGATGGCAACGGTGCCAGAAGCCGCGGCATGGACGGCCCGGAGGGGAGTTGTCACCGCGAGAACCTGCGCATTCCCGAAGAGGGCATGGAGATGGTCTACACCTTTGGCCGCGGCAACAGATATGTGGCCTACCATCCTACCCGCACCTTCTACGGCTACCGCTATATCGCCGTCACGGCCACCGCGGATGTTGTCATCAAGTCGCTACGGTCGATTCCCGTGTCGTCGATTACAAAGGAGATGGAGACCGGTTCGCTCACCACAGGCAACGAATTGGTGAACAAGCTTATATCAAACACTTATTGGGGCCTGCTCTCCAACTACCTGTCGGTGCCGACCGACTGCCCGCAGCGCAACGAGCGGCTGGGCTGGACAGCCGACACGCAGGTTTTTGCCGAGACCGGCACCTTCTTTGCCGACACCCGGCAGTTCATGCACAAGTGGATGCGCGACATGCGCGACACGCAGAGCCCGTTGGGCGGATTTCCCGGCGTAGCGCCCTTTGCCCAATATGGCTGCAACGAGCGCAACATGATGCGTATGGGGTGGGCTGATGCCGGGGTTATCGTGCCGTGGACGGTGTGGAAACAGTTTGGCGACACGAAGATTATCGAGGAGAACTGGGCCGCCATGGAGCGGTTCATGGACCATGTCGCTGACACCAGATACGACCACAAGGCCCTCTGCAAAGAGAACAACAACTACCAGTGGGCCGACTGGCTGAGCTACGAGCCTCTAGAAAGCAACGGCAGGGGAGCCTTCTCGCCCCAAGGCCCGCTTCCCGAAGCGATAGACTACTGGAATTATCTCTCGGCCTGCTATTGGGTGACCGATGCCGAGATGATGGCCGACATGGCCGCTGCCAGCGGCCGTGATGCTGTGAAATACCGGCGGATGGCCGACGAGGCGCGGGGCTACATTCGCAAAAAATTCCTCCACACGGATGGCACGTTCAAGACCGGAATCCTCAATACCATGCAGACCCCCGCGCTCTTTGCGCTGAAGGCCCGCGTGGTGGAGGGCGAGGCCAAAACTCAGATGATTGCCCGCCTGCGCGAGAACTTCGCCACCCACGGCAACTGCCTGCAGACGGGATTCCTCGGAACCTCCATCCTGATGGGCACGCTGACGGAGAACGGCATGGCGGATATCGCCTACGAGCTGCTCTTCCAGCGCCGGAATCCCAGTTGGCTCTATTCGGTGGACAACGGCGCCACGACCATCTGGGAGCGCTGGAACAGCTACATGGCCGACAAAGGCATGGGGCCGAAGGGGATGAACAGCTTCAACCACTACGCCTACGGATGCGTCTGCGAGTGGATTTGGGAGACGGCCGCCGGAATCGCCGCCGACCCTGCGGCCCCCGGATTCCGGAACATCATCATGAAGCCCCTGCCCGACAAGCGGCTGGGACACCTGACGGCCGAGTATCAATCGGCCGCCGGCCTCATCCAGAGTGCCTGGCACTATGAGGGCGATACCTGGCACTGGGAGTTCACGATTCCCGAGGGTGCGACAGCCACCGTCACCCTTCCCGGAGAGAGCGAATCTAAGCGCTACACAAGCGGCACCTACAAGGTGAGCAAGTAGGGAACTCGATCCATGAAACACGCCCGGCAACCAGCCGGGCGTGTTTCATGGATCTTCTGGATCTTCGGAATTTCTGCCCCCCCCCTTTATAGTACTTCCTCTTTTTCAGACAGGTGCCTAAGTTAAATTTTAACTATCTTAGCATTTATGAAAGGCACAAGAAAAAAGTACGATGTGAAGTTCAAGGCAAGGGTCGCCATGGAAGCCATCCAAGAGCGCGAGACTCTTAATGAACTTGCAGTGAAGTATGAGGTGTCGCCGGTTATGATTAGCCGTTGGAGAAAAGAGTTCATTGGAAATTCATCAGCCGCATTTGAAGCACCCAAAGTTGACGATACAGTCATAGAAAAGGAAAAAGACAGATATCTTTGAGTGATAGGAGATCTGCAGATGCAGCTGGATTTTGTAAAGCGGGTATCCAAAAGATTGGGGATAGAGATACCCGCAAAGGACTAGTCTTCCCGAAACACAATCTGAGTCTCAGCAAGCAGTGTGCTATCTTAGGACTGAATAGGACCAGCATCTACTACACTCTCAAAGGTGAGATTAAGGAGAATCTGGAGATGATGCAGAAGATAGATGCAGAGCATATGGATCATCCAGCCAAGGACGTAGTAGGCATGACAGATTTTCTCTTGGAAGGAGGATACAAAGTCGGGGTTAGAAGAGTTCGCCGCCTGATGCGTCTGATGGGCATAATGCCAGTGCTACATCGGAAGCATTTGAGCAATCTCAGAAGCGCATCCTATATCAAGTCATACTTGCTAAGAGGCCTAATTTGGATCGAAAGATTTTGGAAAACGATAAAATACGAGTATATTTACATCATACTTGAGGAAAACGCGACCGCGCTCTACTGCGGAATTAAGAGATTCATTGATAACTACAATTATCATCGAAAGCATCAAGGAAGCTACCGTCAAGTACCAAGCAAGCTCTACATTCGTCCGGCTGCTTGATTAACTAACAAAACTACGATACCTGTCTAAAAAACGGTAGTAGTACACAACTGAGGAGGACAATATTATAAAGATAACAGATGTTAAACTCGCAAATGAGTTATTGGATGTCATATATACGAGTAAGAAAGATATAAAAGACAGTTCAATCAAACAATAAAAGTAGAAATGCTCAGGGAACTATTTGGTGTCAATCTCTGTAGATGTATTAGCAAATATATTGATTTTTAGTATATTAAGATGTTGATGTAGGTCCAAGAAAAGACCTGGAGTATGCCTCGGAATTTCAAAGCCGTGCTGGCCGAATACGATAAACAGATAGGACGATTGCTTGATGGGATGAAACAACTTGGTCTGGATAAAAATACGATTGTTATTTTTACGAGCGACAATGGTCCCATGCCTTACTATGAAAAGCAACGGACCAATGGATTGCGGAGTATGAAATGCAGCCTTTATGAAGGAGGAATCCGTATGCCATTTGTGATATGTTGGCCGGACCATATTCCCGCAGGTAAGGTAGATCGTCAGTCGGTAGTTTGCAGTGTGGATCTTTTTCCTTCGTTATGCGCGATGACGGGAGCAAAATTACCGGAAGGATTCGTTTATAGCGGGGAAGATATGAGCTTGGTCTTTTTGGGAAACCCGAAGACCCGCACGACGGATCTGATGTGGGAGTTCGGGCGTAACGCGTTTTTTTATCAGCACAAGAAACCCGAAAACAAAAGTCCGCATCTGGCAATTCGTCGTGAAGATATGAAGTTGCTGCTGAATTCATTCGATGATCGTATCGAACTTTATGATTTGAGGAAAGATCCTTATGAACAACGGAATTTGGCGGAAAAATATCCGGCCTTGGTCAAGGAGCTGAGTGAGCGAGTTATCCATTGGTGGAATGACCGTATGCAAGTAGGGACGAACTCTTCGGAAACTTCGTCGTCTAAATTTTAGATATTTTATGAAACGATTTCTTTTTTGCGTGGCTGTATTTGGGTGTATAATGGTCGGAAACACGTCTTGCGGCTCTCGGACACGAACGGCGGAGACATCTCGGCAAGAGGAAAGCTATCCGCTTAATTTGAGTGACATGCACATTCGAGATCCGTTCATTCTGGCCAATGTTGCCGACAGTACCTACTACATGCACGCAAACAGCGGAAAGAAATCGTTTCTATGCTATGCCAGCAAGGACTTGCGAAGATGGAAATTATGCGGAGAATCGTTTCGTCCGGATCCCGATTTTTGGGGTGAACACGAATTTTGGGCCCCAAAAGTCTACCGATATCGGGGGCATTATTATCTTTTTGCCAGTTTTTTCTCCGAACGTTATCGGCGGGGAATCTCCATTTTTATCTCGGATAGGCCGGATTGTGGATTCCGACCATTGGTCAATGCACCGATCACACCCAAAGGTTGGATGTGCCTGGATGGTACGCTTTATGTGGACAAGGATGGACAACCTTGGCTGATTTATGCCCGAGAGTGGATCGAAGTGCAGATCGGTGAGATCTATGCCCAACGTCTCAGTGATGACCTCTCGCATACGATTGGAGAACCGGTCTTTTTATTCAAAGGTTCCGATGCGGACTGGCCTGGGTTGATTACGACGGGCGCTCAAACCGGTATAATTACCAACGCTCCTTTTATCTACACGACCGACAGTGGGAAACTCTTATTGATATGGAGCAGTTTTTGTGCCAATGGCGAATATGCTATTGGAGTTGCCGTATCGCATTCGGGAGAGTTGCGAGGTCCCTGGCATCAGCGAAGCGGAGCTCTCAACGACGATGGCGGCCATGCCATGATCTTTCGGGATTTCCAAGGTTCGCTTCTTATTTCGTATCATACCAATGAACCTCCCGTACAAGTGATTCTGCGTCCGGTTCGTATCCAGCAGGAAGAGATTATCTTTTTAAATTGAATCCGTCATGAAACCGTTCATTTACCTCATTATCTCCCTGTTCATGGTTCTTATGGCTCCGGAGTGCAAGGCCCAGGTTCGCAAGAAGGCGAAACAAAAGGCTGTCCGATACTCCATTCATATGGATGATCTTCAGGTTCGTGATCCGTTTATTCTGGCGGATCCTCAGAGCAGCAACTATTATTTGCACGTCAATGATACCTATCGACTCATTTGCTACGAAAGCCGGGATCTGATCCATTGGCGCTATTGCGGCAAATCGTTCGTGCCGGCCAAGGATTTCTGGGGCAGAGAAGATTTTTGGGCTCCGGATCTCTTCTATTATCGTAGCCGCTATTATCTGTTTGTAACCTTCAGCGCGCCCGACCGAAAACGAGGCACCTCGATTCTGGTTTCCGACCATCCCGTCGGACCTTTCGAACCGTTGACGAACGGGCCCGTTACGCCGGCCGATCAGATGTGTCTGGACGGGACTCTTTTTGTCGATGAAGAAGGGATGCCCTGGTTGCTTTATTGCCACGAATGGCTGGAAGTGGGCGATGGCGAGATTTGTGTCGCACGGCTCTCCGAGGATCTGACGCACATCGAAGGCACGCCCCAGGTCCTGTTCCGCGCATCGGCAGCTCCCTGGGTTGGTTCATTGAGATCCAACAAAACCACACCTCCGGTACAAGGCAAAGTCACCGATGCCCCCTTTGTTTACCGATTGGAAGATGGCCGGTTACTGATGCTTTGGTCGAGTTTCCAGCGACATACCGGGCTTTATGCGATCGGTCAGGCCATTTCGGAGGGCAATATATACGGACCATGGCAACATCTGAAACAACCGATCAACAGGGATAACGGCGGACATGCCATGCTCTTCCAGGATCATTCGGGCGTTTTGAAAATCTCCTATCATGCGCCCAATCGAGCGCCTTCTCGACCGCTTATTCGTAATGTGACATTCAATGGCACGCGCCTGCTTATCGAATGATTTCAGACACGATGTGAAGGTTTGATTGCTGAAAACAGATTTGAATCCGAATATTTTACTTTTCTTCTCATTTCCATATGACATTCCGTTGTAGATTGTTCGTTTGGTGGCTCATCCCGATGCTTCTGACTGCAGCCCCGGGCCTTTGTGGTGGCAATATGCGTTTTAGTCATCTCTCGAATATCAACCAGTTGCCCAGTAATACGATTCATACGATTTGCCAGGATCACAAGGGTTTTATCTGGATTGGTACTGAAAACGGACTTTGCCGATGGGATGGATATACGATGGTCACTTATGAACCTTCCTTGGAGAATCCGGACAATCTGCCCTCGAAGTCCATTCTCAAGGTTTTTGCCGACAGTCAGGATCGATTATGGGTGATTACTTCTCGTGGATTACGCTACTATGATTATCGGAAAAACAGCTTTTCAGCCCCTAAAAATGATATTACCACACTGTCGCTTTGTGCTATTGCAGAGTCGCAGCAGGGGCTTTATCTGGGAATCAACGACATTTTGCATTTCTATAATGGGCGGGACGATCGTTTCGAACCCATTCTGATTCATGGTCGAGAAGTGCGCAATCGCTTTACGTCTCTTGCCGTTGATGCGGCCGGAGACGTATGGGCCGGGACGAAAACAGACGGATTGATCCATATAAATCGGGGACATACCGTTATCACGCATTTCCGGGCTAATGATGACACCCGGGACTGGCTGACCTCGAACCAAATCAATACGCTCTATTACAGTCCAAGCGGAGTGCTGTGGATCGGCACGAACAATCTCGGAGCCTGTTATTATCATATCGACAAGCAACGGTTCTATGTGCTGCCGGAGTTGTCCGACGCAAGTATTACCGCTTTCTGTGAAGATGCGGATCAAAACCTTTGGATCGGAACGAACCAGGGACTCTATATCTACAATCCGCATTTGGGTTCCATCGTGGCTCATCAGGTCAAAGATCCTTCAAATTACAACCTGTTGAGCGACAACCTTATTACTGTGATTTTTCGAGATCGGGAACACAACATGTTGGTCGGGACCAGATATGGAGGAATCAATATCCAGCCTTATATGTTCCGGCAGTTTTCATTCTACGATTGGGGTGAAGGGGAATCCTATCTGTCGGGGCGAACCGTGCGTCAAATACTTCCGGACGAAAACGGAGATATTTGGATTGCCACCGAAGACGGTAATCTGAATCGATTGGTCCAATCGAACAATACCATCCAGAAACTTCTCATTCCGGGTAAAGAAAATTCGAATCCCTATGCGCTGCTGAAAGACCGTAAAGGGCGTTTATGGATCGGTACGACTTCGAATGGACTCTATTGTTATACGCCGCAAACGGGCCGATTCGACCAATTTACCGTCGAGCATTATCCGGGCCTTTCCACAAATCATATCCTGGCCTTGCTGGAGGACAGCGAGGGCCGTCTATGGGTGGGTACTACCAGTGGGTTGGTCATATATGATGAAGCAAAGGATCTCTTTATTCAATTCGAGCCTTATCGATTCCGGAAACAGAGTATCAATCATCTGATGATGGATGATGCGGGTAATGTCTGGATTGCCACTCATGCTCAGGGTTTGTTCTATTACAACAAGGAACAAAAACGAATTCGGGAGTTTACGCTTCATAATGCGGACGGGCAGACCATTCAATCCAACAAGCACATCAACTATATTTATCAGGACTCCCGCCATCATCTGTGGATCTCGACCAACTATGACGGTTTGATCTGTTATGCTCCCGAACAGTCCCGTTATACGACCTATACCACTCAAAACCATTTGCTCTCGAATACCGTTTACTCGATTATCGAGGATGGCAACGGAAATATCTGGGCCAGTACAGATAATGGATTGAGTTGTTACGACCAGTCATCCGATACGTTCGTCAATTACTCCGTGAGCGACGGCCTGCCCAACAAACAGTTCAGTAACAATTCGGTCTACTGCGATCCGGACGGTTATCTCTATTTCGGGACAATCAACGGTATGATTACGTTTCATCCCGATTCCTTGCGACTCTCCCTGAGCCGCGCCCAGGTCGAATTGACTGAACTGCGCGTTTTAGGCAAGAATGTCGTTGTCTATCCTTCCGAAGAGTGCGATCTCGCGGATGGCAGCCGTATTCGTTTAAGCAGCGCACAAGCCCAGTCGTTTTCCATCAGTTATACGGTCCCGACCATCAGCCACGCTTCGAGTCTCTTTTTTGCCTCAAGTTTTGGAACCGATACTCAATGGGACTATGTGGGAATGCAGAAGCAGATCAACTTTGCCAATTTGGCTCCCGGTGAATATCGGTTGCAGTTGAAGGCGTCGTTCAACAATCGTTGGGATGGAAACGAACCGGTTACAACCATTCATATTGAGGTCGAGCCGCCTTTCTGGCGTTCAACGGTCATGTGTTGTTGCTATTTGGTGTTTTTTCTGTGCTTGCTGTTCCTCGGATGGCGTACTTTCCGGATTCGACAACGACGTCACGCCGAGCAGCTCGCCAGCGATCTTGAACGTAAAAAGGACCGTGAGCTACACCGTATGCAATTGAATTTCTTTACCAACATTTCCCATCAATTGCGGATTCCCTTGAGTTTGATTATCGGACCTTTGGAATCGATGATCGACCGGGGAAGCTTTTCCGGCGAAACCGAACGACGAATGCGGTTGTTGGCCCGTAATGCCGTCAAGATGAAATATTTGATCGACGAGTTGTTGCATTTTACCCAGATCAAAAATCTGCAAAAGAAGATACGTTTGCGCGAAGGCGATATTCAAAGTTTTATTCACGACATAACGGACGGATTTCTACTGTTGGCCGAGGAGCGTCACATCGACTTTCAGGTACATGTACCGCAGAGTGGGCCTTCCGTCTGGTTCTCACCGCAGGATGTCGAGAAAATCGTCTTCAATTTGTTGTCCAATGCCTTCAAGTATACCCCGGCAGGTCGAATCTCCATTACATCGAGCCTGGATATATCCTCCGGGCCGGCCATATTGCATCTGTCGGTTGAGGATACGGGAATTGGGATCGACGCCGACAAACTGAACCATATCTTCGAAGCCTATTATCGGGCCAACGAGTGGGAACGTACGGGACAAACCGGTTTTGGAATCGGTTTGGCACTCACCCGCGAATTGGTCGAACTTCACAAAGGTTCGATTCAAGTGACGAGTTCTCCGGGAAAAGGTAGTTGTTTTTCCTTGACTTTGGGGGTCGACAAATCACTCTTTTCTGAGGAGCAACTCTCTCGGAAACGGATCGATAAGGTCGACATCCGGGAATACAAGTTCCTTTCGGTGGAACCGGAACGAAAGTTCGAAGTGCCCGATACTAAAGAGAACCGACACGTGAATCCATCCCGGAAACATACGATTCTGGTTGTTGAGGATGAACCCGAATTACTGCATTTCTATCAGGAACTTTTCAGCGGGGAATTCCGAGTTCTGCAGGCCCACAATGGTCGGGAAGGATGGGAGATTGCGCTCAAACAGCTTCCCGATGTGATTATCAGCGATGTCATGATGCCAGAGATGAATGGTTACGAATTGGTGCAGCGACTTAAAAGCCATATCGCGACTTCGCATATTCAAGTTATTCTGCTTACGGCAAAATCCGGAGATGAAACACAGATAGAAAGTTATCAGGCCGGAGCCGATTTTTATCTTGAAAAGCCATTTCATCCGGCGGCCTTGTATGAGCAGGTTAAGAATTTGCTTCAGTCGCGCGAGAAGTTGATCCACCGCTATATCGCGGGGCAGGTTGAAGCCGCCGAGATCGTGAGCAATAATCTGGATGCAAAATTCCTTGCCCGCATTGACTCCATAATCAAAAAGAATCTTGCCAATGAACAGTTTTCGGTTAATGATCTGACGGCGGCAGCAGGGATCAGTCGTACGCAACTGCATCTTAAACTCAAGAGTATTGTCGGGATGTCGACCACCGAATACATCAACCATCATCGATTAAAGGAATCGCTTGTGTTGTTACAGGCGGGTTATCGGGTTTCGGAAGCGGCCTATTCGACAGGTTTTTCTTCTCCGAATTATTTTACCCGTCTTTTCCGAAAGAAATTCGGAATGCTACCTGGAGTCTATGCCGAAGAGCATCGGCGGCATGGAAATTCTAGAGACAATCGTAGCGAACACATAAGTTGACCTAAGTGCCTTGGGCTAGGGCGAGATGCTTGGAGTATTGTGTGAAAGGGGCGTGCGTAAGATCCAGTCTGCAAGTCCTATTTCTCCAATCAGGACTACGAGGAAAGGATTCAGTCGAAGATCTACGCGATGAACTGGATCGAGTGGTTGCAGAAGGATTTTCGATGGGCAACCTGCATGTGTGGAGTTATGCCCAATGAGGAGGCGATTTTGATGGTATAACGGCTATGGATAAGGAAAGTGCCAGAGCCTGGTCTCTTGGAGAGATCCGGATTGGAAATTATATTTCCGATTGAAGGTTAAAAAGACAAATAAGAGCAACTTGTCACGGCGTGAACTTGTCCTGAAAAACTTTACAGTTTACGCTAAGCATTCTGACTGGATTTTATAGTCTTTGGCATAGGCCTAAAATAGCTTGATAGTCGGGAGGAAAATAGCGTTTGACTGATCATGTTTGACAGATAGGTCTTTCCAAAAGTACGACATATTCTTGACATAGATAAATAAATGAATCGTTTCTAGCTTGACATTCCTAAACGAAAAGGTAATATTGTGTTGGTGTGACTTCCATTTATATTATAGCAAAATGCGGACACGGAGCGGACACGAAAAAAGCAAAACCCCGTCTGAGTCTCCTCAAACGGGGTTTCCAGTGCCCAGGACAGGAATCGAACCTGCACGCCTTGCGGCACACGCACCTGAAACGTGCGCGTCTACCTATTCCGCCACCTGGGCATTGCTACCGGTGTTTTCCGGAATTGCGGTGTGCAAAAGTAATACTTTTTTCTGAATCTGCAACGAATCTCTCCTGCTTTTTTTGAAAAAAATCTACTTGTTGAAGAATTTGTATTGAAACAGAAGCAGATAGATCACGGCAACGGAGATATAGGCGTCGGCCAGATTGAAGATCGCACCGAAGAAATAGTTGTTGCTGTCGACCAGGAAATGCAGGAAGCGCGGCACGTTGTTCCATTGGAACAGCGGGAAGTAGAACATGTCAACCACCTTGCCCATCATGAATCCGGCATAATGCCCCCCGAATTGTGCTACGGCATAGGGTGTCGATTCGGAGAAGATCAACCCGTAAAAGGCGCTGTCGAGGATGTTGCCCATGGCTCCGGCGAAGATCAGTGACAGACCTATGATGACCCCCTTTGGGGTGTGGTCCTGTTTGCGCAGAAGATGACAGATCAGCCACCCGATGAATCCGACCATTCCGATGCGCAGGATTCCGAGCAGGAGCTTCCCCCAGTCGAAGCCTTCGCCCGATGCGATGTGCATGCCGAATGCGGCGCCGTTGTTCTCGATGAACCGGAGCTGGAACCAGTCGGGAAAGACAATGATCGATTCGTCGAGATGCATGTGGGTCTTGATCCAGATCTTGAGCGCCTGATCCGCTATGAGCAGCAGTACGATGAGCAGGGATATCTTTTTCAGATTCATGATTCCGTGTAATTTGCGGCAAAAATACGAAAAAATCTCTTTTTTTTGAAGGCGCGGGCCGAATTTCCGATCGGATTGTTTTGAATCTTAGGGAAAAAACTTACCTTTGAAATCCTACATCAAAAGATTGTGAGTATGAAGCGAGTGTTGTTTTTGTGCTGTCTGTTGAGTCTTGCCGCCTGTGTGAAGGATTCGTTGGAGGAGCCGGCTTCCGGAGCCCGGATTCTCGGTTCGCCGGCTTCGGAGATCGCCCTGCAGGGGGCTCTCTCCGTCCAGTTGTCTCCGGAAATGGCGGCAGCTGTGGCTGCAGCTCAGGAGCGTCTTCCGGCAACACGGAGCGGTGCAGTAACCCGTTCGGGGGTCGAAGAGATCGATCGTTTGCTGGAGGAGATCGGTGCTGATCGCTTCCAGCGGGTGGTTGAATATGATCCCGATTGGGAAGCCGTCTACAACCGGACGGGCATGAACCGCTGGTACCGGGTCTCGTTCGACAAGGAGGAGGACCTTGCACAGGTCGGACGCCGTTTTGCCGGGTTAGAGGGGGTTGCACTGGTGGAGTATGAGGTCCATCCGCGTCATATCCGTCCGATGAGCAAAGGTCCGGCCGTCCCGGCCCGTCAGGGGCTGCTCCCTCCGCAGACGGAGACCCGTGCGTCGAGCCGGATGAACGATCACAAGCTGGCCTGGCAATGGCATTTTGAAAACGAGGGTCCGAACGCCTCTTTCTCGACCCCGAAGGCGGGTGCGGACATCAACCTGCTGGATGCTTGGGAGCTTTGTACGGGGAATGAGCAGATCATCGTTGCGGTGATCGACGAGCCCGTACAGACGACGCATCCCGATCTGAAGGCCAATATCTGGTCCAACCCGTCGAATCCCGAGGAACACGGCTATAACTTCTGGGACAACAAGGCCGAACTCGACTGGCTGACATCCGGAGTGGAGGATGGCTGGCCGGTCTATGCGGACCACGGAACCCATGTTGCCGGAACGATCGCTGCGGTGAATAACAACAGCCGCGGGGTCTGCGGCATAGCCGGAGGTCGCAGCGGTCGGGGCGGCGTGAAGATCATGTCGTGCCAGGTCATGGGGTACAGCGACGGCGACGAATCGCACAATCCCATCGTCAAGGCCTTCGAGTATGCCTGGAAAAACGGTGCGGTGATCGCGCAGAACAGCTGGGGCTACGATTTCGGAAGCGATACTCCGGAAGAGGCGGCCCGGAAATGGCAAGGAGCCTACGGCGTAATCCGGACCGCGATCGATACCTTCATCACAGGTGCCGGATCGCAGGATCCCAATTCCCCGCTGCAGGGAGGTTTGGTCTTATTCGCAACCGGAAATGACGGCGACCTGATCGGTGATGCCCCGACTTATCCGGCGTCGTATTCCCCGGTCATTGCAGTTGGGGCCATGGACTGGTCGTTCCTTCCCTCCTATTATACGGACTACGGTACGTGGGTTGATATTACGGCTCCGGGCGGCGATGATGCTACGGCAAAATACCAAGGCACCTATTATGCAGATGGGGAGATCCTGAGTACGATACTTTGCGATGATGCCATTGATTACAAGGACTATCGAAATACCGACGAGGAGAAGGCCTCGGGCTGGTACGGTTACGGCTTCATGCAAGGTACTTCGATGGCATGTCCGCATGTTGCGGGGGTTGCGGCCCTGGGCCTCTCCTATGCGGCCGAATTGGGACGCAAGTATACTGCCGAAGAGTTCAAATCGCTGCTGCTTAGTTCGGTCTATGGGATCGATTCCTATTTTTCTGGTACGAAGGAGGGAATTACGGTTCCGAATCTTACCTCCTATCGCGGCAAGATGGGCGGCGGATGTATCGATGCCCTCAAGCTGTTGTTGGCCGTGCGGGGAACGCAGGCGGTCTATGTTCCCACCGGGGAGACCGTGCAGATTGATTTCGCCTCATTCTTCGGAGGGGAAGGCTGTATGATAACCCTGGAATCGGCTCTTCTTGAGTCTCCGGATCGACTGGGGCTCGACTCGGAGAGCCTGCCGCTTGACGGGAGCCGGATTACCTTCACTTGCCCGAAGCCGGGCGTCTCGATGCTTCGTATTACGGCTGAGGCGGGAGATACCTCGCTCACTCGCGAATTTGCCGTTGTTTCCCGAGCCGGTCTGGCCGAGAACGGCGGGTGGCTGTAATCGCAGCCGGCAGACTGGCCCTGGCTGGCCGTATCCGTTGTCGGATCCGGAACCTATGCTTGCAGGCGAACCTGTCTGAACCCTGGATTGTAATTGCAGACCGGGTTGTCTGAGAATGGGGGCCGTATCCGCAGTCGTCGGAGGGTTGCCTCGATGGCTTGTTGTCTCTTTTGGCTTTGTCTGGGACTGTTTGTCCTTTTTGCTCCCGCTCCGGATTACCTCGATCGGGACTCTCCCCTTGTCCGAGGAACGGCGGACGGAGCATTTTCCCCTATTATATATAAAGGTAGGGAGCTGGCTTTTGAGGGGAGATAGTAATTTTTTTGAAAAAATAGTCGAAAATATTTGCAGATACCGAAAAAGTCACTACCTTTGCAACCGCATTTGAGAAATTACGGTTCCTACAAATAAATCGAAGGTTTGCGACAAGGAAACTTGAGATGGTTTTGGTTCTGTGTTTCAATAGGATGCAAGGTTCTGAAAAAGGCTGGAGAAGGGTAGGTGAGGACAAGATTCCGAAGCTCGCTTGGTGTTGCAAAACGCAGACCGAAAAATCTTTCAAAAAGATTTGCGAGATTCAAAAACAGTTCTTAACTTTGCAATCCCTTTCGCATCGATCCTTCGGGAGACTGAGAAATAAATCTTGAAAAAGATTTGCAGGATTCAAAAATAGTTGCTATCTTTGCAATCCCTTTCGCAGTCTAAATGCGAAGCTTTTTGGAAGTGGTTCTTTGAATTACTGGTTATATTTTGAGAGCAAAATTGTAGTATTTATCTGTCAATTTCCTTTAAAGGAAAACGAATAGTCAGGACTCTAACGAAACATTTATATTTTATACAATGGAGAGTTTGATCCTGGCTCAGGATGAACGCTAGCGGCAGGCTTAACACATGCAAGTCGAGGGGCAGCGGGATTGAAGCTTGCTTCAATTGCCGGCGACCGGCGCACGGGTGCGTAACGCGTATGCAACCTACCCAGAACAGGGGGATAACACTGAGAAATTGGTACTAA
>CALUJN010000008.1 GCA_944320985.1 uncultured Alistipes sp. | reverse complement strand
TATTCGGTCTCGCCCTGCCAGAGCCCCTCCTCGCGGTACTGCAGGGCGATTTTTCGTTTCCCGAGCAACAGCACGAGCTGTTCGCCCCATTGGGTGCGGTATTCGATTTCGAAAATGAGTCGCATAGTTTGTCGAAATCCTTGATTTGGAGGTGATTCGGTACTTACAAAATTAAAAAATTCGGACGGATTTCGAAACTTTCAGCCGTCTTTTTGATGCGCGTTGTTCTAAACACAGGATCCGGCGTTCCGTCTTGAATATACGGAACGCCGGATCATCGTGTTAGGGCAGCGGATGGAACGAGATGGCAAAGCCTCCGCCGGCTGCCAGATGCATCTTCAGGACGTCGGTCGAGCGTACCTTGCGGCGCGTGATCCGGTATGCCTGGGGATTGGTGCGGTAATCGGCATCCGGTGCATCGGCATAGATCACCGCCTCGTAACGCTTTCCGTCCTCGAGGAAGTGCAGCGGGACGTCGAGCGTCCGGCTGTTCTCGTCCGTGACACCCCCCGCGAACCACTCTCCCGACTCCTTGGCCTGGCGTGCCACGACAATATAGTCGCCCGGTTCGGCCAACAGGTACTCGCTCCGACGCCAGTCAACAGCCACATCTTTGATGAACTGGAAGGCATCGGGGAACTGTGCGTAATGTTCGGGCAGATCGGCGGCCATTTGCAGCGGCGAATACATCGTCACGTAGAGCGCAAGCTGGTTGGCCAAGGTTGCATTGACCTTCGAATGGTTCTCCGGGGCAAAGGTCGAGATATCCATGACGAAGATTCCCGGCGTGAAATCCATCGGGCCGCCGTTCAGCCGGGTGAAGGGCAGGATGGTCACGTGGTGGGGTTTCGTACCTCCGAAAGCCTGGTATTCCGTACCGCGAGCCGCTTCGTTGCCGATCAGGTTGGGATAGGTGCGGCACAATCCCGTGGGGCGCACCGCCTCGTGGGCATTAACCATGATGTGGTGACGGGCAGCCTCGGTTACGGCGTAGAGATAGTGGTTCACCATCCACTGCCCGTAGTGGTGCTCGCCGCGCGGAAGGATATCGCCGACATAACCGCTCTTGACGGCATTGTAACCGTAACGCTCCATCAGCGCATAGGCCTCGGGCATGTGCCGCTCGTAGTTTCTCACCGACGAGGAGGTCTCGTGGTGCATCATCAACCGGACACCCTTGCTGTGGGCGTAGTCGTTCAGTGCCTCGATGTCGAAATCCGGGTAGGGCGTCACGAAGTCGAAAACGTAGTCCTTGCTGCAGTTCGCCCAGTCCTCCCAGCCGACGTTCCAACCCTCGACCAGCACCTGATCGAATCCGTTCTCGGCCGCAAAGTCGATATAGCGGCGCACCTTGTCGTTGTTGGCCGAGTGTTTGCCGTTGGGCGTGCTTGCGCGGTAATCCGTCGTACCAAGTTTGACCGAGGTGTGGTCGCTGGTGTAGGCCCAGCTTCCCTTGCCGGTGATCATCTCCCACCACACGCCGATGTATTTTACGGGCTTGATCCACGACACGTCATCGTAGGCGCACGGCTCGTTCAGATTGAGCACCAGCCGGGAAGCCAACAGGTCGGTCGCACGGTCCGAGACCTGGATCGTGCGCCACGGCGTATGACACGGCGTCTGCATGTACCCCTTCCAGCCCTGCGTATCGGGGGTGAGGTGCGACATGAAGGTCCGCGTTGCGGGATCGTAGTCCAGATGCATGCAGGCGTAGTCCACCAGAGCCGCCTCGTGGATATTGATGTAGAGGCCGTCGTCGGACTTCATCTGCAGCGACGTCTGCACGCCGGTCATCGAGAAGGGGGTCTGCGAGGAGTTGCCGCTGATCGCCTCCTGCATCTTCGCGGGAATTTCGCTCAACCGCGACTCCATGTAATCGTACTCCTGGGTGTCGTAATCCCCCGGAATCCAGAAGGCCTTGTGGTCGCCCGCCATGGCAAAGCCGGTCCGCTCCTCGCGGATCACGAAGTAGGTCAGCGACGGTTGTTCGGGGAATTCGTACCGGAATCCAAGTCCGTCGTCGAAGAGGCGGAAGCGGATCGCCATCCGTTTCTCCGACTCCTTGCGGAACAGATTTACGATCAGCTCGTTGTAGTGGCACCGAATCTCCGACTCCTCTCCCCAGACGGGATTCCAGGTCATATCGCAGGAGTCGCGCTCGACGCTTTCAACCGTAAATCCGTCGTGGAGCGATTCCGTCGGGCGTTCGTCCACCTTGGAGATCGTCTTGGGGCTGAATTCGAGTTTCGTGGCCTTAATGACGCCGCGCAGTTCGAAACCCAGCGGGCTGGGCAATACCACCGCCTTGCCCTTGTAGCTCAGGGCATATTGCGGCGTGCCATCCGTTGCCAGGGTAAAGGTCATGCGCAAATTCCCGTTGGGCGATTCAAGCACCTGTTCCGTGGCCGACACAGCTTGCCACGTCATCGTTCCTGCCGCAAGTGCAACGGCAGCCATCATCTTCAGTCTATTCATGTTCAGTAAGGATTTGTCTGTCGAATTCTACTACAAGAGCCGTCCGGGGCGCCACCTCGGTCTGGTCGGTGATCGCGGTTGGCTCACCTGTCAGGACGTCGCGGCCGTTTTTCAGGCTGCCCGTGATCTCGGCGTAGTGCGACCACGGGATCCTCTTCGCCTCCGGGCCGTTGTTCACGAAGACAAAGACAGCTTCGCGGTCGTCGTAGCGGAAGTAGCCATACGTGTTGTCCCGCGAGAGGAAATGGAGCGTCTTCCCGTGGTGGATGACCGCCTTCTGCTTGCGCCACCCGAAGAGCCGGGCGGCATGGTCGTAGAGCTCCTGAGCCTCTCCGCGGCGGATCTCCGCGCCATCCGTCGCAAGCGTCGCCGCACGCCGTCCCTCCTCCGTGAAGAGGGTCCAGGAGTCGTCTTGCCAGCCTCCCGGGAAGTCGACCCGCAGGCCGCCGTGTCCCTGCGAGAGATCCTTCGAGACGAACATCAGCTCGTCGCCCGCAAAGATCTGCGGAATGCCGCGAAGGGTTGCCAACAGCGTCATGACAATCTTGAGCCGGGCGGGATCACGTTTCAACTGATCGCCGATGCGCTCCGTATCGTGGTTGCCGGCGAAGATCAGCATCTTCGAGAGATCGGCGTAGACGAAATCGTGCGAGAGGCAGTCGTAGATCCGGGTCATCCCCCCGCCCCACTGCGGAGAGTCATCCGGCAGCGCTGCACGGATCGCATCGTAGAGCGGGAAATCCATGATCGAGGGGAGTCGGGAGTCGAAACCGTCCCGGTTCCCATTGCCGCCCTGCCAGTAGGCCAGTTGCGGAATCGACGAGGTCCAACACTCGCCCACGATGTTGAATCCGGGATACTCCTCCCGGATGGCAGCACACCATTCGCTCATGGGGACCTTCTCGTTGTAGGGGTAGGTGTCAACCCGGAAACCGTCGAGCCCCGCGTATTCGATCCACCAGACCGCCCACTGTTTCAGATAGTGGAGCATGTAGGGATTGTCCAGATTCATGTCCGGCATCGAAGGGACAAACCAGCCGCTTTCCAGCTGTTCGAGGTCGTAAACCGAGGCGTTCGGGTCCATGACCGGAGCAAAACAGTGGTTGGTGCCGGTATATTCCGGGAACTGGTGGATCCAGTCGGCGAAGGGCAGATCCTTCATCCACCAGTGTGCCGCACCGCAGTGATTGGGCACCATATCCATGATGACCTTCAGCCCCTTCTCATGGGCCTTGTCCACGAAATCCCGGTAGAGCGCATTGTCGCCGAACCGGGGATCGATGCGGTAGTAGTCTCCGCAGGCGTAGCCATGGTAGGAGCCCCGCGGTTCGTCGTCGAGCAGCAGCGGCGTGCACCAGATGGCCGTGGCACCCAGACCGGAGATGTAGTCCAGGTGATCGACAATACCCTGGATGTCACCGCCGTGACGCCCGAAGGGAGCCTCCCGGTCGGCTTTCTCGGCCGTATCATCAGTCGAGTCGTTGGCGGGATTGCCATTGGCAAAACGGTCCGGCATGATCAGGTAGATCATGTCCTCCGTCGTAAAACTCTTCCGGGCGGCGGAGCCCGCCTCCCGGGCCGCGATCTCGTATGCGTACTTGAAAGTCTGCGAGCCGTTCGTGAAGACTAGGTAGCGGGTGTCCGGGACCGCATCCGGGCGAATGTCGAGGTCGGCAAAGAGGTAATTCGGACTCTCGGCCCGATGGATTGCCTTGACGGAGACGCCCGGAGCGCCCTCGACGGACATTTCGTATTTCGAGATCTCCGGGCCGTAGATCATCAGTTGCAGCGGGGTCTTCATGCCGGTCCACCAGCTGAGGGGCTCCACACGGGCCACCTGCTCACGGGAGGCATCGTCGACCTGCGACGGATCGAATGACGCGGAGCCCGTACAGGCCATGGCCCCGACTGCCAGGATCGACAGTAAGGTGCGTTTGATCATGAGGTTGGGTGTTTTGAGGTCGGTAACGAATTTCGCGGTCCTTCCGGGCCGAAGATCATCGCCGGGAAAGACCGCGAAACTTCGAGGTTATTGGAAAATCCGATAGGCGTATGCATCGAGGGCGAGCGTCGGCTCCAGCGTCAGCCGTTCGCCGGTCATCAGGTCGGTGACCGTCCGGCCCTGCCACGATTCCGGCAGCGCGGGACGGATCGCATCCGGTCGGACATTGGCCGCGACGAGCACCTGTTCATCGCCGAGCCGCTTCTCGAAGAGGATGCAATCCTCATTCGGACAGGGGATCGTCTCGCCCTTGCGCAAGGCGGGCAGCGTGTTGTAGAGGTGCATGAGACGTGCGTATTCGGCTCTCAGTGCGGGCTTGCTCGTCCAGTCCACCGGGACGTAGTGGAAGAAATTGATCGGTTCGGGATAGCCGACCTCCTGCGAGCCGTAGATCAGGGCGCCGCCGCGAAGGAACGCCGCAATGACAAAGGCCGACATCGAACCCCGCTCACCCTGATACTCGACAACGGGCGAGAGTTTCGAGGCCTCATCGTGGTTGGTCGTGAAACGCAGCTTCACGCACCCCTCGGGAATCGAGTCGTACTCCATGCTGTCCGTGCGGTAGAGCAGCAGGGCCGAGGAGTCGCGGATGAAGACGTCGCGCAGGGCCGTCATGAAGTCCCAGGCGTAGTTCATCTCGAATCCGGCCTGGAAATGGTCCTTGCGTTTGCCTTCGGCAAGCATCAGCAGTTTCCGCCCCGGGATATTCCGCAGCGAATCGATGGCCTGCTTCCAGAAGTCGTAAGGCACGAAATCGGCCGCATCGCAGCGGAAACCATCAATCCCGGCCTCGTTGACCCAGAACTTCATGGCATCGATCATCGCCAGGCGCATCTCCTGGTTGTCGAAATCCAGGTCGGCAACATCGAGCCATCCGGTTCCTTCGGGGCTGATGATCTCCCCTTCGTCATTCCGCGTGTACCACTCCGGATGGCCGGCCACCCAGGCGTTGTCCCACGAGGTGTGGTTGGCCACCCAGTCCAGAATCACCGACATACCCTTCTCATGGCACTGTGCAACGAGATTCGAAAACTCCTCCATGGTTCCGAACTCCGGATTCAGCGCCTTGTAGTTGCGGATGCAGTAGGGCGAATTGACCGAACGCTCCTTGCCCACCTCGTAGACGGGCATGAACCAAACGACATTGGCGCCGAGCGCACGGATCGAGTCCAACTGCTGCGCTACGGCATTGAATGACGATTCGGCAGCGAAAACCCGCGGATTGACCTGGTACATCATGACATCCTCGGGGGCCGGGACCGTATAGGTCGGTTTCGGCTGACCGCAGCAGGCCGCCAGCAGCAGGCCCAGCGAAACGATGGATAACACGTTATATTTCATGGGACGGCTATTTTTTCAGAATCAGGTATTCGTAGGGGTCGAGATCCATTACGGAACCGAGCGTGACGGTCGAACCGTCAATCAGGTCGGTCAGTGTGTCGCCAACGCGCTCCATCGGGGTCTTCACGCTCTTCGGCTCATCCGAGAGGCTCACGACCACCAGCAGGATCCCGCCGTCGGCACTCTGGTAGCAGAACGACATGGCATCGGTCATGCTGTAACTCTTCAGCGTGCCGCCCCGGAGTTCGGCCGTCGCCTTGTAAGCCGCCAGGATATCCCGATAGGCGGCCCGGTATTCGGGTTCCGAATTCCAGTCCAGGATGTTGTAGTTGAAGAACGACAGGGCGCTGGAGTAGGCAATCTCCTGCGAACTGTAGACCATGGGCACACCCGGCAGCATCGAGGCGATGACGAAGGCTGCCAGTGCGGCATCCCGGCCTCCGTAGGAGGTGATCGGCGAGGCCGTCGATGCGAGGTCGTGGTTCGTCGAGTAGCGCATCCGCCACTTCCCGTCGGGAATCCCCTTGTACTCGTTCAAATGCGTATCGTAAAGCTCCTGAGCCGTCGTTTTGCCCTGGAACAGCTGTTCCAGTTCCGAAGCGAAGCTCCAGCCGTAGACCAGATCGAACCCGGCCGAGTAGAGATCGGATTCACCGCCTTCGGCCAGCATCAGAAGATCACTCTTTTCACTGCGGAGTGCCGTGATGGTCTCCTCCCAGAAGTCGAGGGGCACACCCTCGGCGTAGTCGCAGCGGAATCCATCGATGTCGGCCTCGCGAACCCAGTAAACCATCGCATCGGTCATGGCCTGACGCAGCTCCCGATTGTCGAAATTCAGATCGGCAACATCGCTCCAGCCCATTCCTTCGGGCGAAATGATATTACCGCCGGCATCCTGGGTGTACCAGTCCTTGTGGTCGGTGATCCAGTCGTTGTCCCACGAGGTGTGGTTGGCCACCCAGTCCAGGATGACCCTCATGCCCTTGTCGTGGGCCGCCGAGACCAGCGATTTGAGATCCTCCAACGTACCGTATTCGGGGTTGACCGCCTCGTAGTCGCGCACACAATACGGAGAACCGATGGCATTGAGGCTGCCCTGTTCGTAGATAGGCATCAGCCAGAGTATGTCGGCACCCAGATCGAGGATATCGTCCAGACGCCCCTCGATAGCATTCAGCGCGTCGCTCTGTGCGAAGAGTTTCGGATTGGCTTCGTAGATGACGCTCGTGTTGGCCGCACTTCCGGCCGGGGGCGTCGGCCCCTTATCGGAAGTTTCGTTGCTGCATCCGCAAAGGTGCAGCAACGAAACTTCTACAATGATGAATAAGAGATTCTTGAACATATTCCGTATTTTCTACCCTGTTATCGTTCGATACCGTAGTCGGCCTCGTGCCCGATGACGAGCTCCTCGGCCAGCGAGCGGAAGTATTCGCCGCGGTCCGAAGCCACGTTGCAGTTCGGCACCTCGCCCGTGAACTCCTCACCGAAGAGAACCACGTACTCCACGCAAGCCTTCAGGTAAGCGCTCGACCGCGTCGGGTGCTTGTTGTCGCCCGAGTAGTAGAGGCTCCAGCCCGAATGGTCGGTGCGCGACTGGGCAAAGGCCGGACCTACGGGAGCCACCCACGTACCGGCGGCTTCGGCCATGGCCATTGTTCCCTCCTTGAGCAGCCGGTCGAACTCTTCGTAGCTCTGGTATCCGCCGTAGCTGCTGGCCGGATAGGCCCAAGTCAGATCGAGGATAATCTTACAGTTGGGCGAATACTGACGGATCTTGTCGGCCAGGGTCTTGCAGTTGTCGACCACCGAGGCGTAAGCCGTCGAGTTCGAGGCATACTTAGCCGGATTGGTGCTCTGGTCCTGGATGATGGCAAAGTCGTAGCCGCCCTCTTCAATGACGTCGTTCGACATCGACAGGCTCAGGTGGTCGGCGAAATCCTGCGAACCCTTCAGATGGGCCTTGATCTTCAGGTCGTAGCCCTGGCTCCAGGCGATCTCCTTGAGCATGAAGACCGGGTTGAAGTAGTACGAGAAGGAGTTGCCCAGCACGAGGACCTTCTTGGTCTGGGTCGGCTTCTGCGCGCCGAAGTTCTGTACGTTGACAGCCGTAAAGCCGAAGTCAGGCATGCTGCAAGCGCTGCGCGAGGTCTCGTTGATGTTCTGGGTGCTGCCGTCGCAGGTCATCGAACCCACGGCGCGGCAACGGATCTTGACCAGTCCGTCGGCCGGCGTGTTATCGAAGGTCATCGACTGCAGAACGGTCGTATACTGGTAGGAGTCGGCAGCCCCCGAACCCGTCGAGACATCGCCCGAGCATTTGTAGGTGTAGCGGATCGACGGATCCTCCTCGGCCGTACGCAGATCCTCCTCGACACTCTTCCAGACACCGCCGTCGAGGTATTCGACGATGAAGTATTTCGGCGACTTGGCATCACCGGCCATCGTGGCGTCGAACTCGATCGTCGAGCCGGCCGTCAGGTCCTGGGCACTGAAGGTGAAGAGCCAGTAGTCACCCTCGACCATCGTGCTGACATTGGGGTTCTTGCCCTTGACCGTGCAGGTGAAGGGAACATCGGCATGAGCGTCACCGCGCACGACCGAGATGCAACCGGCTGCGCCGTTCGTGGCTGGAATCAACTGGCGCGTCGGCCACAGCGTCTCGTAGGAGGCCAGGCTGCTGTCCTGGAAGACCCACTGGCTCAGGAAAGCCGCACCCGAGGGGCTCTGCGAAACGGCGATCGTGGCCGTCTTCGAGCCGTCGGTCGAAGCGATCGTCAGCGTCGTGGAACGTGTCATGGAGGAGAGGTTCGGATCGGCACAGATGCGCATAGTCTGGATCTGATCGCTCTTGCTGCCGCCCGTGAGGATGTTGTTCGACATGTCGGTGATGTAGACCCAGCTGTCGGGCGACGTAGCCGTCCAGTCCCAGTCTACGGACGAAAGCGTGAAGACCGATGAAGTGCCTTTCGAGTCGAACGTGCAGCTGTTGATGCTCACCTCGAACTCGTCGCTGACGCCGACACGGTCATTGGGATCGACCTCCTCGACGCTCGAATTCGTAACCGTAACGTAGTAATCCCGGTCGAGCACCAGATGGAAGTCCGGAGCCTGCGAGGAGGAGCAGTTGAAGATAGCGTTCATCTCGGCACCCGTGAGGTCCGTACCCATCTCGATATACTTGTAAGTGTAGCCGTTGATGACCTTCTCACCCGTGACGGGAATACCGGGCCAGGCTGCCGTGACGCCACCGTCGCCGAACCATCCGTAGACGTTGGTGACGCCCCACGAGGTCAGATCCTCGACATAGACCGTATAGCCCGCATAGTCGCTCGGACGCTCGATGGCCGTCCACGAATCCTCCGTGATAGAGTAGTAGTAATCCTGGGAGACCGTGATGTTGGGACCGTTGAATTGGGTTCCTGAAACGTTGTTGTGGAAGATGAGGTTGACGTTCTGTCCTTCGTTGGCCTCACCCATGTCGAAATATTTCAGCGTAGTCTTGCCGATGGTCACTTCGCCGTCGACCGGAATGCCGGGCCATGCTCCGAAGATCTCGCTGTCGCCCCAGGCGTAGAGATAAAGCTCGTCCCAGCCGCTGTTGTCCTCCACATAGATCACGTATCCGTCGTGCTCGGAGTCGTCTCCGTCGCCGTCCGACGTATCGAAGAACGAGGCCCATTTGTTCACGTAGATATTCGTCCGGCTTCCCGGCTCAGGATTCTCGATGCGGACGACCGATTCGTTGCGGGCCGTGCGCTCCTCGCCGTCATTCGTCGAGACGAAGTGGTAACCGTCGGCCAGCGTCTTTCCGTTGACGAAGGTCGAGGGGTCGAGGTAGATGCCCCATTTGCCATCGACAGTCGTCGATTTCTCGAGTTGCCACCGCAGGTCCTCGGCTGCGGCTTCGTCGCCGCCGTTGAAGGCGCCGGCGATGTAGATGATGTCATTGTCGACCGTCTCCCTGGGGACGATCACCTCAAGCAGGATGTTTCCGTCTTTGATCTCGAATGCCGGCTGTTCGTGGTCGAATACGATTTCGTCCCGATCGCATGCCCCCAGTGCCAGGGTGGCCGTCAGCAGCAGTATGATGTGTGTGATAAACTTTTTCATGACCTAATGGCTGTTAATAGTTCGGATTCTGTACAAGACCGGGGTTGACCAGCAGCGCCGACGACGGCAGCGGGAACCACTCGTATTTGCGGTCTCTCTTGGCCGGAAGATCGAAGGCGCTCTCCGTGGCCCGGCCGAAGAACCACCACTGTCCCTGGGTGAACTTGTCGAAGCGGCGCAGGTCCGTACGGCGGCGGCGTCCTTCGCAAAGGAACTCCTGTCCCCACTGGTTGAGCATCCAGTCCATGTCGAAAGCCGTGAATCCGCGGCCCGGGTTGTCCTTCTCGACGGCCCAGTCGCTGCTGGAGAAGTAGCGCTCGCGAACCGAATTGACCAGTTCCTTGGCACCGTTGGCGTCTCCGCTGCGCATCTTGCACTCGGCAAGCATGAAGACCGCCTCCGAGAGTCGGAACTCCACCTCGTCGATATCCTTGAAGTTATAGCCCGTAGTTGCGGGGTACATCGGGTATTTGATCAAGCGCACACCCGAGTTGGTCTCGCCCCAGCGCGGCGACATCACCGTCTCCAGCGTCCGGCCGTTGTTCAGGAACGTCCCGACCTGGTCCACGTAGACGAGCGACTGTCCGTCACGGTCGGCATCGGCCTTCAGCGCCTCGCCCGTTCCCATGTTGGCCTTCACTTCGCCCTTGAGGAACATGCCGCTGTAGTTGCCCGCATCGTCGCAGACAAAATTCGACTTGCGGATGTCCTTGTCGCTGAAGCGCTCGTAGACGGCACCCAGTTTGTCGTTGTAGGGAGCGTCGAGGAAGCAGACGCCGCCGTCGGTTCCTCCGGTCGGAAGCACGTTGCCCGAGTTGTCGTACGACGGGGCCAGGCAGCAGCAGTTCCAGCCGTCCTGTTTCGAGATCGGCTCACCGGTGTACTCCCAGATGTTGTAGGGCAGGAAGGGCATGTCACGCATCCAGGCACCCTCCATCTTACCGTCCTCGTAAGCGAAGGCCAGGATTACCTCGGGGCACGAGGTGTTGTTGATCGAGTAGATGTCGCGGTAGTCTTTGGCCAGCTCGTAGGTACCGTAGGTGCCGCCGATGATCTCCTCGCACAGCCGGGCGCACTCGTCGTAGTGGTTCTCCTTGATGAAGACCTCGGCGTTGAGCAGCATGCGCGCCTTGATCATACGGTTGGCGGCCTGGTTCATGCGGTTCACCTCGTTCTTCTTCAGCGTGCCGACGCTCTCGTCAAGTTCCGTGACGATGAAGTTGTAGATCTTCTTGCAGCCCGTATCGAAATCGGGGTCGGCCGAGGGCGGCACGTCCGAACTTACCGAGATGTTCAGCGGAAGCGCACCACCCCAGATCTCGAAGATATTGTAGTAGGCCCAGGCACGGAGCGTACGTACTTCGGAGATGTAGGACTCGAGACTCGTGGAGGTCATGCCGATGGATTCGGCATCGATCTTCTCCAGGTCATAGATGACGTTGTTGCACAGGCCGATGGTCGTCCATGCCGTCTCCCAGGTCTGACGGATGATCTTCGAATCCGCCGTCCAGGTGTGGGACGAGAGCACGAACTTCTCGGCTTCGTCATAGCCCCACAGTCCGCCGTTCCACGACCGCCAGGCAATCTGGTCGGCCGAAAACTCCTGCAGGTACCAGAAATATTCGATGTAGCTCTTCACCGCCTTCTCGTAGATGGCGGCCACTGCGCCCTTGACGCTGTTCTCATCCGAGTAGTAGATCGAGGCATCCACCCGGTCGAAGACCTCTTCCTCCAGGTCGAAGCACGAAACGGACGACAGGGAAACGGCGAATGCAAAGGCTGTTTTCAATAGGATATGTTTCATCTTGTCGGTTGTTTGAGGTTAGAAACGCATGGTCAGACCGATGGTGATCTGCGTGGCAAGCGGATAGGCGCTGGAGACATCGACACTGGGCGTCAGACCGGTGATCGAGACGATCGAGGGGTCGTTGCCCGAGTATTTGGTCAGCGTGAAGAGGTTCTTGGCCGAGATGTAGGCCCGCAGGTTGCTCAGGAAGCATTCGCGCTTGGGTTTGAAGTTGTACCCCAGCGTAATGTTCTCGAGCTTGAAGAAGTTTCCGTTCTCGAGGAAGTAGGAGGAGATGACACCACCGCCGGTGATCATGTCCGCATCCTCGAGGTAGGCCGAGCGCAGGACGTTGTCGGTACCGCAACCCTGGAGACCCATTCCATATTTGCGCATGTTGAAGATCTCGAAACCGAAGGCTCCACGGAAGAAGATGTTGAGATCAAAGTTCCTGTAGCGGAAGGTATTGCTCCATGAGAGGAAGTGCTTCGGCGTGCCGTTTCCGATGTAGCGTTTGTCCTCGGGAGCTGCCGATGACGAGGGAATCTTTTCGCCGTCCTTGTTGTAGACGAGCATGTCGCCATCTTCGGAGACGCCGGCAAACTCATAACCGTAGAACTGTCCGACCTTGCTGCCCTCCTGGAGCCGGAAGAAATACTCCGACGATCCCACTCCAGGCTTCAGATACATGTCAACGTAGGAGGCGTGGTAGACGTCGTTGGAAAGCTTCGTCAGCTCGGTCTCGCCATAGGAGTAGTTCGCACTCATCGTCCAGCCGAAGCGCTCACTCTTGAAGATGTCGCCCTCGAGGCTCACCTCGACACCCGAGTTGGTGGTCGTTCCGACATTCACCAGGATGTTCGAGTAGACGAACGGCGGCTGCGGAGCCGTGTAGTTGTAGAGCAGGTCACGCGACTGACGGGTGAACCAGTCGATCGAACCGCGCAGCCGGCCTTTGAGGAATCCGAAGTCGATACCGGCATTGACGCTCACGAGCTTTTCCCAGCCCAGATTGGGATTGGCATTCACCGAGGGGGCATAGCCCGTCACCCAGGATCCGTCGATGAAGTAGCTGCCGCTGGCGCTGTAGGTCGAGAGCGACTGGTAGGCGTCAAAGTCCGAACGACCCGTGACACCGTACGATACGCGCGGCTTGAGACTCTGAACAATGTCGGAGTGGTCCTTCAGGAAGGGCATGTTGGCGATCTCCCAGGCCACGGAGGCTGCCGGGAAGTAGCCCCATTTGTGCTTGGCGCCGAACTTGGTCGAGCCCTCGTAGCGCAGCGAGGCTGAGGCCATGATCAAGTCTTTCCAGTTGTAGTTGGCACGGGCGAAGACGCCGATGAGTTTCGAAAGCGATTTGCCCGAATACATCGAGGCCTTGCCGTCGTTCAGATACGAACCGCTGCCGATGTCGTTGTAGCTGATATTGTCGAACGTGAAGTCGTTGTTCTGGGCCTGGAAGGTCTCCCACCACGACTCCTCGTAGGAGTAGCCGCCTACGACCTGCAGGCTGTGATCCTGATGGTAGAACGAGTAGTTGAAGAGCCACTCCAGATGGTTCGTATACCACTTCTGGTATTGGATGGAGGCACGGCCCTTGTATCCGCCCCAGTAGGATTCGGAGGAGGTCGACGGCGTGTAGTAGTTCGATTTCAGGTCGTTGTAGTGCAACGAGTAGCTGAGCGACGTGCTGAGGTTGTGCGTGCCGATGGTAATGAGGTTGAGTTTGGCCTCGGCCGTTCCGAGCACATAGAGACGCTGGCCGTTGTTGTCATTGAGGAGCAGTTCCGAAACCGGGTTCTTCGCACCGGTCGGGGATGTCGGCTGGTAGAAGGTACCGTCCTCGTTGTAGACCGGCATCGTGGGGTTCATGCCCAGGGCCGTGTCGAACATGTCGTCGTTGCCCCACTCCTCGTTAACGCGCCGGGCATTGAGCGACATGCTCAGCTGGAGCCGGTTCTTGAACGCATTCTGCTGTACGGCAAGCCGGCCGCCGAACTCCTCGCGGGCAGCGCGCAGATCGAGACCCGTTGCGTCCTTGTAGTTGATCGAGGCGTTGTAGGAGCCGTTCTTGGAACTTCCGTCGATGGCGACGTATTGGTTCACCTCGTAGGAGAAGTCGCGCATCAGCAAGTCGTACCAGTTGGTATCGTACCCGTAATCGGTTCCACGCATCGAACGGCGGAACTCATCGGCGCTGAGCACCTCGGCATGGGGTTTGGCAATGTTGATGCCGAACCAACTGTCATAGGTGATGTGTGCCGTACCGGCCTCGTCGGACGATCCCCGGCGCGTGGTGATCAGGATGACGCCGTTCGCACCGCGGGTACCGTAGATGGCTGCCGAGGCGGCATCCTTCAGGACGGTCATCGACTCGATGTCCTGGGCTGCGATGTTGCGGATATCGCCGCCCGGCACGCCGTCGATCACGATCAGCGGGCTGTTGGAGGCCGACAGCGACGTTGCACCGCGGATCTGGAGATTCGAGCTGGAGTTCGGGTTGGCTCCGGCCGTCGTGTTGACGGTCAGACCTGCAACCTTGCCCGTCAGCATCTCCATCGGGTTGTTCATGCTGCCCTTGAAGAACTGGTCCTTGTTGACCTGGACGATCGAACTCGACAGCTCCTTCTTGCTCAGCGAGCCATAGCCGATCACGACAACGTCTTCGAGCGACATGGCATCCTCAACCATCTCGATGCGGGCATTCTGCTGCGAAGCCACGAAGGAGACGGTCTTGTACCCGATGCAACTGATCTCCACGACAGATTCTGCGCTGGATACATAGAGGACAAAACTTCCGTCCATACCGGAGGAGACGCCGTTCGTGGTCCCCTTTTCGAGAACGGTGGCCCCGATTACCGGACCCGCCTGATCGACGACTGTGCCTTTGACCTCGTATCCCTTCTGTGCATAAAGTGGCGAGAAACTGCTGACCGCCAGCAGGAATCCCACACATAGAGTAACGACTCGATTCATAAGCTCATAGTTTAGTGATTTATTAGGTTATAGATATTGGTTACAGGCTATGCTTCATGGTGCTTTTCCGTAATGAAATGCACGGAAAGGGCAGCCAGGAGCATGAAGGCTCCGGCCAGGGCGATCATCCATCCGGCCGTCGTGCTGTCGGTCTGAACCTGCTCCACCCGGCTCAACAGTTCATAACGCTGTCCACCGAGGACGAAGGGTTTCACGGCCTTGACGATCAAGCCGCCGACCAGTCCCATGCAGATCTGCGGGATGGTGATGGTGAAGTTGAAGATTCCCATGTATGCCCCTGCGTTTCGGGCATCGATGGCCCGGGAGAGGATCGCATAGGGCATGGCGAGAATGCCGGCCCAGGCAATACCGATGAAGACCATCGGGAGCATCTGCAGATACCGATTCTCCACGGCCGTCAGCCCGAAGTAGCCGATGGCTCCGCAGAGCAGGCAACATGCGTAGACGGTCTTGTTGCCCCATTTCGAGGCAAGCTGTGTCATGAAGATGGCCATGATGCAGGCCGGAACGGGATAGACCGCGTTGAGGACGCCGGTCCAGGTCTCGGCTGCTCCGATGTCGACGTTTCCCGAGGCCGGATCGACGAACGAGGCGGTGATGAGGGGCTTCAGATAGTTCCACATCAGGAAGAGCGCGGCCCAGCTGCAAAACTGGGTGATGCCCAGGCGTACCATCGTGCGGGGCATGTTCTTCATCAGGTCGAGGAATCCCCGTCGGACGGGTTGCGGCTCATCCTGCCGTGTTGCGTTGTAGCGTGCGAATTGCTCAGGCGGGTACTCCTTTACCTTGAGGGCCGTTATCAGAACCGTGAGCAACAAAATTCCCCCCCCCAAATAATAGGAGTAGGCAATGTGTCGGGAGACGCCGCCTTCGACCGGCGCGTCGGAGACGCCGCACCAGGTCATGAACAGCGGAAGCAGGGCGCCGATCACGGCTCCGAGATTGATCAGAAAAGTTTGGATGACGAACCCTTCGGTCTTCTGCGAATCGTCGAGCATGTCGGTGACCAGAGCCCGGAAGGGTTGCATCGTGATATTGAACGAGAGATCCATGAAGAGCAGGATCAGCGCCCCCATGGCGAGCGGAGCGAACGCCAGCAGTACGGGGCAGTTCGGCATCAGGAACAGGGCGATCGAGGAGATGACGGCACCACCCATAATATAAGGAATCCGCCGGCCGAAGCGCGTCCAGGTCCGGTCGGAGAAGAGGCCTACGATAGGCTGAACGATCAGTCCGGCCAAAGGGGCTGCCAGCCAAAAGTAGCTCAGGTGGCTCAGATCGGCGCCCAGGGACTGCAGGATGCTCGAGGTGTTGGAGTTTTGCAGCGAGTATCCGATCTGCACGCCCAGAAATCCAAAACTGAGATTCCAGATCTGCCAAAAGGAGAGTTCCGGTTTTTTCATTTCAGGTTTTAGGTTGCGTTGGTATGACTAAAGTAATATAAACCCCCATTTCCGGAAAATTTAAAAAGACGAATGGCAAGATGAATCGGACGAACTGCTTATTTTTAACGACGAAAAAAACGAGAATTTTTTTAATGAATATTTTTGTATCTTCGTGAAACCAATAGCCACTTTCGAGCATGAAAACGTTGGGAATCCACGGAACGATCCATCTCTTCGCCCTCCTGCATGCGATTGTCACGCTCTTATGCCGGATGACAGGATACGAAGACACCCTGCTGCTGACGATCCTGACGATGTCCATGGCTGTGATCATCTGTATCCGTCTGCAGTTGAAGGTAGAATTCATCGCCGCAACGGTCATCGTGGTCAATGTGGTGGGCTATCTGCTCGGGACGATCGGCGGCGAGCTGATCGGCCATGTCGTTCACAACCCCTGCATCATCCATTCGCTGGCCACGTTGCTGACCACCGAGATTCTGGGTTGGGGAATCCTGGGCTCGACCAAGCTTTTCAGGCATGAACTGACACCCCGCCCGATCGGGATTCTCCATTATCCCCGCCTGCGGTGGGTGATCTTCATCTTCATCGTGATCTTCTGCTTCCGGCTGGGGTTCGGACTGCTCTTCTCAACGCGGCTCTTCAGCAGTTGGGATTTCATCGAGGTGATCCGGCGGGTCTTCTCCAATTCGGCAGCCTTCATCATCCTGGTTTGCCTGAACATCATCTATATCCGATACATCCGCAATCATGACAAAAGCCATACGGCCCTTCACAAGGCTCTTCTTCTGATTACCTTCATCCTGATGACCTCGGTTCTGGAGATGACCATGGTGGGGCTGGGACTCCCCTTTTCGCTGAATCGGAACTTCGAGAAGGAGAGCCTGCAGCTGTTTTTCATCTCGCTGCTGGTCGAGATCACGATCTATTGCCTCGTTCTGATGGTCAACTATGCCTTTACGGCACGTTCGGAGATGTATACCGCACGCAGCAAGGCCCATCTGGCACAGTTCCGCTATCTGAAGCTCAAGCAGCAGATCAACCCGCATTTTCTGTTCAATTCGCTCAACATCCTCGACTGCCTGGTCTGCGAGAAAAAGACCGAACAGGCGAGCACCTTCATCCACAAACTGGCCGAGCTCTACCGTTACATGATCCGCAACGAGAACGAAACGCTGGTCTACCTGCGTGACGAACTGACGTTTGTACGTCTGTACACGGATCTGCTGAAGGTGCGGTTTCTGGACGGATTTGTCGTCGAGGAGGAGATCGAAGAGGAGATGCTGGAACGTTTCGTGGTTCCATGCTCGCTCCAGATTCTGATCGAGAACGCCACCAAACACAACGAATTCAACCGTGACGAGCCCCTCATGATCCGCATAGAGGCCCGCGATGGAAGGGTGACGGTAACCAACACCCTGGCCCCGAAGATCACCCGGAGCGTTTCAACGGGCGTGGGGCTCAACTACGTCCGGCAACAATATGCGGATCTTTCGGGCTTGGAGATTGAGATCGTGAAGACCGACTCGGAATATCGCGTGACACTTCCTTTATTATAACACCATGAATGTGCTAATTGTAGAAGATGAAATCATGGCTCAGGCCAATCTCGCCCGAATTCTGAAAGAGAATTTTTCGGATATCCACATCGTGGGGACAGCCTGTTCGGTCAAAGAGACTGTGGCGTGGCTGCAGGATCCGCACCACCATGCCGATGTGATCTTCATGGACGTCGAACTCTCGGACGGAGAATGTTTTTCGATCTTCCGGCAGGTGACGGTCTCCGCAAAGGTGATCATGACGACGGCGTACGACAGTTATGCGATCAAGGCATTCGAGGCGGGAAGCATCGACTATCTGCTCAAACCGGTGGAATTGGGCGCCTTGAAACGGGCCATGGCGCGTTGCCGTGCAAACGAGGAGCGGTTCGATGCTGAAGCGCTGATGCATTTGCTGAAGGAGGATCGCAAGATCTACAAGGAGCGTTTCATCGTGAAATTCAACGATCGGATCATTCCGATCCGGACCTCCGAGATCGCCTATTTCTATTCCGAAGAGAAGATCAATTTTCTGGTAACCGTTTCGGAAAACAATTATGTGATCGACGCGTCGCTGGACCAGATCTTCGAGGAGTTGGATCCGGAGCGTTTTTTCCGAATCTCGCGCAGCTGCATTGTCTCGGCTTCGGCCATTGTGAGCATCGTCAAGAAACTGGGCGGACGGCTTCGGATCGTCGCTCGGCCGGAATCTCCGTTCGAGATGATCGTCAGCCGCTCAAGAAGCGACGACTTCCTGAAATGGCTTGAAAAGTAAGCCAAAGATATCCCTTCAGTTATGGACGATTTCCGCTTCCAGGTCGACTCAACACGCTTTCTGGAAGCCGTTGCTCCCGTCGCCTGTTTCACCTCAGGTCCAATCGATTTGTCTGAATTTGTAAAGCGGAAATGACACGACCGGCAGGCAAGCCTTTGAACAGCCGAAAACCCGGCTCGATATTACCGTACACGCGGTCGCCCTGGCTGGTCACACAGTTGTGGTCCGGCGTCCACCACGGGGCCCGGGCACAGGGCGTATCGCAGCTATTGTAGATGTTGTCGTAATCTTTCAGATCGCCGTAGTCGATGCCGACCGGATCCTACAGAATATCCTGATAGATGGTCGAACCGCTGCCGCCCTGACCCGTCATGGCTTTGCGTCAACACTCATGCCGGTACCTACATGTGCTCCTTCCACGATAACCGTTGCTCCCGCAATCGTTTTCTTCGAACCGAAGCATAGATGCTGCGACTCAAAACGGCCATGAAGAGTAGTACCAGTTTTCTCATAAACCTTAATTACGATAATGCATCTATAACCAAACGATTGACACAATTCCGTATCTAATGTGGCCAAATAAATGCGCGGGGACATTTCCGGGTCGTAGACCATGCTCTCTCTGATGACCGACAGCAGAATGTTCCGGCTTCGGGCATCGCTCATCCTCGTATGCCGTGAGCAAGAGAGGGTCAGAGGTGTCGGTAAATCGAGAAGATTGCCCGGGTGCTTCAGGTTTCGGTGAATCAAATGGCTCCGATCCTTGTATTGGTTCCGCCCGTCTGGGCAACCCGTCCGGAAGATCGACAATAGATAATCCGGATGCCGTCCAGGAGATTGGCCGATAATCGCCGACCTGCATGGCTCCCAATGAATCCGTAACAGCAGGCCGATCATCTGTCTCCGGTAGACCAATACTCTAGTTCTGCAGACTCGAACGCGTCAGATAAACCATGGCCTGCAGGTAGAAACTTAACGGAAACAGATCGAGGCCAGAATCCATCCGTGAATCCGCATGTAAATCCCGGCTTCCCCGTACGCCGCAGAGCGGCCCATAGGCCTCAATCAGACCGCTATCGATAGTTGCAGCAAAACACGGTTCGAATCTGCCCAACACGACGGTTACGAACGATTTGATAAAAGTTGTCATAAAATATAGGTTAAAAACATCGGGAGATAAGATTTCATTTCTCCAATAAGGCTGCCAGATGTCCTGCAAATCATCTCAGACGCTGAATTCCCGGAGTATGAGTACTTCTGAAACCAATGTCTGGCCAAATGCCTTTGAATCGAGCAGATGCCGGCGATCTCCTTCAGGCAGGCATTCATCTTCGTATTCGACGGGACGGACAGCAGCTTGCCCTTTTTCGTGACTTTGGTCTTCTTGCAGAAGACGACGCTGAAGGTGGTTCGTGGCAACATGACTGCTTGGTTTTTGAGTAAATAAAACGTCTTCAGTTCCGGAATGTTGCAGGGTAAAATGATGCAAATCAGCGAAATATGGCTTAATCGTGACCTGTTTTGCTCGAACCGAAAACAGGTCACGATTAAGGCGGGAAATGATAATTCTCTTTTGTTTAAACAGAGCGGGAATGGGCTTGTATAGAGCTGTTATACAAGACCTTTTCCTTCTTTCAGATCTCTTTTCCATCCCCTATGGAGCGAAAACCGGGACTTGCACTTGCGCTTTGCACGAGGATTCCGCGAACTTCCGTTTACACCCTCCACCTCTGAAAGAGGCGGCACAAGGTCGTGAACTGCGAGGCTGCAACTGCCACAAAAACACAGCAAAAGGGAGAATCATTGAGATTCTCCCTTTTGCTGTGGAGCGGAAAACGGATTTCCGACCCAAGCATATTCCTCGTTCACAATCAGCGCATTACGTAAAGCATTCTCCTCGAAAGTCACTCCCGCGATGCGGTCATCATGCACTCGTTTGCATCCCAATGCTTTCGACAAAGATAAGAAATCTTCAGTCCAAATACAAACTCAAAATCCGATTTTGCGCCGCGACCGCTCTGGCTGCCCAAGCACTTCCAAGCGGCAGTATCCGTCGAGTTGCTCGAACGAAGGTTCCGCGCCCTGCAGGATTATGTCAATCGTCCGTTTGCGGGCGATGTTCTCGATCTGTCCGCCGCTGAAATCGT
>CALUJN010000007.1 GCA_944320985.1 uncultured Alistipes sp. | reverse complement strand
AAAAGGCTCGACAATCAGTTGATTGTCAAGCCTTTTCTTCAGTCGGGGTGACTGGATTCGAACCAGCGACCACACGCCCCCCAGACGTGTACTCTAACCGGACTGAGCTACGCCCCGATTCCGCCCTTCACCAAGGGAAAACCCTTCGCTTCGGGACTGCAAATATACTACTTTTTTTATATTCCAACTCTTTTCTGCCATATTTTTTTCTACTTTTGCAGAAATGAAACATTTTTCCTTCTTGATTCTGACTATGACCGCGGCCCTCACAATGGGCGGATGCGGTTCCCCGGAGCGCAATCTAAGCGACTTCACAACAACGGTTTATACCCCAACCTATGCCTTGGGATTCGACATCCGTGCCAACGAAAAGGACGCATCGACGCTTATCACCGTCCACAATCCCTGGCAGGGAGACGCCTCGGCCGAACAACACCTGATCCTGCTTCGCGGCAAAGCCAAAGCTCCCAAAAATACCGACATCCAGGCCGTCAAGGCCCCCGTACATCGTGTGGTATGCATGTCCTCGAGCCACGTGGCCCTGTTCGACGTCCTCGGACAAACCGGGCGTATCGTCGGAGTCTCCGGACTCGACTACATTCTGAACCCCCGGATTCAGGAACGGAGCCTGTGCGGAGAACTCCGGGATGTCGGATACGACTCGAATCTCAACTTCGAGCTGCTGGCAGCCCTCCGCCCCGACCTGATTCTGCTGTACGGCATCTCGGGAGAAAACACCTCCATTACCGGCAAGTTGCGGGAACTGGGGATTCCATACCTCTATATCGGCGATTATGTCGAGGACTCGCCCCTGGGAAAAGCCGAATGGCTTCTCGTCACGGCTGAGATGTGCGATCTGCGTGAGGCTGCAGCCGACACCCTGCGCCGGATTGCCGCCCGCTACAACGCCATCAAAACGCGCCTCGACCCGGCCGACGCCCGGCCGAAAGTGATGTTGAACACCCCCTATCGGGACACCTGGTTCATGCCCTCCGCTCAGAGCTACATGGTCCGATTGATCGAGGATGCCGGGGGAAGCTACATCTACACGAAGAACCGCTCGAACGCCTCGGTTGCCGTTGATCTCGAAGAGGCGTACCTCCTGGCCAACAGCGCCGATTTCTGGATCAACGTCGGGGCCTGCAACTCGATCGAAGAGCTTACGGCTCAGAATCCGAAATTCGCCGAGGTACCGGCCGTCGTGGATCGCTGTGTCTGGAACAACAACCGTCGTCACACGGCAGCCGGAGGATCCGATTTTTGGGAATCGGGCATCGTACGGCCCGACGTCGTATTGCGCGATCTGAAAACGATCCTCTGCGGAGGCAGCGATTCCACCTATTATTATAAACGTCTCGAATAATCCACCCCTCTCCGATGTCGCGTCACGCTCTGCTCTTCACGCTGCTTGTGCTGCTCACAGCTGCACTCTTCATCGGAGACTTGGCCGTAGGGTCCGTCGACATTCCATTGCCGGAGGTCTGGAATGCACTCTGCGGCGGGGACTGCGACCCGACCTACCGTACGATCATCCTGAAGATCCGCCTGCTGAAGGCCCTGACAGCCCTGCTGGCCGGCAGCGCGCTGGCCGCAAGCGGACTCGAAATGCAGACCCTGTTCCGCAATCCGCTCGCCGGGCCCTATGTCCTGGGAATCAGCTCCGGGGCATCGCTCGGCGTCGCCTTGTTCCTGCTCGGAGCTCCACTGCTCGGGGTAGCCGGACATTCGTTCGTCCAGTCGCTCGGCATCGCCGGGGCCGCATGGGTCGGATCGGCTCTCGTGCTGGCCATCGTCATGGCCGTCAGCCGACGCATCAAGGACATCATGGTGATCCTGATTCTCGGCATGATGTTCAGTTCGGGAGTCAGTTCCGTTGTGGAGATCCTGCAATACCTTTCGAACGAAGCCGCGCTCAAATCGTTCGTCATCTGGTCCATGGGGTCGCTGGGCGACGTCACGGGGAGCCGTTTGTTGCTGATGCTGCCATCCGTCGCCGCAGGTCTCGTACTGGCCATCGCCGTCATCAAACCACTCAACCTGCTGCTCCTGGGCGAAAACTACGCCCGAACGATGGGACTCAATATCCAGCGCACACGCACCCTGATCTTCCTCTCGACGGTGTTGCTTGCCGGAACCGTCACAGCCTTCTGCGGACCGGTGGGATTCATCGGACTGGCCGTTCCGCATCTGGCCCGCATGATCTTCTCCGCGGCAGACCACCGGATTCTGATGCCCGCCTCGATGCTTGTGGGAGCGGCCCTGCTGCTTGTGTGCGACCTGCTGGCCAAAACCCTCGCCTTGCCCATCAACACCATTACGGCGCTGATGGGAATCCCCGTGGTCATCTTTGTCGTCATCCGAAACCGCAACATCTTCTGAGACCATGAGTATCCGACTCGACCATATCTCCCTGGCCTACGGCACCCGCACGCTGCTATCGGACGTCAGCGCCACCTTCACGCAAGGATCGCTCACGGCACTGATCGGGCGCAACGGAACGGGGAAAAGCACCCTCCTGCGAGCCATCGCCGGGCTGGGCCCCATCGCCTCGGGAGGCGTCGAACTCTGCAGACGTTCTTTGACGGAGCTGACACCCCAGCAACGGGCCGCAACCGTCTCGTTCGTAACGACCGACAAGGTGCGCATTGCCAACCTCGCATGCGAGGATGTCGTCGCCCTGGGCCGCGCCCCCTACACCAACTGGATCGGACGGCTGCAGGAGGAGGACCGTAAGATCGTGGAGCATTCGTTGCGACTGGTCGGCATGTCGGATTTTGCCCGCAAGACGATGGACCGCATGTCGGACGGAGAATGTCAGCGGGTGATGATTGCCCGGGCCCTGGCCCAGAACACGCCGGTCATTCTGCTCGATGAGCCCACAGCCTTCCTCGACCTCCCGAACCGTTACGAACTGGCCACGTTGTTGCAGAGACTGGCCCGCGACGAGGGTAAATGTATACTCTTCTCGACACACGATCTGGACATAGCTCTGACACTTTGCGATGTCGTAACTCTAATCGACACCCCTCAGCTGCACACGCTTCCTGCCGACGAAATGGTTCAAAGCGGATATCTCGAGCGCCTTTTTTCGGGCAAAAGTGCCTGTTTCGACCCGGAGACACGCAGTGTCCGGTTACGATAAACGGCGGCAAACCCGCCATGCAGCAGGGTTTGAGAAGAGTTTCGTGATTTTTTTCACATATTTTTTGTACAAGAAACTTTTTTGTTTACCTTTGCACCGCTAAAGCGCCCCATTACGGGCAGCGCGATAGTGGTAGAGGCCCATTCGTCTATCGGTTAGGACGCAAGATTTTCATTCTTGAAAGAGCAGTTCGATTCTGCTATGGGCTACCAAGGGGCCGAAGGAGAGGCCGCGAGAATGAGGGGGGGGGTAGAGACCGGGAAGGCCGGCAATCAATTCCGAACCGCACTCGCAACGCTCCGAAGCCTTGACGGGTGAAGAACCAAGCAGGAGCGGACCGCAAGGTCTATCCGAAAGCGGCCAAGGCCGTTCAAGTGCAGAAACGTAAAAAGTAAAAAATAAATCAACAACGGATTATGGCAAACCATAAGTCATCGAAGAAACGCATTCGTCAGACGCTGACGAAACGTGCTCATAACCGGCTCTACCACAAGACGACGCGCAACGCCGTGAAGGCCCTGCGCTCGACGACCGAGAAGAGCGCTGCCGAGGCACTGCTGCCCAAGGTTACGGCAATGCTCGACAAGCTGGCAAAGCACAACATCATGCACAAGAACAAGGCTGCAAACCTGAAGAGCGCCATTCAGCTCCACGTGAACGCCCTCTAATTCTTGCGTGTCAAAAAGACAAGGCCCGGATTAAAAGTCCGGGCCTTATTGTTTTGACAAGCCAAAGACGAGTGAAAACCAGGAAGGGGGGGGGTTCCTTTTCAAGCCCATCCTGCCCACCCCACCGACATCCACGTGCGTCTCCTCCGGGCTCTCCTTTTCTCCGGCACTCATTCCCGGTCCGATCGTTTCATCCACATAAAAAAACCGGTCCGCCCCACAAGGCGAACCGGTCTGCAACAGCCGAATCTGACTGCGCCTATTTCAAACCGTCGATCACGGCAGCAATCCGGTCGAAGACCTCATCCTTCGTGCCGACACCGTCAACCGAAGCATACTTGTTTTGCCCGGCATAATAATCAGCAACGACGGCCGTCTGCTTGTGGTAGACGTCGAGACGCCCACGGATCACCTCCTCCGATGCATCATCGGCACGCCCCGAATCCTTACCGCGCAGCAGGATACGACGCACCAACTCCTCCTCCGGTACATGGATGTCAACCATGATATCCACCTTCAGTCCATGCTTGGCAAGAATCTTGTCGAACTCCTCGGCCTGGACCGTCGTACGCGGAAAACCGTCAAAAATACAGCCTTTGGCATCGAGGTGATCGGCCACGTAGTTGGCAATCATCCCGATGACAATCGAATCGGGAGCCAGTTTGCCCTCCGTGGTGTAGGATTCCATGCTGCGGCCGAGCTCCGTTCCGCGGCGAATCTCGTCACGGATAACCTCGCCGGTCGAGACATGGTCGATTCCGTAATGTTCCTTCAGACGCTGTGCCTGGGTCCCCTTCCCGCAACCCGGGGCGCCGAATAAGACGATATTGATCATAACTAACCCGTTTTTAGTATTTGAATCGGACAAAAATACGTTATTTTTGCCTAAATCAAGAATGTTTGGCTACTTTTGTAAAAAATTTCAAGAACATGGAGCCTAAAAAGCGCACCGAGATCGCGACTCTCGGACAATTCGGTCTGATCGACCGTCTGACGAAGGATTTTCCGCAACAACACTCCTCGACACTCCTCGGCGTTGGCGACGACGCCGCAGTAATCCTTCCTCAGGCCGACGAGACGATGCTCTGCACCACGGATTCGTTCTTCGAAGGGGTGGATTTCGATCTCACCTACTTCCCGCTCAAACACCTCGGATACAAGGTCGTGACGGCCGGCGTGAGTGACATTCTGGCGATGAACGCCCGTCCGTCGCAGATTACCGTATCGCTGGGCGTCTCGGCCAAAATCCCCGTCGAAGCCCTGCAGGATCTCTACGAGGGCATCTCATTCGCCTGCAAGGAGCAGGAGATCGATCTGGTGGGCGGCGACACACGGGCTTCCATGACCGGACTGGTCATCACCGTCACGGTATTGGGCCATGCCCCGAAGGAGCGGATCACCTACCGCAGCGGCGCCAGACTCCACGATCTGATCTGCATCACGGGCAACCTCGGGGCCGCTTACATGGGTCTTCAGCTGTTGGAACGCGAGAAACGGGTTCTTTCCGACGTCAAGAATCCGGAACCGCAGTTCAAGGGATATGAATATCTGTTGGAAAAGTACCTGAAACCGCGTCCACGCACCGATATCATCGAGGCCTTGGCCGAGGAGAAGATCCAACCGACCTCGATGATCGACCTCTCGGACGGTCTGGCGAGTGATCTGATGCAGATCTGCAAATCGTCGAAATGCGGGGCCCGGATCTACCTCGACCGGATACCCATCGCGCAACAAACGACGGCCTTGGCCGACGAGATGCACACCGACCCGGTGATTGCGGCGCTGAACGGCGGTGAGGATTACGAGCTGCTGTTCACCGTACCGCTGGCCATGCAGGAGCAGGTGATGCGCTTAGGGCTGGTGGATGTAATCGGCCATATCACCGCCGAATCAACCGGAGCCTACCTCGTGACACCCGACGGTCAGGACATCAAACTGAAAGCCCAGGGCTTTCCCGAGGAGGCTTAAGAAGCCTCCTTTATGCGCCCGGACCTTGTTCCGGGTCGCACGGCCGTTGGCGATATTCCCGACTTTGCCTCCAAGCTTAAGAAGCCTCTTTTATGCGCCCAAGCCTCAGCACGCAGCGCAAAGCCGTTGGCGATATTCCCGACTTTGCCTCCAGGCTTAAGAAGCCTCTTTTATGCGCCCGGACCTCAGCACGCAGCGCAAAGAAGCTTGTTTTGTGTGCCCGAACCATCCTGATTCCACTCAATCCACCGAGCGGAATCAGGTAAATGCCACAAAACGAGCAAAAAAATCCCAACCGGATTTTTCATTTTCCAATTTATTGCCTATCTTTGCCGTCCCGAAATGGGATTAACAACTAATTAAACGTATTATGAACAATTACGAAACCGTTTTCATTGTCACGCCGGTCCTCTCGGATGCCCAGGTGCAGGAGGTCGCTGACAAATTCCAGGGTGTCATCACCGAAAACGGCGGTCAGATCGTGAACCGGGAGTCGTGGGGCCTTCGCAAGCTCGCATACCCGAT
>CALUJN010000006.1 GCA_944320985.1 uncultured Alistipes sp. | reverse complement strand
CCCACGCTGATGTTCACCAATGCGGGCATGAACCAGTTCAAGGACATCTTCCTGGGCAATGCGCCGCGCAAGTATCCGCGTGCGGCCGATACGCAGAAGTGCCTTCGCGTGTCGGGCAAACACAACGACCTGGAGGAGGTCGGACACGACACCTACCACCATACGATGTTCGAGATGCTGGGCAACTGGTCCTACGGCGATTACTTCAAGAAGGAGGCGATCGAGTGGGCCTGGGAGCTGCTGCACGACGTATACAAACTGCCCGCCGAGCGGATGTACGCCACGGTGTTCGAGGGCTCGGAGGAGGACGGGGTTCCGTTCGACCAGGAGGCCTATGACTACTGGAAACGCTTCCTGCCGGAGGATCATATCATCCGCGGCAACAAGCACGACAACTTCTGGGAGATGGGCGAGACGGGTCCGTGCGGTCCCTGCTCGGAGATTCACTTCGACCTGCGCGACGAGGCGGAGATTGCCGCCAAGCCGGGCCGTGAGATGGTCAATGCCGGCCATCCGCAGGTGATCGAGATCTGGAACCTGGTCTTCATGCAGTTCAACCGCAAGGCCAACGGTTCGCTCGAGGAGCTTCCGGCACGCAACGTCGATACGGGCATGGGCTTCGAGCGTCTCTGCATGATCCTGCAGGGCAAGAAGTCGAACTACGATACGGATGTCTTCCAGCCGACGATCGCGCGCATCGCCTCGATGGCGGGCAAGCGCTACGGCGAGGATGAAAAGTGCGACGTGGCCATGCGCGTGATTGCCGACCACCTGCGTGCCATCGCCTTCTCGATTGCCGACGGACAGCTTCCGTCGAACGTCAAGGCGGGCTATGTGATCCGCCGCATCCTGCGGCGTGCCGTGCGTTACGGCTATACCTACCTGGGCTTTACGGAGCCGACGCTCTGCCGGCTGGTTCCGGGGCTTGTCGAGCAGATGGGCGGACAGTTCCCCGAGCTGAAGGCGCAGCAGGCCCTCATCGAGAAGGTGATCGAGGAGGAGGAGGCTTCGTTCCTGCGGACGTTGGCCACGGGCATCAACCTGCTCGACGGCGTGATCGCCCGCACGAAGAAGGAGGGCTCGAACCGTATTTCGGGCAAGGATGCCTTCGAACTCTACGACACGTTCGGCTTCCCGATCGACCTGACGGAGCTGATCGCCCGCGAACAGGGCGTTGAGGTTGACCTGGAGGCTTTCGAGAAGGAGCTGCAGGCCCAGAAGGAGCGTTCGCGCAACGCCGCGGCCGTCGACACGGACGACTGGGTGGAGCTCTTCCCCATCAAGGAGAGCCTCTTCACGGGTTACGACACGCTGACCGAACAGATCCATATCGCGCGTTACCGCCGCGTGACCTCGAAGGGCAAGACGTCCTACCAGCTGGTCTTCGACCGCACGCCCTTCTACGGCAATTCGGGCGGTCAGATCGGTGATATCGGCTTCATCGAGAGCGCCAACGTGCGCATTCCTGTCGTTACCACCGAGAAGGAGAACGGACTGATTATCCATATCGTGAACCAGTTGCCGGAGAATCCTGCGGCTGAATTCACGGCCAAGGTCGATCCGGAGAAGCGCCAGAGCGCCGCGAACAACCATACGGCCACACACCTCATGCACGAGGCGCTGCGCAAGGTGCTCGGCACGCATGTCGAGCAGAAGGGTTCGCTGGTGACGCCGGAGATGCTGCGTTTTGACTTCTCGCACTTCCAGAAGGTGACGTCCGAACAGTTGCGTGAGGTGGAACAGCTGGTCAACCGTGCCGTCCGTGCCGACTATCCGCTCATCGAGAACCGCGAGGCGACGAAGGAGGAGGCCGCAGCCGCCGGCGCGATGATGCTCTTCGGCGAGAAGTACGGCGACCGGGTGCGCATGGTGCGTTTCGGTACGTCGGTGGAGCTGTGCGGCGGAACGCATACGCGCTCGACGGGAACGATCGGTTTCTTCAAGATTCTCTCGGAGAGCGCCATTTCGGCCGGCGTGCGGCGTATCGAGGCCGTTACGGGCGAGCAGGCCGAGAAGATAATCTACGCTGCGGAGGATACGATGCGCGACGTGGCCGACTATCTGAACAATCCGCAGGTGGTGCAGGCCGTCAAGAAGATGCTCGAGAGCAACGAGGCCCTTTCGAAGGAGGTCGAGACGATGCGTCGCGAGCAGGTGGCACAGTGGGCCGACAAGATCGCCTCTTCGACACCCGATCGGAACGGCATGCAGCTCTTTGCCACGCAGACGGACCGTCGTCCCGACTTTGTGAAGGATTTGGCCTACAATTTGCGGCAGCGCCTGCCGCGTCTGGTGCTGGTCATGGGCTCGCTCTTCGAGGGCAAGCCGACGCTGACGGTGATGCTGGGCGAGGAGATCACGGCGCAGGGTGTGAATGCCGGAGCGGTGGTTCGCGAGGCTGCGAAACTGATGCAGGGCGGCGGAGGCGGCCAGGCATTCTTCGCCACGGCCGGCGGCAAGAAGGCCGACGGACTGCAGGCCGCCATCGACAAGGCCGTGGAGCTGATCGCGGCACAATTGAAGTAACAATCAAAAAACAAGAGAGATATGAGCAACAAGGTATTATTGATGATCCTCGATGGCTGGGGCAACGGCCACCACGACAAGGCGGACGTCATTTCGACGGTACACCCGGCCTATATCTCGGCAATGACCGAAAAGTATCCCCATGCCGAACTGCGTACCGACGGTGAGAACGTCGGGCTTCCGGATGGTCAGATGGGCAACTCGGAGGTGGGACACCTCAATATCGGTGCCGGTCGTGTCGTCTACCAGGATCTGGTGAAGATCAACCGGGCGTGCCGCGACAATTCGATTCTGAAGAATCCCGAGATCGTCAAGGCTTTTGAATATGCGAAGGAGAAGGGCGTCGGCGTCCATTTCATGGGCCTGACCTCGAACGGCGGCGTGCATTCGTCGTTCGAGCACCTCTTCAAGCTGTGCGACATCGCCAAGGAGTACGGTGTTTCGGAGCGCACGTACGTCCACTGCTTCATGGACGGCCGCGATACGGACCCGCACAGCGGCAAGGGCTTCATCGCCGAGCTGGAGGAGCACCTCGCGAAGACGGGCGGTCGGATCGCCACGGTGATCGGCCGCTACTACGCCATGGACCGCGACAAGCGCTGGGAGCGTGTGAAGGTGGCCTATGACGCCCTGGTCGAGGGCGTTGGCGAGCACGATACGGATATGGTTGCCGCCGTGCAGAAGTCGTACGATGCCGACGTGACGGACGAGTTCATCAAGCCGATCGTGCATGTCGACGAGGCCGGCCAGCCGATGGGTCTGATCCGGGAGAACGATCTGGTGATCTTCTTCAACTACCGGAACGACCGCGCCAAGGAGCTGACGATCGTCCTCACGCAGCAGGATATGCCCGAAGCCGGGATGCATACCATGCCGTTGTATTACTGCTGCATGACGCCGTACGATGCCAAGTTCACGGGTCTGCACATCCTCTTCGACAAGGCCGATGTGCCCGATACGATCGGCGAATGGGTTTCGAAGCAGGGCTTGAAGCAGCTGCGCATTGCCGAGACCGAAAAATATGCCCATGTGACCTTCTTCCTGAACGGAGGCCGTGAGGACAAGTTCGAGGGTGAGGAGCGTATTCTGGTTGCCTCGCCGAAGGTGGCCACGTACGACCTGCAGCCCGAGATGTCGGCTCCGGAAGTTGCTGACAAACTGGTTGCTGCATTGAACGAGCAGAAGTTCGACTTCATCTGCCTGAACTTCGCCAACGGCGACATGGTGGGCCATACGGGCGTCTACGAGGCCATCGTCAAGGCCGTGAAGGCGGTCGACGGCTGCGTGGAGAAGGTCGTTGAGGCTGCCAAGGCCAACGGCTACGAGGTGGTGATGATCGCCGACCACGGGAATGCCGACAATGCGATCAACCCGGACGGTACGCCCAATACGGCACACTCGTTGAATCCGGTACCCATCGTGGTGGTTTCGGATCGTGTGAAGGCTGTTCACAGCGGCATTCTGGCCGACGTGGCTCCGACGGTGCTGAAACTGATGGGCCTTCCGCAGCCCGAGGAGATGACCGGCAAGGCGCTCGTCGAGATGAAATAACCGCCCGCAATCGGACGTCCAATATCGGGATCGGTCGGAGGATCGGTCCCGATTTTATTTGCAGATTCCGAATATGCCGTTGCTTACCCGAACATCATGAAAACACGTTTCCTGTTTTACTCATTGTCGGCCCTTGTGATTGCTTCGTGCGCCGGAGACCGGAGCTATACGATCGAGGGCGAGGTCGATCCCTCGTACAATGGGCAGACCGCCTACCTGTTCGATTACCAGAACGAATCGGTCGTCGACAGCGCGGTGGTCGCCAACGGACGCTTCTCCTTTACGGGAAGCGTTTCCCGGGACTCGATCCGGCGCATCGACCTTGGAGGGGAGTATGCCAACCTGATCCTCGAGCCCGGCCGGATCGAGGTCTATATGGACCGGCACGTGGCCGGAGGCACGCCGCTCAATGACGCCAGGATGGCCTATCAGGCGCAGTTCGATACGCTGATGAACGAGCTGAACGCTCGCCGCTCGGCTATCAGGTCCGATTCGACTCTCGATCCGAAGAGGCGGCAGGCACGCCTCGACGAGGTGCTGGATGCCGGAATCGCCCGCTTCGGAGAGCTTCTCCAGGGGTATGTCTCGCGTAACGACGCCGTCGGCGCCACGGCACTGTGGAACTGGGCTTTCATCGCGCGCACGGCCGACGAGTTCGAGCAACTTTATGCCCCGTCATCGGAGTATGCCCGGAACTTCGGACCGGTGAAAAGGATGGCCGCCACCTTCGCAGCGCAGCGCAGAACCGCCGAGGGCAGGCCGTTCGTCGACTTTACGATCCCGACGGGAGCGTCCGATTCGACGGCCGTATCGCTCTCGGACTACGTGGGCAGGGGCAAGTATGTGCTGGTCGATTTCTGGGCTTCGTGGTGCGGACCCTGCCGCGGGGAGATGCCGACGCTTCGCGAGGTGTGGGATCGTTACGACCGCAGCCGGCTCGACATTGTGGGTGTGGCTGTGTCGGACCGCCGCGACGCCACGTTGCAGGCTGTCGCGGACCTTGACCTTCCGTGGCCGCAGATCTTCGATGCCGGGCGGATCCCGCTCGATCTCTATGGCATCAGCGGCATTCCGCATTTCATCCTTTTTGGCCCCGACGGCACGATCGTGGCTCGTAGTCTGAGGGGAGAGGAGTTGAAGGAAAAACTGGCCGAATTGCTCGGCAAGTAGCCGTTCCTGAATGTCAAAGGAGGATTCCGCACCTGGCGGAATCCTCCTTTTTCAATGCTTCGGGCCTCCGGTGCAGGTTGTCTGTCTAATAGAGGTCGAGATATTCGTAGCTGTTCCCGACGGCAGCGAGGTAACGCGTGAACTCCTCCTGCGGGATGACTACCGTGGCACGGTTGTCATTCGGGTGGAACGACAGCGAGGGGTATTCCCGCAAATGGGCGTCGAGGAAGAGATGTACGTGGTTCGCCGGGTCGTTGATGAGCCCGAAAGGCGAGACCGACCCCGGGCGCAGCCCCAGCCAGCGCTCCATGCGCTGCTCCGAGGCGAAGGAGAGTTTGCCCTGCCGGAGCCGGTGCTCCAGATCGTGGATCGCCAGCGCCTGCTCGCAGTCGAACGAGACGAGGTAGTGGCGGTCGCCCTTGTGGTTGCGGAAGAAGAGGTTCTTGCAGTGCTTCGAACCGTCGTTGTGCCAGTATTGGCGTGCGATCTCGATGGTCGGGGCCTCGGGATGCTCATACCACGTGTAACGGATTGCGTGGGCATCGAGCCAGTCGAAAACCCGCTGCCGGCGTTCGTCGGGCGTCGGCAGGGTGGTTGCTGTCGTCTCCATGGTCAGTCGTTTTTCCAGTTTTCGCGGATGTTCCGAGCGATGCACTCCACCAGCACCTCGACCGCCTCGACGGGCGACCAGGCGTTGTGGGGCGAGAGCAGCAGACGCTCGGGTTCGCGGATCGCGAGCAGGGGATTGCCCACCTCGAGGGGCTCATGTACGAAGACATCCAGCGCGGCACCGGCCAACTGTCCGGCGTCGAGCGCCGCGGCAAGCGCCGCTTCGTCGACAATGCCGCCGCGTGCCACGTTGATCAACAGGGCCGAGGGCTTCATTTGCGACAGTTCGCGGGCTCCGATCAGACCGCGCGTGTGCTCCGTGAGCGGGCAGTGGATCGAGACGACATCGGCCCATGCGAGCAGTTCGTCGAGCGGCTTGGCAGGGTAGGGCTCCTCGCGTACGACGCCCGACGTGGAGGTGTAGGCCACCTCGCATCCGAGGGCTTCGGCCACGCGGGCGACGTTACGGCCGATATTTCCCAGTCCGATGATTCCCCAGCGGGATCCGTACAGCTGGCGCGTCGTGCGACCGAAATGGAACTGTCGCTCGGCACAGGCGTAGTGCTCCTTCGTGTAGCGGTCGTAGTAGACCACCTGCCGCAGCAGTGCGAGAGCGGCGCCGACGGTCGTCTCCGTCACGGCATGGGTCGAATAGCCCACGGCATTCCTGACGGCGATGCCGTGTTCGGCGGCGGCCGCCAGGTCGATGTTGTTCGTCCCCGTGGCGGCAACGCAGATCAGCCGCAGGCGGGGCAGGCGTTCGATGGCCGTGCGGTCGAGCACCACCTTGTTGGTGATGACGATGTCGGCCTCGCGGCAGCGGTCGACGACCTCCTCGGGACGGGTCGTATCATAAGAGGTGTAGTTGCCCAGCGTGCGGATGGCCGAGAGGTCGGCGCCGCCGAGCGAGTATGCATCCAGAAAGACGATGTTCGGTTTCATGTCGTTTATCGGTTTTCAAATAGTTAGGCGGGATCTTGTGCGGCGGGGGTGCTTCCTGCCGGTGTCTCTTGCACCGTCCGGCTCTTTGGTCCTCTTTGTGCCGGGGTGTTGGCAGGACCCGGAATCCCGGACCGCGGCGGCGTGTCGAGCTCTCCGATCAGCCCCCGGATGACCACCGAGGCGCAGCCGATGCCGAACAGCGCCGGAAGGTAGGAGATCGTCCCGACGTTCGACTTCTTGTTCTGCTCCTCGCAGAGAATCATGGCCCCTTCGCGTATCGGCTCGGGGGAGAAAACGGCATGGAAACCGCTTCGGATGCCGAGTTTGTGGAGCCGTTTGCGGAGCATGTGGGCCAGCGGACAGTGATGGGTCTTCGAGATGTCGGCGATTTCCAGCCGCGTGGGGTCCATCTTGGCCCCGGCGCCCATCGAACTGACCAGCGGCAGGTGGCGTTCAAGTGCGGCGGCTATGAGGGCCAGTTTGGGCGAGAGGGTGTCGATGGCGTCGACGACGTAGTCGTATGCCGCAGCATCGAGCAGCCGGTAGGTCTCCTCGTCGCGGATGTAGCGGTTGACGACCTCCAGTTCGATTGCGGGGTTGATGTCGCGCAGGCGTTCGGCCAGCACCTCGGCCTTCGGCCGTCCGACGGTCGAGTGCAGGGCTACGAGTTGCCGGTTGATGTTCGTCGTCGAGACCGTGTCGGCATCGGCCAAGGTCATTCGCCCCACGCCGGCCCGCGCCACCATCTCGGCGGCATAGGCCCCGACGCCTCCGAGCCCCACCACCAGCACGTGGGCGCGTTTCAGAAGGCCGAGCTTCTCGTCGCCCAGCAACAGCTCGGTTCTCTCCAGCCAGTTATCCATTTCTTTTTCCGAATATGCGTTCATAATTCTCCAGTGTGGCCCGTTTCAGCCTCTCTTCCGGCATGCCGAGAGCCTCGGCCGCCCGGGCATAGATCTCCTCGATGGCCACGGCAGCGTCGTCGGTCTCGAAGAAGAGCTGTCCGAGAGGCGTTTCGCGCAACGCCCGCAGGCTCTTCGGCGAGGCGAACGTCCGCTCGCCGAACGAGAGGCAGTAACCTCTTGCGAGGGCCTGGCGGGCCTGTTCCGGGGATCCGATGAATCCGTGGAAGATGACGGCACGAGGTTCGCAGACGGTCAGTTCGCGCATCAGCGGTTCGAAGGCTCTGACGCAATGCAGCACGACGGGCAGTCCCATACGGCATGCGAGCTCCAATTGCCTTCGCAGTACGTCGAGTTGGGTTGCCCGGTCTTTTGTGCAGGCATAGTCGAGGCCGATTTCACCGATGGCCTGGATTGCCCGGTTGTCCGACGGCACCGCGCTGTTCGCCTCGCCGTCTCCGGTCGCCAGCATTGCAACGTTCACCTCGCTGTCTCCGCCCGTCGGCATCGCACTGTTCGCCTCGTCGTCTCCGGTCGATGGCACCACGCCGTTCACTCTGCCGTCTCCATCCGCCGGCATCACACTGTTCGCCTCGTCGTCTCCGCCCGCCGGTACCGCACGGTCCGCCCTTGGGCCTTCCGCCGTGGAGCCGAACCGGGCTGCAAACGCCTCCACGGCCTGCCGGTCGGCCTGCCAGGGGTGTATGCCCGCAGTGCGGAGCTCGATGCCGCGACCTGTCGGACGGTGGGTGTGTATGTTGACGTACGGGACCATTTCCGGAGCAAAAATAGAAATTTTTAAGTTAATTTAGGAAATAATGACTCATGGCATGGCATTAATCGGAAAAAATTTTGTACTTTCGCACGCGATATTGTTGTTAGTTTGCTAACAGAATCGGCCTGTGCCGGATGAGCCTCCGGGCCGGATATGACGGCGGGGTCCCCGCGGACAGATACTGCGGACGAATTCCGGGCCGGATATGACGGTGGAGTCTCCGGGACGGGGCAGGCCTCCAAGGGGGCCGAAGTGCGCGGACGAGGAAGAAAAGAAGGAAAAACCAAACACACAAATAACTCAAAATCTTTCAACATGTCGAAAATCATTACATTACGCAAGGGTTTAGACATCAATCTGGTGGGCAAACCCCAGGAGACGTTGGCCACGGCGCCGATGGCTTCGGAGTATGCCCTCTCACCGCTGGATTTCGAGGGTGTGACACCCAAACTGCTGGTCAAGGCAGGCGATCGGGTGAAGGCTGGAACGGCGTTGTTCTTCAACAAGTTCAACGAACGGGTCCTCTTCACGTCGCCCGTCAGCGGTACGGTGTCGGCCATCAACCGCGGCGAGAAGCGCAAGGTGCTTTCGGTGACGGTGACGCCGGACTCCGTGCAGGAGTACGAGACGTTCACGGTTCCGTCGCCGGCCAAGGCTTCGCGCGAGGAGATTGTCGAACTGTTGCTCCGTTCGGGATTGTGGCCGATGCTTATCCAGCGTCCCTACGGCATCATTGCGAATCCGGCCGAAACGCCGAAAGCCGTCTTCATCTCGGCGTTCGACTCGGCGCCCCAGGCTCCGGATTACAACTTCGTGCTGAAGAACGAAGAGAAAAACCTGCAGACCGGTATCGAGGTGATGCGCAAACTCACCCCGGGTCATGTACACCTTTCGATGTTCGCCGGGCACGAAGGCGCCATGCCGAAGCTCAAGGGTGTCGAACTGCACACTTTTGCCGGCAAGCACCCCGTGGGTAACGTGGGCGTGCAGATCCACCACATCGACCCGATCAACAAGGGCGATCTGGTCTGGACGGTGAATATCCAGGATCTGGCCATCATCGGACGGCTGTTCAACGAAGGAAAGGTCGACATGACGAAGATCATCGCCGTGGCCGGTTCGGAGATCGAACATCCGCAGTACGTGCGCGTCATCGGCGGAGCGAAGGTCGATTCGATCGTTGCGGGCAATGTCAAGGCTCAGAAGGAGGGCGACGCGGTCCGCTTCATCTCGGGCAACGTGCTGACCGGAACGAAAACGTCGCCGGAGGGCTTCCTGGGCTTCTATGCCAACCAGCTGACGGCCATCCCCGAAGGCAACAAGTACGAGCTGCTGGGCTGGGCCATGCCGCGCTTCAAGAAATTCTCCGTATCGCGGGCCTACTTCTCGTGGCTCTGCCCGCGCAAGGCTTACGATCTGGATACGAACATGAACGGCGGAGAGCGTCCTTTCGTGGTGACGGGTCTCTACGAGCAGTATCTGCCGATGGACATCTATCCGATGTACCTGCTGAAGGCATGCCTGGCGGGCGATATCGACAAGATGGAGAACCTGGGTATCTACGAGGTGACGGAGGAGGACTTCGCCCTGTGCGAGTTCGTCGATCCCTCGAAGACCGACATCCAGCAGATTATCCGCGACGGTATTAACTTAATGATCAAGGAGGCTTAAAGATGGGACTTCGCAAATTCATGGATAAAATCAAGCCCACGTTCTCGAAAGGCGGGAAACTGGGCTTCCTGGAGTCGACGTTCGATGCATTCGAGACGTTCCTCTTCGTACCGAACACCACGACGGTGAAGGGTGCGCACATCCGCGACTGCAACGACATGAAGCGTACGATGATCGTCGTGGTGCTGGCGCTGATGCCGGCCTTCCTGTTCGGTTGCTGGTGGACGGGCTCGCAGGTGGGTCTGGAGGGCTTCCAGGCCTTCTTCTACGGACTGGTGCGTGTCCTGCCGATGGTGTGCGTGTCGTACATCGTGGGTCTGGCCATCGAGTTCTACTTCGCGCAGGTGCGCGGACATGAGGTCAACGAGGGCTTCCTCGTCACGGGACTTCTCATCCCGATGATCTTTCCGGTTTCGACGCCGCTGTGGATGGTGGCCCTCTCGACGGCCTTTGCCGTGATCTTCGGCAAGGAGGTCTTCGGCGGTACGGGCATGAACGTCTTCAACCCGGCGCTGCTGGCCCGCGCCTTCGCCTTCTTCGCCTATACGCCCTCGATGTCGGGCGAGACGGTCTGGTACTCGAACTGGACGATGATGGGTGCGCAGGTCGACGGTATCACCGGTGCCACGGCCCTCGAGCAGCTCGCTTCGACCGGTACGATGACCTATTCGCCGCTGGATGCCTTCCTGGGCATGATCCCCGGCTCGTTCGGTGAGACCTCGACGCTGGCCATTCTGATCGGTGGCGCCATTCTGCTCTTTACGGGTATCGCCTCGTGGCGCACGATGCTCTCGGTCTTCGTCGGCGGACTGGCCATGGGCTACCTCTTCCAGGCTCTGGGCGTAACGGAGTATCCGGCATGGTGGCATCTGATCGTGGGCGGCTTCGCCTTCGGTGCGGTCTTCATGGCTACGGATCCCGTGACCTCGGCCCAGACCAACAAGGGCAAATACATCGTGGGTCTGATGACCGGAGCGCTGGCCGTGCTGATCCGCGTGGTGAACCCGGCTTATCCCGAGGGTATGATGCTCTCGATCCTCTTCATGAATGCGCTGGCACCGCTGGTTGACTACTTCGTGGTCGAGGCCAACATCTCGCGGCGCAAGAAACGTGTGAAACTCGCAAAATAGGGGAGCTATGGCAACGAAAAAATTCAAATGCAACGTCTGCGGCTATATCCACGAAGGGGATGCCGCACCCGCAACGTGTCCCGTTTGCGCGGCTCCGGCATCGGAGTTTACCGAACTGAAGGAGTCGGCCGACGCGGCGGCTCCGAAGAAGAAGGGCCTGTTCAGCGATACGGACAACAACGCCTATATTGTTCTCTACTCGACGGTGATGGTCGTCATCGTGGCCACGCTGCTGGCGCTGGCCGCCCTGGGGCTCCAGAAACGCCAGTACGAGAACGAACTCAACGAGAAGAAGAAATCGATCCTGCTGTCGCTCTACGCGGGCGACGCCCAGAAACAGGGCGTTGCAGCCGAGGATCTGATCCAGACGGTGAAATATGAAGATGTGATCGACGCCTATGTGATTGACAACACCGGGGCGCGCGTCGAGGGCGAGGATGTCTTCGCGCTGCTGAACGACCTTCCGGGGGCCTTTGCCGCCGGGAAGTTCCCGATCTTCGAGTCCAAGGACGGCCGCGTGGTGATTCCCGTGACGGGTATGGGCCTGTGGGGCCCCGTGTGGGGATATGTGGCCCTGGAGAAGGACATGAATACCATCGCCGGCATCATCATGGCCCACAAGGGTGAGACCCCGGGTCTGGGCGCCCAGATCTCCACGCCGAAATACCAGGCGAACTTCGTCGGCAAGACGATCTTCGAAGGGGACGAGTTCGTGTCGGTGACGCTCCGTAAGGGAGGTGCCAAGGATCCTGCGCACGAGGTGGATGCCATCACGGGCGGAACGAAAACTTCGGACGGCGTGACGGCCATGCTGCGCAACAGCCTGGAGCATTATCTGCCGCTGCTGGAGTCGAAACGCCAGGCTGCACAGGCCCCGGAGGCCGCTGCTGCGGAAGTGTCAAACGAAGAAAATGCTGAAAGCCATGAGTAACAACTTGAAATATCTGACGGGCCCGTTCTCCGCGAACAACCCGGTTATCGTGCAGATTCTGGGAATCTGCTCGGCACTGGCCGTCACGGTACAGCTCAAACCGGCCATTGTGATGGCACTGAGCGTGACGGTCGTCACGGCCTTCTCGAATCTGGTGATGTCGCTGCTGCGCAACGGCGTGCCGGCGCGTATCCGCATCATCGTGCAGCTGGTCGTGATCGCCGCACTGGTGATCCTTGTGGATCAGGTGCTGAAGGCCTACGTTTACGAGATCTCGAAACAGTTGTCGGTCTACGTGGGACTGATCATCACGAACTGTATCGTGATGGGACGCGTGGAGGCCTTCGCGCTGGGCAACAAACCCTGGGCCTCGTTCCTCGACGGTATCGGCAACGGTCTGGGCTACGGCATGATTCTGGTCATCGTGGCCTTCTTCCGCGAGTTGTTCGGTTCGGGCAGCCTGCTGGGCTTCCGGATCATCCCCGAGAGCTGGTACATGGCCGAAGGCGGTTTCTATTCGAACTGCGGTCTGATGCTGTTCCCGCCGATGGCGCTGATCATCGTGGGATGCATCATCTGGGTGCACCGTTCGCGCAACAAGGACTTACAGGAAAAATAGGAGGGTAGCATATGGAATCATTGAATATCTTCATCCGGTCGATCTTCATCGACAACATGGTCTTCGCCTTCTTCTT
>CALUJN010000005.1 GCA_944320985.1 uncultured Alistipes sp. | reverse complement strand
TGGCCGCCTTTGTCCCTGATGTAGCCTATATCGCTCCGGCATACGAGGAGGTGAAGGCCCGCCAGGAGAGCGGCAGTTCGTTTGTCGATTTCGCCGTCAGCAGCACCGACATCAATCCCGACTACCGCAATAACCGCGCGGAACTCGCCAAGATCGGCCATACGCTCGCGGCCGTCCGTTCGAACCGGTTCGCAACCATCACCGGCGTGAGCATCATCGGCTATGCCTCGCCCGAAGGCGCCTACGAACTCAATGCCCGCCTTGCCCGGCGCCGGGTCGAGTCGCTTGTGGAGTACCTGAAAAAGACGGGGAACTTCGGAGAGGTGCCATTCTCGACCTCCTCCGTGCCCGAGGACTGGGAAGGTCTCGAGAGACTGGTCGCCGCTTCCGACCTGGCCGAAAAAGAGGCGTTGCTCGCCGTCATCCGGGACCGGGAGATCTCCGATTACGACCTGCGCGAGGCCCGGCTGCGCCAGATTGCAGACGGGGCGCCCTATCGGGAGTTGCTTGACAGGATCTATCCTGCCCTTCGCCGCACCGACTACACGATCGACTATACGATCCGCAACTTCACGCTCGACGAGTCCAGGGAGTTATTCCAAAGCGATCCCGGACAGTTGAGCCTCGAAGAGATGTACCGTGTGGCGGAGACCTTCGAACCGGGCAGTGAGGAGTTCATCAAGGTGTTCGAGAAGGCCGTGGAGGTATATCCCGACGACCCGGTATCGAACCTGAACGCCGCCAACGCCGCCCTCATGCGAAAGGATGCCGAATCCGCCCGCAGGCACCTGGCCAAAGCGCAGGAAGGACGTGAAAAGGAGCTCGCGCAGGAGGCCTTGCGCAAGATCGACGGCTGGCTCGAAATCATAAACGGCAAGTAGCCGGTCGATAAGGAAAATAAAAAAACAGTTCAGACAAGGGTCGTCAGGTTGTTGAAGCATTCTCAATCACCTGGCGACTCTTGTCGGAATAAAAAACATGGGAAAATGAGAAACAATCTGTTCAGAGATGCGGCGCTGCTGGTTGCGGCCGTGTTGTTGACGACCGGTCTCTGGTCGTGCAGTAAAAATGAGGAGCCGGAGCCTACACCCCCCGGCAGTTACAGTCACCGGTGTGACGCTTGACAAGAGCTCGATCTCCATTCTGGTTGGGGCGAGCGAGACGCTTGCGGCAACGGTATCCCCGAAGGATGCCGCGAACAAGAATGTGTCGTGGAAATCCGACAAGCCGGAGATCGCCGCCGTCGATGCCAACGGCAAGGTTACGGGCGTGAAGGTTGGCGAGGCCACCATCACTGTTACTACCGAGGACGGCGGTAAAACCGCTACCTGCAAGGTAACCGTCAGCGAAACCTCCGTAGCGGTTACGGGCGTAAAACTCAACAAGAGCGAAACGAATATTCTTGTCGGGGGCAGCGAGACTCTGACGGTCACCGTAGCCCCTTCCGATGCCGCCAACAAGAATGTGACCTGGAAGTCGAGCAATACGGCTGTTGCCACCGTTGATGACAATGGCAAGGTAACTGGCGTTGCGGCCGGCGAGGCCACCATCACCGTCACCACTGAGGACGGCGGAAAAACCGCTACATGTAAAGTGAGTGTCCTTCCTTCTGTGAAGAAGGTGACCGTGGAACCGGCCACCCTAACCCTGGGCAAGAAAAAGAGCTATACCCTCAAGGCGACGGTAGAGGTCTCCGGTTCGGGTACCGACACGGGCGTGACCTGGACGAGCAGCGACGAGACCATCGCCACGGTCGACGCCACCGGCACGGTGACCGCCACGGACAAAGTGGGCACGGTGACAATCACCGCCACCTCCGTAGTCGACCCCACCAAGAAGGGCACCTGCACCGTCACGGTGTCGGCCGATCAAGTCGGTATCGAGTTCGGTGGATACGGTCCGGAGGAAAATTGGTAAATGAACCGTTTAATTCAAAAATTGCAATATGAAACACAATATCATACCGAAAGCCTTGCGGTGGATGGCCGCCGCAGGCCTGTGCCTTGCCGCAGCGGCGTGCAGCAAGGACGATGTTGCCTCGTTGGAAACCCCGCAGGAGGGCATCACCCCGACCCGGATTATCTTCAACGTATCCCGCGGCGGCTACGAAGGCGACGCGGAGACCCGTGCCCCAAAAAGCGAATGGGAAGATGGAGACGTGGTTTATTTTGGGGTTCAGGGAGCTGTCAAAAATACAGCCACCTATACCGGCGGTGAATGGGTCGTTCAGATGAATTCCTCCATTCCCGATAATCCTGATTTTTTGTATGGCATCTATGCAGAAAGAGGTGAATTGAATATTTATGGCCACTTAGCCATCGAGCACGGCGATGTCGCCTACACAGAGTCGGGCAGCTACAAGGTGGATGAAGGCGGCGTGGCTACCATTACGCTCAATCTCGACCAGCACCCGCAAGGGCGCATGACCTTTACAGGTATCGGCCGAGGGAAGGAACTTATCGTAGAGGGAATGCAACGTGTCTCCCTGTACAATACTAATACAGCTGATCTGGAATTTAAATATGCGGTAATCCTTCGTTCCGGCCGTGAAGACGGTACTGCCACAATATACGGGTTACCTACTCCGACCATCGTTTCGGGCAACGACATCAACCTCAAGGTGAGATATAACGGAGTGTGGTACAAGAAGACCTTCGCGAACAAGGTGTTCAAAGAGAACAGCAACATCACCCTCGCTGCCCCGAGCACGGCGAATGGCTGGACGGAGGATTTCACAGAATACGCAGCTGATGACCTGAAGTTAGGCGACTACTATTACGCTGACGGCACATGGAGCGACGGCGGCCTGCGCAAGCTCTATCCCGACGGAACATATGAGGCTGAAACAATTGAACCATTGAAAGGTTCGGATAAACGGATTATCGGCATCGTCATCTATGCCGGCAGACATGCTACCGACAACTCGGATTATACGAAAGCCCTTACCGAGGGAGGTCCTACCATTTCCGGCAATGTAAACGGCTATGCAATAGCCATAACCAATGCGACCGGAACGAGAGATAGTGCAACAGCTGATCGCCCGGCATGGTTGATCGGACCAGGTGGTGCAGGAGATTATATATATGATCTTGACAGTTATATCTCTACCAATCAGTATAACTGGAACGGATATGCCAACTGCCAGGGGATTCACAACTTCGTGAAGGACCATGCAGGCGAAGGCTTTGAGATGCGCCATTTCCAGGCAGCATGGGTATGTGAAATCTACGGATATCGCAATTGGGACTATGACGGAAGTGTCAACGGCAGAGACTACACATGGCAGAAGTTGCTGAAAGCTCCTGCAGGTACCAGCGGCTGGTTCCTGCCCTCCATCGGACAACTTGCCTACATGCGTACCAATATCAACTATTTGGACGAACGCTTGGAGGCCGTCAACGGTTACTCCTCCGGTTGGCCCGATTACCAGGCTCGTATAGTTCCACTCTCCTATAAATACATGTCGTACTGGTCATCAACAGCAGTAAGTGGAGAGAATAATACAGCAATACATCAGTTTATAACTCCCGATAAACCGAATGTAGCAATAAAGGGCAACCGAAACGACCCATGCCTGCCCCGGCCTATACTCGTGTTCTGATCCGGCAGCCGCAGCAGGGCACATCCCCGCATGACGAACGGTGGCAGAGCGTATGCTCTGCCGCCGTTTCCTTTTGGTCCTTCGTCAGCGCCCGCCCCGCTCTGGCCGGGTTGTCGGCCCGAAACTCAACGATGATCCGGCGGACTACTGATTCTTTTAGGACCAGGCCCATGCTTTCAGAGAGGTTAGCGTCGTCGTCCGCGGCGTCTGCGCTGTTGTTCCTGCTGGGTTTGTTCCGCCTCGTCGGGATCAAACCTCGGACGCAGCAAATCGTCCAGCAGGTAGCTGAACGAGGGTGTCAGGGTCGGAGCCGATTGGCGTTCGGGAGCATGCGCCTGTCGGCGGTTCCATTCCAGTGCGGTGTCGATTTTCGAATAGCTGAATTGCCGGTCGATCTTCGAGCCGTTGAACGGGTAGCCGTTTTTTGCAAACACGACCCCCTGCACGTCGGAAGTGCCTCCGCGCATCCGGAACTCCGTGGCAATACCTTCGCGGCGCAGGGCCGCCATCAGCTCCTCCCAGTTACGG
>CALUJN010000004.1 GCA_944320985.1 uncultured Alistipes sp. | reverse complement strand
GAGCGAGGATTCAGTCTGCAAGGCTTATTTTTTTGACCTGGCTGATTCGCATTTGTCATCCGGGACGAAAATCTAATTCTCATTCCTGGGATTTAGAAATGTCTTTATAGATATTTTTTGTGAGTAATTCCAATCAGCAGTTGAACTGCTGTGATTTATAAGTTTAACTGAGGTCATTTAAGCCTCGGAATTAGTTGTAAATATTTGAAAATTAAGGGATAAAAATACTTGCAAAACCATTGGAAATCAGTAACTTAAAGTAAAAAAATACCCCTATTTTTTGCTTGTTATGATTCCCAAGGACAAAGAGTATAGACTAATAAAAATCTATATGTATATCTGCGATATGTACGAACAAAGCCTCAAATACCATTGCCAAAGATACAGCAATAATTCGAAACCGTTGTTCTTCGACGAGGAAATCCTCACGATTTATTTCTTTGTCGGTCATGAGCAGAAGTACACCCTCATCAAGGATATTCACAACTTCGCTAAAGAGTACTTGCGCGACTGGTTCCCGAACCTGGTGTCCTATCAGACATTCAATTACCGTCTCAACAGGATGGCCGGTGCTGTTAGGGAACTGTCCTCGCAGTTATTAAGGATGTTCAGGCCTTCTGACTGTCAGGATGATACCGTGATTGTTGACTCGATGCCGATAATCACATGCTGCGGAAGAAACCGTACAGGCAAGGTCGCCAGAGATATCGCTGACAAAGGATACTGTTCCACCAAGAACCTGTACTATCATGGACTAAAGCTTCACATGGTAGGATATCGCAGGAAAGGGCATCTTCCTCATCCGTGCCAGATAGCGCTCTCTCCTGCCTCCGAGAATGACCTGAAGGTCTTCCAGAGCGAATGCATGCCGGATCTTTTCAACAAGAAGATCTTCGCTGACAAGATATACCGAAGCAATGACTACTGGGAGCAGAAAAGACGCGATAAGGCCAATGAGTTCTACGCTCCCGTCAAGTCAATCAAAGGGGCTCCTGAAGAAGAGAGGCAGAGAAGTAAGGCCGCTGATGACATTTATTCTCAAGCCGTTTCATCTGTCAGGGAACCCATTGAAGCGCTATTCAGTTGGCTGAACGAAAAAACAAATATTCAAAGAGCTTCAAAGTGCCGCTCTCCTTGCGGACTGCTAATTCATACGATGGGAAAGGTAGCCATCGCATTTTTATACCTTATTTTCAACTACTGATTCAAATGAGTATATATAACAAAGATATACCATAAATCTTAAAAGACAAATAGTTTACCTTGCTCTAAATATTTTTTGTGTAAAGTTGTATGTAGTTACCTTTTATAAATATAGATTTCGGAAAGAGTCGAATGTTGAAATCGGCTTCGGTACGATTTATCGAGATCGCCCGTCTTCGAGCCGTCGCAACACTGTCCCCGATCATCGGATTCACTAGACGGCCGTAGCTCCATCTGCACACAGAGTAGAGTATAAAAAGCGTAAGAAAAACAAACATAGACGTAGAAAAATAAAAAAAGTATTACAAAAGCATATATTTAGTTTGTTTTTATGTGACTTTTGTCTATCTTTACCCCTATATTTGAATAAAAATTATCGATATCAGTTGCTCAAAACGATACAAACCACTTAACAACAACCACTTAACAACAACCACTATGAAGCATTTATCTCTTCTGGGGCTACTTCTGTTCTTCGCAGCCGTTTCGTGCAGCGACGACAGCGACGTGCTGAACAGACCGCCCGAAAAGATTCCGATCAAGCTCACCGCTCCGTCCGGGCTGGAGATTGCTCAGGGGTCTGTAAAATCCAACCAGCTGACCCTCAACTGGCCCCCCCCCCTCTCAACAGCAGACAGGCAGCATAGCCAGCTACACGGTATCCTTCGCGACTAAGGAACGTCCCAAGGAGATCTTCGAGCAAACCTGCTACTCAAACAAGCATACGTTGACCGGTCTTGAGAAACTGACCACCTACCTCATTCGCATCCGAGCCAACTCGTCATACGATTCGGCCTACTCTTCCGAATGGTCCGAACAAATCGAGGTGACGACACTCGACCTATTGGAGGTCTCTATGCCCGAAAACCTAACGCTGATCGCCGAGGGCGTGGCCTCCAGTCAGCTGCAAATCAAGTGGGACCAAGCCAAGAACGCCGACTCCTATCTGGTCGCCTACAAGACTGAAAGCGAAACCGAATTCCATGAAACGACCGCCGAGACGACCTTCTGCACACTGACCGATCTCGAGCAGAACACCGTCTACCAGATCAAGGTCAAGTCCATCTCGCCCAGCGGCAAGGAATACGACTCCGATTTCTGCGAACCTATCACAGGTCAGACTTTCGCGCGCTCAGCAGGTATTTTCAATCAGACCGACTTCCTCGACTTCGCCGCGACGATCGCCGAAGGCAATACCGACGGCGGCGACTGGAAGAATGCCGAAGGGGTTGTCGTTATCCAGAATGACCTTGACTTCAGCGACATCGCCTGGACCCCCATCCCCACATTCTCCGGAACGCTTGACGGCAACGGTAAGACCATCAGCAACCTTGTTTGCTCGTCGTCGGTCGAGACCATGATCGGACTGTTCGCCCAGCTCTCGGGCACGATCCGCAATCTCACGCTCGACGCCTCCTGCGCGTTCACCTCTACCGCTACGTCGGGAAGCAAACATTACACGGGCTCCTTCGTCGGCATGCTGCTCAACGGCTCGACCATTGACAACTGCACCAGCAAGGCGACCGTCACGGCCCTCGTGAGCGGCGGCGGCATCGCCGGAGCCAAACTCGACAAAGAGACCGCCACGATCTCGAACTGCCGCAACTACGGCACCGTCGTCTTCCCGACCGAATACACCCCCACGACGGACATCTATCTGGGCGGCATCATCGGCAAGGCCGAAACCAACACCACCATCAGCGACTGTACGAACTTCGGAGTCGTGAAGAGCGAAGCATCCTCCGGAAACAAATACAACGGACTGGGCGGCATTGCCGGTCAGGCCGCCACGTGCAGCATAATCCGCAGCACTAACGACGCCGAAGCAGTGGTCGAGCTCTCGGCCGCCTCGTTCTCCACCGCTTTCATCGGCGGCATAACGGGCCGCTCATACGTCTCCTCCTACACCTCCTGCACCAACAACGGAGCCATCCGCATCAACAAGGGCACGAGCGGCAATCGCATGCTTCAGGTAGGCGGCATCGCAGGCACCTCCTACGGCAACAACTCCAGCCCCATCAACTATGTCGACTGCCGGAATACGGCCGCTATCGATGCGGTCACGAGTTCCGAGGACAGGAGCACCTATCTGGGCGGCATCATCGGATACGTAACGGACAACATCGGCATCGTCCTGAGCGGCTGCACGAACAGCGGCGACCTCTACGCCACGGCGGTCGGTTCGTCGGGCGTGGGCGGCATCGTCGGCTCGATGGCCACGAAACCCGACACGAAGTCGATCGGTCGGGAGAGCCAGCTCGCTTCGTGCACCAACTCGGGTGCAATCACCTGCGACGTCATCGGCACCAAATCGCCCTACCAGCATTGCGGCGGCATCGCCGGCGTCGTCTCGAATGCCTCCACGACGATTGAAGGGTGCACTAACACGGGTACGATTACCACGCGCATGCAGACCCAGGCCGTAGCCGGAGGCATCGTGGGCGAAACCAAGGGAGCCGTCTCGGGCTGCACGAACCGCGGCGACATCATCGCGACCCGCCACAACAACAACTACTGCAACCTGGCAGGTATCGCCGCCCGCGTGATGGCGAGCACAAAGATCTCGTCGTGCCGCAACTACGGCAACATCGTCTACATGGGAGCCAAGCACTCGAAGGTCGACAGAAACTACATCGGCTTCGGCGGCATCGTCTCGGAGTACCACTCCGGCACGATCGACCATTGCGAGCAGTACGGCATAATCCTCGACAACCCCAGCGCGACGGCTGAGAACGCCGGAGCCATCGGCGCGATCGTAGCCCTGAGCGGCGCGTCCGGCAGGGCGACCATCTCGAACTGCGTCATCGGCGGCGGATTCGGCAACTACGACAACCATGCGGCCGATTACGGCATTTCGAAAGCCACGCTGCTGACCGAAACGGATTTCATGACCCGCATTTTCGGTCTGGAGGTCAATCCGACGACCGTCACCGGCTGCACCTACGGCAACAAGGGCAACAATTAACCGATCAGACAAACAAGACATCAATGAAACGGATCTTTTTACTGGCTACGCTTCTGTACGTAGCCGTCGCATGTACCTCCCCGGACGAGCAGACTTGTCCGGGCGGAGGCTTCAGCATCGAAGTCGAGGAGGGCCGCGACCTGGTAGGCCGCATCGCTTATTCGGACGACAGCCCGGCCGAGGGCATCGTCGTCAGCGACGGATATTCGTCGACCATCACCGACCGCAACGGAGTCTATCAGCTGACCCGTCACGCCGATGCCCGCCACGTATTCTTCTCCTACCCTGAAGACTGCCGCATACAGTGCAACAACAACGGCGTACCCGATTTCTTCCGCCGGCTGAACCGCACGGCCAAAGGCCCCCAGCGCCAGGATTTCACGCTCTACAAGTCCGACGAGCCGGTCGCCCGGTCGTTCGTATTCATCCCCATGGCCGATCCGCAGATGAAAACGCAGGCCCACATGAAGCGTTTCGCCGACGAGATCATCCCCGACGTCAACAGCACGCTCGAAGCGCAGACGCTGCCCAGCATCGCCATCACGCTGGGCGACATCGGCGCAGACAACTCCTCGATGTTCAAGGAGATCGCCGGGCTGTTCCGCGACATGCACGTCACATTCTTCCACACGATCGGCAACCACGACCACGACGGCACGATCCCCGTGCTGTCGAACGAGAGCGCCAAGGATTACTACTTGCGCTCGATAGGTCCTTACGAGGAGGCCTTCTGCCCGGTCAACTACTCGTTCAACTTCGGCGACGTACACTTCGTAGTCATGGACAACGTCCGCTATACGGGCAATCAGAAATACTCGAACGACCTGACCGACGAGCAGATCGAATGGCTGCGGCAGGATCTCTCCTTCGTCCCGCGCGACAAGATGATCTTCGTGTGCATGCACACCCCCGTGCGCAAGGACGCCCAGTTCACCCACCGCAACGAACTGCTGGCCCTCATCTCGCAGTTCGCCGAAGCCCACCTGTTCGTCGGCCACACGCATTACAGTCAGACCTACATCCACACCGACTTCGGAAAGAAAATCTACGAGCACATCCTCTCGGCCGCCTGCGGCATGTACTGGCACGGCACGATTGCCGCAGACGGAACGCCCAACGGATACGGCGTATACCTGATCGAGGGCAACACGCTCAAGAACGGGCGCTATAAGGCCGCTCGCTACGACGACGACTTTCAGGCCCGCATCTACGACCCGTCGTGCTACGAGCAGTGGGCCGGCACCGATTGGGAAAACTACGTGCTGGCCAACGTCTGGAGAGGCAACGAGGAGTGGACCGTCGAACTCTACGAGGACGACGTGAAGACTAAAACCATGGAGCGCTTCTCGGACTACGACCGCTCCGTACGCGACTGGATCCTCTACGAGCTGAAATACGACTACGACTACTACAAGAAAAAGGCTAACCTCTACCGCGCCATTCCCAATAGCAAGACCTCGCGCAAAAAGATCAAGATCACCGACCAGTTCGGCAATGTCTACTGGGAAGAGCGCATCACGACTGGACGGCAATATACGTCGTACAAGTAAGCCCGGCCATTTTCCGTAACGTAAAAAAACGCTGCAAACAGATGAAAAACAATCATTCGTCAGAAAAGATACGCCGCACCTTCCTGCGGGCGATGTTGCTGCTGACCATGCTGTGCACAGGAACGTCGTGCAACACCGACGATACCGAAAATGGCTCGCGCCAGCTGCTTGAGATCACGAAACGCGACTGGGTAAAACTGGACAAGACCCTGTACCGCATGGAGCTGGGCAACAGCTGCTCGATCGTTCCCGAATTCAGCGATCAGGATATCGCGCAGGCGACGTTCGTGTGGACCTCCTCCAACCCGGCGGTAGCCTCCATCACCCCTCTGCCCGACCAAAGCGCCGAGATCAAGGCACTCGCTCTCGGCACGACGATCATCGAGATCTCCTGCGAACAAAACGATGCCCTGCGTGCGCAGTGTGTCGTGACGGTCAAACCGGCCACCCCGAAAACCATCCGGATTCTGGCCATCGGCAACAGTTTTTCCGAAGACGCCGTGGAACAATACCTGTGGGAACTGGCCGACGCCGAGGGCATCGATCTGATCGTTGGCAACATGTACATCGGCGGCTGCTCGCTGGAGATGCATCTGGAGAATGCCACTGGGAACAAGCCGGTCTACGTCTATCGCAAGGTGGTTAAGGGCTCGAAGACCTCGACACCCGCGACTAGTCTCGCCACCGCCCTCGCTGACGAGCCGTGGGACTACATCAGCTTGCAACAGGTCAGCGGGCTGTCTGGCATTTACTCGACTTTCGAAGCTTCGCTTCCGGCCTTGGCCGAATATGTCCGCGCACGCGCTACCAACAAGGAAATGAAACTGCTTCTCCATCAGACATGGGCTTACGCCGCCTCGTCCACGCACGCCGACTTCGTCAAATACGACAAAGACCAGATGAACATGTACCGGGCCATCGTGTCGGCCTATGACCAGGCGGCCCAGCTGATCGACGCCCATGCGGTCATTCCGTCGGGCACGGCCATACAAAACGCGCGCACCTCCTATCTAGGCGACACATTCTGCCGCGACGGCTACCACCTAGAACGCACGTACGGCCGCTATACCGCCGCCTGCACATGGTTCGAGAAGATCTTCGAACGCGACGTCACCCGCAACGACTACAAACCGGAAACCGTTTCAGATCACCTGGCCGAAATTGCACGTACGGCGGCCCACCTGGCTGTCCTGACCCCCGGCGCAGTCACCGAATTGACCGACTACAAGATTGACCCCGACCTGGAGGGAGCCCCCTACGGCTACTACGTCGACTTCGGATCGACCGCCTCACCAGCACCGTGGAACAGCATATCCTCTTACGAGGAGCGCGACCCCATGCAACTGACCGACTCGGAAGGTAAGACCTCCGGCGTGACGCTGCGCCTGTCCAAAGCTTTCGGTGGTCCGAATGCCAGGGGTCCGAAAGAGACGACAACCGATCTGGAAATGCCGTCGACGGTTAGTTCCGATTCGTTTTGGGGCAACACGGGTGAGGCATTCCAGAAGAAGGTCACCGGCCCGATCGAGCTGATCGTCGAAGGACTCGACCCGCAGAAAACCTACGTCTGCACTTTCTTCGCCAGTCGGGGACAACATGATGACAATCTCTCGACGCAGTTCACCGTGACCGGCCAGAGTTCGGAGGTGCTGCTGACGAATGCCGCCAACAACACGACCCACGCCCCCGTCAGCAAGCCTGTCGCACCGAAGGCCGACGGCAGCATCGTCGTTACACTCACCAGCGGACCTGAGAACAATAATAAAAACGGTTTTTTCTACATCAATGCGATGCGTATCGCACCGGTACGATAATCCGGAAAGTCCGCCGTGCGGGCGACGGCCCGCACGGCGGACTTTCCGATCCTTGGTATCGAACAATAAAAATGCGACCCAAATGAAAACGTTCATTACGGGACTCCCAAGCAAGTTCCGACATCTGATTTTCCTCTTGCTACCGCTTGGTCTCGGCGCCATTGAGGTTTCGGCACAGCCGAAAGAGATTACTGTCAAGGGAATCGTCATATCCCAGACAGACAACCAACCCATACCGGGCGTCACTATATTCGTCGAAGGGACCACCATCGGCACGACGACAGACATTGACGGAAACTATTCGCTCGACATTCCGGCATCAGCCAAAGAGGTCACTTTCTCGTTCATCGGCTTCGACACCAAAAAAGTTCCGGCCGACCAGCTGCTGCAGCTCAAGGTCGTGACCCTAGCCGAACGCACCGAGACTCTCGACGATGTAGTCGTGGTCGGCTTCGGTATCCAGAAAAAGGAATCACTTGTTGGCGCCGTACAGAGTGTCAAGCCATCGTCGCTGAAGATGACCTCGTCTAATCTCACTTCATCGTTCGCTGGCAAGATCGCCGGTGTCATATCGGTACAGTCGTCTGGCGAGCCGGGTGCCGACGGGGCCAACTTCTGGATCCGCGGTATCTCGACTTTCGGCGCAAACAAGACGCCGCTCATCATCCTCGACGGTGTCGAGATCACCCAGACCATCCTCAACTCGATCGCACCGGAGACAATCGAATCTTTCTCCATCCTCAAGGATGCCACCGCCACGGCCCTTTACGGCTCCCGCGGTGCCAATGGCGTGATGATCGTCACTACCAAATCGGGCCGCAACTCCGAACGGATGGCGATCAACGTACGTCTTGAGAACAGTTTCACCATGCCTACGCGCATCACGCCCGTAGCCAACGGTGTCGACTACATGACCAACTACAATGAGGCGCGAGTAGCCCGCGGATTTTCGGAGTACTACTCCGAGGACAAGATCAAAAATACGCGCCTGGGCACCGACCGCTACATCTATCCCGACGTAAATTGGTACGATTTGCTCTTCAAGGATTTCTCCACCAGCCAGAACGCCAACATCAACCTGCGCGGCGGCGGCAAAAAGGTGGAATACTTCCTCAACTTTTCCGCCCACAACGAGTTCGGCATGCTGCGCAAAACCTCTCATTCGAATTATTTCACCGGAGACAACATGCAAAAGTATACGTTCCAGAGTAACGTCTCGGCCTATGCCACCAAGACCACCCGCGTATCGCTGAAGATGACCACGCAGCTGATGAACAAATACGGCACTTCGGCCGTAGCCTCCGATCTGTTTAACTACACGATGACGGTCAACCCGGTCGATTTCCCGGCCGTATACCCCTCCCGCGCCGATCTCGACCACGTTCCGTTCGGCAACGCCCCCTCGTGGGACGGATCGGGTACGCAGACCAACCCCTACGCACTGCTCAACCAGGGTTATTGCAACCGGTTCTGGGGCAACGTGCTCGCTACGATCACCATCGACCAGGATCTGGCCGCCATCACCGAGGGCCTGCGCATATCGGGTCTGGCCTCGTTCGCCAACTACACCTATTCGAGCGTCTGGAACAAACTCACGCCGCACTTCTACACGCTGACCAACTACTGGATGACCCCCGAGGGTGATTACGAATACGACCTGAGCACGATCGGCACACCGGGCAGCAACTTCCTCGAAGGCGGGCGGAGCAACTCGGGCAACCGCATCATGAATTTCCAGGCCAAGATCGACTACGCCCGCAAATTCGGCAAACACGACGTTTCGGCCGCGCTGATCTACATGCAGAAGGAGAAGCGGCTCAATGTCCCCTCGGCCAGCCAGAGCGATATCCTGCCCTTCCGCGAACAAGGACTGGCCGGCCGCGTCACCTACGGTTTCGACTCGCGCTACATGGCCGAATTCAACTTCGGCTACAACGGCTCGGAGAACTTCGCCAAGGGACGCCGGTTCGGCTTCTTCCCCTCCGTGGCCGTGGGCTGGGTCATCTCCAACGAGCGCTTCTTCGAACCGATCCGAAAGACCGTTTCGCTGCTCAAGCTCCGGGCTTCGTACGGTTTGTCGGGCAACGACTACATGTCCGATCGCTTCCAGTACCTCAGCACGATCGACATGAGTTCGTCGAACAACGAATACAAGGCCTTCCTGGGACTGGATCCCGTCATCTACGAAGGTATCCGCGTGCTGAAATGGGGCAACGGCGACCTGACGTGGGAAACCAGCCGGAAAACCAATCTGGGTATCGAGCTCGGACTCTTCGGTGACCTGATGCTCATCGCCGACCTCTTCGAAGACCGCCGCAACGACATCTTCATGACCCGCCGTTCGGTTCCGGCCAGCTCCGGATTCCAGGACTCGACGCCCTACGGCAACATCGGCGGCGTGCTGAACCGGGGTCTGGATCTCTCGCTCGAATACAACAAGGCGATCAGCCGCGACCTGATCATCTCGGTGCAGGGATCGCTGACCTATGCCCACAACGAGGTGACCTTCCGCGACGAGCCGAACAACAAACCGGCCTACATGCGTCACAAGGGAAAACCCGTGAACGCCATCGAAGGCCTGGTGGCCGCGGGACTCTTCCGTGACCAGGCCGACATCGACTCCTGGCCGACACAGGATTTCGGCGGCACGGTCATGCCCGGCGACATCAAATACCTCGACCTGAACGGCGACCGCAAGATCGACGGCAACGACGTCACGATGCTCGGCTATCCGACCGTGCCGGAGATCATCTACGGATTGGGCGCCTCGATCCAGTACAAGAACTTCGACTTCTCGTTCTTCTTCCAGGGCGTAGATCACGTCTCCCTGGAGATGCAGGATCACCACCCGTTCGTCTCGAAAGCCTACTCTGGACGCAATATGACCCAGTGGATCGCGGACGACCACTGGTCCGAAGCCAATCCCGATCCGAATGCAGCCTACCCGCGTCTGTCCCATGTCTGGAACGAGAACAATACGCAGGCCTCCTCGTTCTGGATCCGCAACGGAGCCTACCTGCGCCTGAAAAGCGCCGAAGTGGGTTACACCTACCGGTCATTCCGCTTCTACGTGGCCGGCTCCAACCTCTTCACGATCTCGAAGTTCAAGCTGTGGGATCCGGAGCTGGGCAGCGGAAACGGACTGAAGTACCCGCTGCAAAGAGTCGTGAAACTCGGTCTTCAATACAATTTCTAACCCCTAAGCACACGATCATATGAACAGAATAACCCGCATCGTTATCGGCATCGCACTGGCTCTTTCCTCCGCGTGCAACTACCTCGACGTGGTTCCGGAGGACAACGCCACACTGGACGACGCATTCAAGAGTCAGGACAAAGCGCTCTCGTATCTCTTCTCCATCTACGGACACCTGCCCAACAACATCCAGTACTGGATGCCGGGACAGCCCTGCGGAGGCGACGACCTGGCTGTGGCCGTAAAAGGCACGACCCGATGGTTCTGCTACAAGAGCATGGTTTACGGCGAGGAGAGCGCATCGACCGTATACCACAACTTCATGCGCCACTCCGGAGCTCCGACCGGCGGTGTGAACTACGACTACTATTCGGCCATCCGCTACGCCTATACATTCCTCGACCGCATCAAGCAGGTTCCCGACATCTCGGAGACCAACCTGCGCGAGTGGCAGGGCGAAGCCTGGTATCTGATCGGCTATTTCCACTGGGCCCTGCTGGAGTATTACGGTCCGATCGTCATCATGGACCGCGAGATTTCGCTCAACGCAGACGAAACCGAGCTCTACAAGCCGCGCAACACGTTCGACGAGTGCGTCGACTTCATCGTGGAGTGCTTCGACAAGGCCATCGAGATGCTCCCGCCGCGCCAGCAGAACATCCGCTGGTACGGCCGCGCATCGGCAGCCGCAGCCCACGGATTCAAGGTCCGCACGCTGCTCTTCGCCGCCAGCCCGCTCTTCAACGGCAACAGCGAGTTCTACTCCAGCCTGCGCAACTCCGACGGCACCTACCTGGTCAGCCAGACATACGATCCCGCCAAATGGGAGCGGGCCCGCATCGCGGCGGAGCAGGCCATAAGCTACGCCGAGCAGAACGGCTACCGGCTCTACGAGAATCCGGCCAACGCGTCGATCGCCGACAACTTCGAACGGGGTGTCCGAAACTTCCACGACTACTTCGTCGAACCGGAATACAACACCGACGAATATCTGTGCGCCTACGTCCACACCGAAGGTCCCAAGAAGATCCAGCGGCTCTCCGGCATCCGCACCGAACTCCCCTACTCGGCCGATGACTTCACCACGTCGTACCAGGTGATGTTCCCGGCCGTGGAGATGTACTACACGAAAAACGGTCTTCCGCTTGCCGACGACCCCACGATCGACCTCGCGACGCTCTACGACTACGATCCCGTCACCCAGGTAGCCAACATCAACCAGAACCGCGAACCGCGCTTCTACGCCTGCGTGGGCTACAACCGCGGCGAATTCGAGATCGCCAACGAGGTCAAGCAGGTGCAGGCCTATGCCGGCGAGGTGCACGGCTATATACTCAAAAACGACGGCTCGATCGACTCCAGCGTAGAGTATGTCAACTCGTCGGGCTATTTCCTGAAAAAGCCCGTACACCGCACGACGGCCTACGACAAGACCACGAAGACCTTCTCCTACAAAAAATTCGTCTATCCGGTCATCCGCCTTGCGGAGCTCTATCTGAGTTATGCCGAAGCCGATTTCGAATACAACGGCAAGCTGAGCGCCCAGTCGCTCGAATACCTCAACAAGGTCCGTTCCCGATGCGGTCTGCCCGATTTCGAAGAGTCGTGGCAACTGGCAGGAGGCATGCCTACGGGCAGCAAGCTGCGACAGGTGCTGCACATGGAGCGTAACAACGAGCTGATGTTCGAAGGACACCGCTACCGCGACATGCGCCGCTGGAAAGAGGCGGACAAGTGCATGAATGCGACCTGGAAGGCCTGGAACGTATGGGGCAAGAACGCGGAGGAGTACTACACGATCAAGGACTTCAAGGATTTCGACCGTCCCCGCAAGTTCGAGACGCCCCGGCACTACCTGCTGCCCTATCCCATCGAAGAGCTGCAAATCAACGAAAACCTGGTGCAGAATCCCGGTTGGTAATCACCTAATCAAACTACGGACATGAAACGAATATTATGGATACTGCTGGCCGCGACACTTCTTCCGGCCTGCTCCGACGACTACCTGGTCTACGAAACGGCCGCTCCGACCGTATACGTCCTCGGCGAAGAGTTCAATGACCTGACCGACACCTACGAGCAATCGCCCGAATTCACCGTTCGCGCATGCCGCAGCGGCAACTCCACGGCCGCGTTCGCCGTAGCCCTCGTCGTCGAGACCTCCGCGCTGGTCGACTACAACCTGAAAACAGGCAGCGCCATGCAGTTGCTGCCCGCAACCTGCTACCGCATCCCCCGTCCGGCGATTACCAGCACGGCGGATATGCCGCAGTTCGCTTTCAACGTGCAATTCGACGTCAAGGCCATCCGCGCCTTGCCGGCCGGCGATTACGCCCTGCCGGTAAGCATATCCTCCACGGAGGTCACCGTCAACCCCGAAACGGGACGCATGCTGCTCGGCATATCCGTGCGATAAGGCCATACGATCCGAGTCCCCGGCCTGATGTCGGGGACTCGGATTCACACTCACGACACAACGAATCCAGATCATGAAACGCATACTATCGACTCTTCTCGCCGCATGGATCTACGCATGCTGCACAGCCGCCCCGGGCGGCGACATGCGGATCGCCGTCGTTCCGCGGCCAACCTCCGTCATCGAAGCCCCCGGCACGTTTCGCCTGACAGCCCGCACGCCGATCGTCATCTGCGACGAACAGCTGCGCCGGCCGGCCGAAATATTCGCCGACGCCATCGCCGCGCTGACGGGCTTCGTGCCGACGATAACGACCGTGAACGCACCGGCAGCCATCGTCCTGCATCTGACCCCCGGCTACAAGCCGGAGGAGTATCGTCTCGTAGCCACCCGCAAGGGCGTCGATCTCACGGCCTCCACACCTCAGGCGATCCTACACGGACTGCGCACGCTCCAGCAACTGGTCAGTGCACAGGGAATTCCGGCCTGCACCATCGAGGATCGGCCCTGCTTCGCCTATCGCGGGGCCATGCTCGACGTCTCGCGCCACTTCTTCCCGGTAGAAGAGGTGAAGACCTATATCGACCTGCTCTCGCTGCACAAAATCAACCGGTTCCACTGGCACCTCACCGACGACCAGGGCTGGCGCATCGAGATCCGCAGTTATCCGCAGCTGACAGCCGTCGGTTCCCGCCGGGCCCAGACGCTCGTTGGCCGCTACTCGTCGAATGGTCCGAACCAATACGACGGCATTCCCTACGGAGGCTACTATACACAGGACGACATCCGCGAAATTGTCCGCTATGCCGCCGAACGTTACATCGAAGTGATCCCCGAGATCGAAATGCCCGGACACGGACTGGCGGCGTTGGCCTCCTATCCGTGGCTCGGATGCACGGGCGGCCCCTACGAAGTGTGGACCCGCTGGGGCATCAGCGACGACGTATATTGCGCCGGAAAGGAGACGACATTTCGCTTCATTGAAGAGGTGCTCACGGAGGTGCTCGAACTTTTCCCCTCGAAATTGATCCACATCGGCGGCGACGAGTGTCCGAAAAAACGCTGGAAAAGTTGTCCGCTCTGCCAGCAGCGCATCCGCGAAGAGGGGCTCAAGGATGAACACGAATTGCAGAGTTACTTCGTCCGCCGGATTGAGAAGTGGCTCCAGGCCCGCGGCCGCGAGATCATCGGCTGGGACGAGATCCTGCAAGGCGGCATTTCGAAAAGCGCAACCATCATGTCGTGGAATGGCCAGGCACCCGGCATTAAAGCGGCCCGTCTAGGCAATCCGGTCATCATGACCCCCAAATGGTACTGCTATTTCGATTACAGCCAGACCTCCGATCCGGCCCGGTACGAGCCGCTGTGCAACATCCGCTATCTCTCCGTGCGACAGGTCTACCGACTCGATCCGCTCGACCAGCTCGCCCAGCCCCATTGGCAGCAGATTCTGGGCGTGCAGTGCAATCTCTGGACGGAGTACATCGGCGATATCGGGCATGCACAGCACATGGTGTTGCCGCGTATGGCAGCCCTGTCCGAGGTAGGCTGGGCCAACGACCGCAAGGAGTACAACGATTTCGTAAGACGCCTCCACTCTCTCAGGCGTATCTACGAAGCCGAAGGCTACCGATATGCTCCCTATCTGTTCGAAGGCATCGAATAAAAAATCCAGATATGAGAAAGCCCGCTGACTTAGTCAGCGGGCTTTCTCATATCTGGGACCGTCAGATCTGCTCCCATGTATCTTTTTGACGGGACGGAAAGGTGACCGCTCGTCGGGGGCGTCAGCTCATTGTCCGAACCGATACACGCAGGTATGCTTGTAGGTTTCGCCGAAACGCAGTGTCATAGCAAGGAGCTCTGGACAATTCGGACCGTTGGGGGAACATTGCGTTTCGAACGCCAACAATTCGCGGAAGCGGAGCGCACGTCCGTACTTACTCGTCGTCGTGCCGTCGAAGAAGTTGCCGCTGTAGAACTGCACTCCGGCTGGTCGCTCCACATCTCCATCGTAGGGCCGGTTGTCGGTTCGTAAACGCGGGCGGCAAGTTCGAGGCCGTCCCGCGTCGTGCGATTGATCACCCAGTTCAGATCGTAGTCGCGGTCGTTACTCCATCGTTCGTACCTCCGTTTCGATGCGATCATCGATCGCATCGAAACGGAGGTACGAACGGCGTACACTTGGTCGACGCCAGTTCGCCCGTGGGAATCAGCCCCGAATTGACCGGCGTAAAGCGGCTGGTTGCCGTCAGCGGATTAGTCGAAAAATTCCCAATACCGGATTTTCACGTGGATCACCGCTTTAATTTTGTTGTCGCAATATCTCAGCATTGTCGAGCAATTTTTGCGCTTTCCGCTCTTTAACAGTCGCCTGCTCTAATTGTTCGGCTCGATGCCTTACGGCTTCCTCGTATTGTTCGACTTGATTTCGAACGGTATCGCGGAGGTTTCTATACTGTTCGTCCCAAAATACCGTTTCCAATTCCATCAACTCCTTTTCGCCGATTTTCCCGCACATCTTCACGTAACGGTATTTCAGGTCGTTCACGGCCA
>CALUJN010000003.1 GCA_944320985.1 uncultured Alistipes sp. | reverse complement strand
ACCGTGTTTTTCGCAACGGTCCATACGTTTCCCCTTGAACCAAAGTTACCTTTGGCAAGTTTCAAAACTTTCTTTCGACGTGCGCGAGACGCAACAGCGTTTACTGAACGTGGCATAATGTAAAGTTTTTTGGAGGACTGCCAGCGACACGGTTCTCCCGTGTTCTTCGGGGCTGGTTTGTCCCGGTTTGTGAATGTTTGTGCCCTTGCGGGCGGCTATCCGAATCGGCTGGCGGATTACTTCACCAGCAGGTTCTTGATCTTGGCCTCGTCGGCCGCAGATACGGTACCCGAATAGCAGAGGTTCCGCTTCTGCTTCGTCGTCTTTTTGGTCAGGATGTGACTGTGATAAGCGTGTTTGCGCTTGATCTTTCCTGTGCCGGTGAAGGTAAAACGCTTCTTCGCAGCGGCATTGGTTTTCATTTTCGGCATTTTCGTAAACAGTTAATTAGTTAAACATAGCCTGCAAAAGTACGAATTTTTTCGCTTTGCGCAATCTTTTCGTGTAAAAACTTTGTGATGTCGGCCTTTTTTCGTAATTTGTAGGGTCTAAAAAAGCTGCGTCATGAGGAGGAGTATCTGGTGGCTTGCATTGCTCGCTGCGGTCGGGGCAATGCCCGGGGCTGAGGCCCAGGAGTCCACGAGGCAGACCGTAGGCGTTGAACTGCGAGGCGATACGATGGTCTATCGGGCAATCAGCCTGCCGGGACATCGGCACGGAGGAATGCGGGGCAAGGCCTGGAGCAACTATTCGCATACGCCGTGGACGGCCGAGCAGAAGCTCTTTGCCCTGTCGAAATTCTGGATGGAGGTCCGGCGCAATTTCGCCTACATGGACCGTTTCGGCGTCGAACGCTGGGATTCGCTTTACCGTGCGATGATCACTCCCGTGCAGCAGTCGCGCAACGATGTGGCGTTCTACCGCCAGCTTGAAGGGCTTTGTGCGCAATTGCGCAACGAGCAGACCTTTATCCGCCATAGCCGCGATTTCCCGATGTCGGCCGCGGAATTCGAACAGGGATGGACGATCCGTCTGATGGATGTCGGCGGACACGTCATGGTTTCCGAGGTCAGCCGCGACAAGGCTTCGATTCTGCCGCCGGGCTCCGAGATCCTTGCCGTGGACGGTCAACCCGTCGAGGCGAAACTCGGACGGGAGATGTCGTACGTGGCAGCCTCTACGGATCGGGTGCGGCGGCGTCTGGCTGTCGAACGGGTGTTGCTCGGGCTGGTCGGAACACCGCATGAGGTGTCGTTCCGGCGCCCCGACGGTACGGAGGGTTCCGTGCGGCTCGTCAACGCCCGCCACGAACCTGGACAGGAGCCCGAATGCGTGGCTTTGCCCGGGCGCGCCTGGCAGGATTTGCATGAGGATTTCCGCCTGACGTGGTATCCCGGAGACGTAGCCTGCCTGAAGATCGGCTCGTTCCGTCCCGGACGGGTCTTTCGGGCATTCCACGATGCCTTCCCCGAGGTTCGGGACCGAGCCCGCAAACTGATCATCGATCTGCGATGGAACGAGTTCGGAAGCAGCCGCATGGCCGCTGAGTTCCTCTCGCATCTGACCCGCGATACGGTGCTTTATGGTACGATCTGGCGAACGCGTGTCTACGATGCCGCACTGGCTTCGTGGGGGGCCGATGCAACGCCTGCCGACACGGTGAAGAACACCCGTGTGAAGATTGCCTATGAACACTATAACGACGCGGCCTTCTCCGATCCCGAACGCAGTGAATACCGCTTCTCGCGCAGTCGTGACGTGCTGGAGGTCCCGACGGTGATCCTTATCAACGATGCAACGGGTTCGGCGGCCGAGAGCTTCCTTGCGATCGCGGCGTCGCAGCCTCACATATCGACGGTCGGGACCTCGACGTCGGGTTGTGCCGGAATGGTTGCTCTCTACGAACTGCTGCCCGGACTGCAGTGCGGAATCTGTACCAGTGAGATGCGCTTGCCGGATGGCAAGGAGTTTGTGGGCCGGGGTGTGGCTCCCGACGTGGTGGTCGAGGATACGCCTGCCGATCTGCTGGCCGGACGCGATGCTGCGCTCGAAAAGGCGCTGGAGCTGCTCGGGGAGGAGTGACGTTGCCGACGGCGGGACCGCAAAGACGGTGCCCCTTGGTGGATCGGCGCGAAACGTGTGATTTCGAATGGGTGAAAGATGAATATGGAATGGGATTTTCTGACGCGGCTGTGTGTGGCCGGATTGTGCGGTACGGTGATCGGTCTGGATCGTGAATACCGGGTCAAGGATGCCGGTTTCCGGACCCATTTTCTCGTGGCGCTGGGCAGCGCCCTGATGATGATCGTTTCGCAATACGGCTTCGAGGATTTTCTGGCTTCGCACGATGGCCTACGCCTCGATCCGAGCCGGATTGCGGCCCAGGTTGTCAGTGGAATCGGCTTTATCGGCGCCGGAACGATCATCATCCATCGTCAGTTGGTCCGCGGGCTGACTACGGCGGCGAGCCTGTGGGCTACGGCCGGGATCGGACTGGCGGCCGGCGGACACATGTATATCGTGGCGGCCGCAGCGACCGTCTTGACACTTTTTGGTCTGGAGGTGCTGTCGCTTTTCTTCGGCGAACTGGGGCGTCGGCGTGCGATGATTGTCTTCTCGGCCCCGAACCGGGCAACGATCGATGCCATGTTCAACCGGTTGGATAGTCGCGACTATTCGGTGATCTCCTATGAGGTGGAGGTGGTGCGGACTCCCGACGGTGTCGTCCATCGGGCGACGCTCGTCATCCGGGCCAAAGGTTCCGCCAGCGAGGAGGGGTTTATCGATCTGTTGCGGGGTGATCCCGACATTACGGTCGAGCGGATTGTCTGACCCGGGCTCGGTCGTCGAAGCCGCTCTCATTCGGGCTGGCGGATGGTCTACGCGGCCTTTGCCATTATATATATTGTATTGCACCGGCCGGGGACTTTTCTTCGGCCCGGATTGTTGTTGAAAGAGATTTACAGATAACCATTTGATTGATAGTGGACTGTGCATTTGGTATAAAAAAAGGGATAAAAAAATGTTCCAAAAAATTTGGAAAGGGAGAATAAAAGTGTTTATCTTTGCACCCGCTTTAAGAGAGAGGGCGGAA
>CALUJN010000002.1 GCA_944320985.1 uncultured Alistipes sp. | reverse complement strand
CTCCATCAGCGTGTGACGGTCCGACTGCTCCTTGCCCAGATAGCGGTTCAGAATGATTTGGGCGGAGACCTCTTTCTTGTCGAGTTCGAGGTCTCTTTGAATCCGCAGAATGTTGGCGGAAATGGCGTCCAGGTATAGGTTCAAATCCTTTCCGCCGCGGCTTTTTTCGTTGGCTTTTCCTTTTGTCGAGTTCCAGGCATGCGGCTCGATGAAGCGTTTGATCGAGGCGTCAGCGCGTTCTCCGTTGATTGTCAGACGCATAAACACGGGAGCCTCGCCTCGTTTGTTGGTCTTGTCCCGCCGAATGTAAAACAACAGTCCGAATGTTGTCCTTTCCATAAGTACACCGAATTAAGGGTTACAAAATTAGTTTCCCAAGTGTCTTAAGTTAAGAGGAATGCCGCTGCAAATAGGTGCAAACCAGTCTGTTACGAGCAATTCGGTGTACTTTTTCGGCCCAGAAAAAAGTACACCGAATAGGCCACAGATAACCTGCTTTTCGATGCTTTTTTCTATATTTCGGCCAAAATAAAAATCCCTGTAAATTCGTGATTTACAGGGATTTGCAATCTTTTGCGTTGTTTCTTGGCGGAGAGAACGAGATTCGAACTCGTGGTACGGGTTGCCCCGTACGTCGGTTTAGCAAACCGGTGGTTTCAGCCACTCACCCATCTCTCCGGGCACGCTCTCGGAGAGTTTGCTCCGAAAGGGTGTGCAAATATAGAATCTTTTTGTGTAAATACAAAATAAATCCGGACGAAAAATCTTAATTTTGCAGGAACGACTGACCTTGATCCCCATGCTACGATCCTTGCGCATTTCTCTTCTTGTGGCTTTTTTGCCGGTTTTAGCACCTGTTTGGGCCGTTTCATCCGATCCTTGTGCTCCGCAGCGGCTTTCCGAGCTGTTGCCGCAGCTCGAACGGCGTTTCACCGTGCGGATTTCGTGCAAGGGGCTCGATCCCGATACGGTCCGGGTGCGTTTCGGCGCCTTCCGGATCCGTCCCTATTCGCTCGCGGAGACGCTCGACAACCTGCTCCATCCGCTGGATCTGGTGTGGCGACGTACGGAAAATGCCGACGGCATGCCCCGTATCACTGTCCGACCTTATGAATATTATCGTCGTACGCCTGCCGACGGAGAGAAACTCCTGCACTGGCTCTCGACGCTTTATGATGACCGTGCTTCGTGGGAGATGCGCCGCGTACAACTCACGTCCGAAGCGCGCGCGGCCCTCGACCTCGAACCCTTCCGGCGGGGCCTTGTCTCCGATCCCGACATCCGCCTGGGGCGCCGAATCCGACACGATGGCTACACGACGCAGAACTATGCCCTCGAGACCCTGCCGGGGCTTTACGTTTGCGGCACCGTCTATGCCCCTCTTGCCGGGGGGCTCCATCCGCTTATCATATCGCCTTCGGGCCATTGGGAGGGCGGCCGCTACCGGGCGGATCAGCAGTTGCGCATGGCCTCCTTCGCCCGCATGGGGGCCGTGGCGGTCGACATGGATATCTTCGGATGGGGCGATTCGGAGTGCCAGGTGGGGCGCGATGCCCATACGTCGGCGTATTCGATGCAGATCCAGGCGCTGTGGTCGACGGCCGTCACGGAGTGGATGCTCACCTCGCGGCGGGATATCGATCCTGCGCGTTTGGCTGCTACGGGCGGTTCGGGCGGTGCGACCCACGCTTTGCTGCTGGCCCTGCTCGATGCCCGTATCACGGTGCTGGCGCCGGTCGTGCATCTGGTTTCACACTTCGACGGAGGGTGCCCGTGCGAAAGCGGACGGGCGGTGACGCTGGCCGGGGGCGGAAGCTGCATGCCCGAGCTGCTGGCTGCGGCGATGGCTCCGCGTCCGTCGTTGATCGTCAGCGACGGCGGGGACTGGACCGCAACCTATCCGACCCTGGAATACCCCTTCTTGCGCCGCATCTGGGGCTTCTACGGCGCGGAGTCCGCGGTACGGAATGTCCATCTTGCATCGGAACGTCTCGACTACGGTGAAAACAAACGCCGGGCAGTCTACGCCTTCTTTGCCGAGACGTTGGGCCTCGACCTTTCGCAGGCCGATGAGAGCCGCGTGACGCTGCTTCCCGAGCGTGCGTTGCGAAGTTTCGGCGACGGATTGCCCGCAGCGGCGATTCGGAGCCGTGAAGAGTTGGAGCAACTGTTGAAAAAATTTGAATAACATGAAACGAGTGCTGCTGTTTTTATTGCTTTTGGGCCTGGTGTCCTGCAATTCGTCCGATCGGACGTTGTCGTGTGTTTATCGGGTGACGACCGGCGACGAGCGTTGCGACTGTCCGGTTGTCCTTCGAGATCTTCCCGACTGGGCGCAGAGTGCGCGCGTGACGGCAGAGGGGGTCGAACTCCCCGTTCAGCTGGATCGCGCGCTGGGCGAACTGGCCTTCGTGGCGGATATCTCCGGAGAACGGACGTTTCGGGTCGTCTATTCGTCGGAGCCGTCCGAGCGGGATTTCCCGAGCCGGGTCCATGCCCAGATGTGGCTGAAACGGCCCGACAAGACGCTGCAGGCGGCCGATACGCTCTCCTCGACGCAGGACGACATGTACCACCGTCTGCATCATCACGGTCCGGCCTTCGAGTCGGAATATGCCGCCTACCGGATCTACTTTGACAAGAAACAGACGATCGACACCTACGGCAAGAAGCACCCGCGGCTGGAGCTTGCCGAGACTATGTGGTACCCCACGTCGGAGCAGCTGGCCGCCGGGTCGGGCTATGACAACCTGCGGGTTTTCGGTTCGGTGGGAGTCGGGACGCTCAAGGGGTGGGATTCCTCGGAACAGAAGATGATCCATATCACGGATTTTGCCCGTCGCGAGGCCCGCATTCTGGCAAAGGGTCCCGTGCGTACGGTCGTGGAGATGCGGGTCGAGGGGTGGCGCTACGGCGGGCGCGAGATAGCGATGACGTCGCGTTATATCCTCTATGCGGGTCATGGCGAGGTGCAGGTCGAGAACCGGATCGAGGGGGACTTTTCGGGTCTGCTCTTCACCACCGGGGTGATGAAGATGGCCGAACACCGTGTCGAGCGCGGTGCGGACTGGGTGGCGGCCTGGGGCCGCGACTTCCCGGAGAACGATACGTTGAAATGGGAGCGGGAGAGTGTGGGGCTGGCTGTGGCGCTCCCCGGAGAGCAGATCGTCTCGCGGCTCGATGACAAGACGAGTTACCTTTTCCAGCTTGCGCCCGATTCCCTCGGACATATTGATTATGCATTCGGGATGTGCTGGCGCCGCAGCGAATGGCTTGAGGGTTTGAGCGACGAGGAGTCCCTTGCGCGGCTGACCGAATCGGTGCGTACGGCCCGCAACCCGGTCCGGGTGGAACGGTTGCGATAACGCGGCGGCGGGCGGGGATCCTGTCGGAATGTCCGGACGAAATGCCCGGGAGGCCCCGTCTTTTGCCGGATTTGAAAAAAAGTACATTGTTTACGTCAAAAATTCCCGGTTCGATCGGCAGGCGGATTGTACTTTTGTATACCTGAAATGGGCAAAAGGTGCAAATTTTCAAGTATACCGCATAAAACTACCTGCTTTATGAACTTCAAGGATGTAACGATCTGTGCCGGTGTCGTGGCGATACTGACGGGCTGGGGTTGTTCGCCGCAACCGTCGGATGCGGCACGGACGTCGGCTGCGCTGCCGTTTGATATGCCGGAGGTTCCGCGCCCGGAGATTCCGGACCGGACGGTGAGCGTCGTCGATTTCGGAGGCGTGGGGGACGGACATACGCTCAACACGGCGGCCTTTGCCGCGGCCATCGATTCGCTCTGTGCGCAGGGCGGGGGCCGGGTGACGGTCCCCGCCGGGGTCTGGTATACGGGCCCCATCGTGCTCAGGGACAACATCGAGTTGCATCTTGACCGGAATGCCCTGATCATTTTCGATGACGATCCCTCGCACTATCCGCTCGTGGAGACCACCTTCGAGGGGCTCAATACGTTGCGGTGCCAGTCTCCGCTGTCGGCCCGCGGAGCGAAGAACGTCGCCATCACGGGTCAGGGCGTGATCGACGGCAACGGCGATGCGTGGCGGGCCGTCAAGCGCGACAAGCTCACCGACCGCGAGTGGAAGGCCAAACTGGCCTCGGGCGGCGTGCTTTCGGACGATGGCAAGACGTGGTACCCTTCGGAGAGCTACAAGTTCGGCGCCACGTCGGGAGCCGATCAGAACGTTTCGACCTGGGCCACCACGCGGGAGGATTTCGAACGGATGCGCGATTTTCTGCGTCCGGTGATGGTCTCGCTGCACCATTGTGAAAACGTGCTGCTCGAGGGTGTCACGTTCCAGAATTCGCCCTGCTGGAACATCCATCCGGCGATGTGTACCAATCTGACGGTCCACGGCATCACGGTGCGCTGCCCGGACTATGCGCAGAACAGCGACGGCATCGACATCGAGTCGTGTCGGAACGTCATCGTGAGCGATTCGCGCTTCGATGTGGGTGACGACGGCATCTGCATCAAGAGCGGCAAGGACAAGGCGGGTCGTGACCGGGGTATTCCGTGTGAAAACATCCTGGTGGACAACTGCATTGTCTTTCACGGTCATGGCGGTTTTGTCGTGGGGAGCGAGATGTCGGGCGGCGTGCGGAACGTGCTGGTTTCCGACTGTACGTTCTCGGGAACGGACGTGGGCCTGCGTTTCAAGTCGACGCGCGGCCGCGGCGGGGTGGTCGAGAACATCTGGATCGAGAACATCACGATGAACAACATTTTGCAGGAGCCGTTGCTGTTCGACCTCTTCTACGGGGGGAAATCGGCCTCGGAGGCCTTTGCCGAGGGAGGTTCGGGCGAAGCTACGGATCTGGAGCCGAAACCTGTCGACGAGACGACGCCGGCCTTCCGCAATATCCATATCAAGGATGTCCGGTGCCGGGGAGCGCGGCGTGCGATGTACTTCAACGGACTTCCGGAGATGAACGTCGAGCACGTGACGGTGGAGAATACCTCCATCTGCGCCGCGACGGGGGCCCGGATCAACGAGTCGTCGGATGTCATTCTGCGCAACGTGCAGATCATTCCGGAGAGCGGTCCGGCGCTGCTGCTCAACAACGTGAAGGGGCTTCGTGCCGAGGACTTTGCCTGCCCCGCCGGGATGGCCTGCGCCCTCGAGGTGACGGGAAGCCGCAACCGGGATGTGGAGATCCTTTCGACGCAGATTACGGCGGAGAATGCCCGGCTTTCGGAGCGATCCGTCCGGGAGGTGAAAATCAATCAACCAAAATAACAGAGAGATCGCAGATGAATCGTTTCTTATCCTATTTGGGACTGAGTGTCCTGTTTTGTGTGGGATCCTGCAGCAGCAATTCGGCCGAAGGGGTCTTCGATGATCCCCGTGTGCTTCCGGTTCCGGAGGTGCAGGTGTCGGTGACGGACTTGACGGCCAACGTGCGTTGGAGTATCTCCGAAGAGATTCAGAACGTTCGCTATACGTACGAATTCTATCGCGGAGAGTCTTCGACGCCGCAGGAGAGTGCCACGACGCGCTACAGTTCGCACGATTTCGATCTGATGGAGGGGGAGAATTTCCGAATCCGGGTACGGACGACGGCCCCTGTCGGATCGACGGAGTGGACGGATTCCGACTTTTCGGACTTCGTGTCGTTTACGAGTGAAGGCGTCGATCCGACTCCGGAGGAGCCGGATGATGACCCGACCGTCGACCCGACCGTGACGTTCGGACTTCCGCTGGCCAACGAGAACGACGGCGTGTTGCGGGCCTTCCCGGGGGCCGAGGGCGGCGGCATGTACACGACGGGCGGTCGCGGCGGAGAGGTTTACCACGTGACCAAACTGACGGACGACAGCTCGGAGGGCACGTTGCGTTATGCCGTATCCCAGTCGGGCGCCCGCACGATTGTCTTCGATGTAGCGGGAACCATTGCTTTAACCAAGGAGCTGGAGATCAAGAACGGAGATCTGACGATTGCCGGCCAGACGGCTCCGGGCGACGGCATCTGCCTGCGGGATTTCCCCGTGACGATCAAGGCGAACAATGTCATCATTCGCTACCTGCGCTTCCGCCTGGGCGATGCGAACGTCAGTGACGGCGATGATACGATCTGGGGTCGCTATCAGCAGGATATCATCCTCGACCACTGCTCGATGTCGTGGTGTGTTGACGAGTGTGCGTCGTTCTATGCGAACAAGAACTTCACGATGCAGTGGTGCTTGCTGGGTGAAAGCCTCCACAATTCGGGCCACTCGAAGGGCTCGCACGGCTACGGGGGTATCTGGGGTGGCGCTCCGGCCTCGTTCCACCACAACCTGCTGGCCCATCACGATTCGCGTAATCCGCGTTTTGACGAGCCCAACGCTTATGTCTTTACCGGGCTTAAGAACGGCGTGGCCGCAACGCATTCCGGATCGAGCGGCTTCTCGAACGACGAGCGGATGATCGACTTCCGCAACAACGTGGTCTACAACTTCTGCAACTTCCCGGCCTACGGCGGCGAGGGGGCGCATATCAACTTCGTGGGCAACTACTACAAGTGGGGGCCGGCTTCGGTCAACGGCTTGGGCAAAACGATCAGTTCCAAAGGCAAGGAGGGAACCGATACGGGTCATCGCCGCGAATATTTCTACCAGGTCGATTGTGCCTATACGACGGACGGGGAGACCTACGATGCGGGACCGACGGAGGTCTACTATCGTGACAATATGCTCGATACGTCGATTTCGGATGCCTCGAAGGGTGCGGCCGTGACGGCCGACAACTCGAAAGGCTTCACCACGAAGGATGCCTCGAAGAGCCAGCTGGGTGAGGCGAAGTTCCCGACTGCGGCATTTGCCATAGCGGTCGACGGACGCAGTTGCCATGTGACGGAGCATTCGGCTGCCGATGCTTTCGAACGGACGGTTCAGTATGCCGGAGCATCTTTGATCCGCGATGCGGTCGACAAGCGATTGGCCGATGATGTGAAAAACGGCAAGGCAAACGTCATGAACGGTTCGAACGGCAGCAAGAACGGCGTGATCGACCGCCCGGAAGATACGGTAGCGGCATCACAGGCCTTTGGCAAGGTGGCTTCGGACGGTTATCCCGAGCTGTCGGCTACGGTCGAGCAGGTCGCCCGTGCCGCCACGGACAGCGACGGCGACGGCATCCCCGATTACTACGAGGTTCTCTTCGGTCTGGACAGGAACAACGCTGCGGACGGCAGGACGAAGACGCTCGATCCGCAGGGACTCTATACGAATCTGGAGGTCTATCTCCACTACCTGGTGCGCGACATCACGGCGGCCCAGGTTCAGGGAGGAACCTATACGCCACTGAATTGATCGGGAAGGGCCCGGGCCGTGGAATTCGGGTGCGGGACTCCGCACCCGAAACTTGTACCCCGGGGTAAGATACGGACGGATGAGACGATTTTTGATGCTGATAGGGGTGCTGGCGGCGTTGACGACGACGGCGGCGCCGCTGCGGATCCACCTGATCGGCGACTCGACCTGTGCGACGAAGGATCTCGGCGGGGAGAATCCCGAGCGGGGCTGGGGTCAGATGTTCCAGCCGTTGTTTGACGAAGGGGTCGAGGTATTCAACCACGCCCTGAACGGCCGCTCGACGAAATCGTTCCGCGACGAGGGCCATTGGGGTGCCGTGCTTGACAGCCTGCAGGAGGGGGACTTTCTCTTCATCCAGTTTGGGCACAACGACCAGAAACAACACGATCCGAGCCGTTACGCCTCGCCCGCACAGTACGCCGACAATCTGCGGCGCTATGTGTCCGAGGCGCGGACGAGGGGAGCCGTTCCGGTGCTGCTGACCTCGGTGGTGCGGCGGCACTTCACCGACGGGCGGCTCGACGACACGCACGGCACCTACCTCGATGCTGTACGGACGGTGGCCGCCGCGACGCATACGCCGCTGATCGATGCCGAGCAACTGACCCGCGACTGGGTGTCGTCCCTGGGCGACGAACCTTCGCGTGACTTCTACATGTGGGTCGAGCCGGGTACCTGCCCGCTGTGGCCCGACGGCCGGGAGGACAACACGCATCTCAACGTCCGCGGGGCGCGGACCGTTGCGCGGATGATCGCGGCGCAGCTGCCTGCGGCGGTCCCGGAGCTGGGCGCCCATCTGGTCGCTTCGGACTTCACGGTGGCCCGCGACGGCTCGGGGGACTTCTTTACGCTGACGGAGGCCGTAGCCGCCGTTCCGGACTTCGGCCGCGATACGACGCGCATCGTCATCTGCGGGGGCACCTACCGTGAAAAGATCTCGATTCCGGCCACCAAGCGCCTCGTGACGCTCACGGCCCGCGGAGCGGTGACGGTTACGTGGGACGATTACGCCGCGAAGATCGGGCCCACGGGAGATCCGCTCGGCACGTCGGGCTCCGCGACGGTCTATTTCGGCGGCGAGGGGTGGACGGTCCGGGGTTTGACCTTCGAGAATTGCGCCGGACGGGTCGGACAGGCCGTGGCGGTGCAATGTCTGGCTACGAACCTGTGTTTCATCGGCTGCCGTTTTCTCGGCAACCAGGATACGCTCTACCTCTACGGCGTGGGCAACCGCGACGGAGAGCGCGTGACCGAAAACGCCCGGATCCGCTTCGAGGGATGTTATATCGAGGGAACGACCGACTTCATTTTCGGCTCGGCGGCGGCACTGTTCCGCCGGTGCGAGATCCGTTCGAAGGCCGATTCCTATATTACGGCGGCTTCGACGTGCCGGGGGCAGCGCTGCGGGCTGCTCTTCGAGGAGTGCCGTCTGACGGCCGCCGAGGGGGTGACGGCCTGCTACCTGGGGCGTCCGTGGCGGGATTATGCGCAGACGCTCTTCGTGCGCTGCAGCCTGGGAGCGCATATCCGCCCCGAGGGGTGGCACGATTGGGGAAAACCCCGCGCCCGTCGCACGGCTCGTTACGGGGAGTATGCCTCCGAAGGCCCCGGGGCGGCTCCCGAACACCGTGTACGCTGGTCCCGACAACTTTCCGAAGGGGCGGCGCGGCGAGCTGTTGCCGATTTTGCCCGTTGAGGTTTGAAACAAACGGAAATTTTTCGTAAATTTGATACATGCCGGCACTCCGGAGCGGCCCCGCAGGCGGCTCCGTTGTGGCCGGAATGCCTTACAACGAATCGGACCGGAGCCCCGGAACGCACCGGCCGGACGCTGAGAACCTTTCCGACGGAGATATGAAAACCCTTCCCGGAGTGAACTGCTGACCATGAAACGACTCTTCGCGACCCTGTTGCTGGCGCTTGCGACGCTTGTTCTGCCACTTTTTGCGGCGGCGCCTCCGCAGTGCCTCTTCCGCACCTATTCCACGCTCGACGGCATGACCCACGACCGCATTGCCGATATCTATACCGATTCGCGGGGTTTCGTGTGGATCTGCACGTGGTATGGGGTGAGCCGCTTCGACGGGTATACGTTCAAGAATTTCAGCACGACGCCGGGAGATTTTTCGCCGCTGGCCCACCATCGGTTCATTTCGGTGAGCGAGGATGCGAACGGTCACCTCTGGTTCACGACCTACAACCTGCACGTCTACCGGTTGAACCGCTATACGGAGCAGTTCGAGGATGTGGTCTCGCTGCTCGAGGGGGTCGATTCGCAGCATTACCGTACGCTCTTCTGCCGTCACGACAGCCGGGGCGGCACGTGGGTTGCCATTGCCGGGGTGGGGGTGATCCGTTTCGAGGATGCGGCCGACGAGACGCCGGTCCGCGTAACGGCGTTCCATTCCGCCGAGGAGTTGGGCGGCGACGTTACGGCGCTGTTTGTCGACCGTCACGACGGCGCCTGGCTGGCCTCCTCCGGAGGGCGTCTGAACCATGTCTCGGCCGGAGAGGGGCGTTTGCGGGTGCTTTGCGAATCGGTGGCCCCGGGATTTGATTTTGCCGCCGACTCGACGCATGTCTATTGCCTGATGCCGGGGGAGATCGTGCGGTGCGGAGACGACGGAACGGACATCCGGCGCCTTTCGGGCAGCCCGACGCCGCTGACGGCCATTGCGGCCGATACGGTGCACCAGCGGATCTATGTCGGGAGCCGCACGGGAGAACTCTACCGTGTCGGCGGGGAGCGCCTCGAGCGGTTGAATCCCCGGGGAGCCCGCCTGCAGCGCATCCGGGCGCTGGCTTCGGATTCGCACGGCATCGTGTGGGTGACGACCCCCGAGACGGGGATCACGCGCTACAACCCGGCGACGAACGACTGCAAACATTTCGAACAGAAACCCTATACGGTCTCCTACTATCTGGATACGATTCCGAAGATCGCCGAGGGCGGTGGCCGGCTCTGGATCAAGATGAACAACTGGGGCTTCGGCTATTACGACCGCGAGAACGACTGCATCGAACCCTTCTACAACGATCCCGAGCGTCCCGACTGCCGGATGACGAATGCCGTGGTGCGCTTCGAGGTCCGCGACGACGTGCTGTGGCTGTCGACCTACAACGAGCGGGGTCTTCGCAAGGCGGTTCTGCTGCAGCAGCCCGGCGAGGTATTGACCCTCGATGCGAAGTCGTCGAATCCGCTTTCGGGCGAGATCCGGGCATTGCTGACCGATCGGCGGGGGCGGATGTGGGTCGGGACGCGCGACGGCGAGCTGATCGCCTTCGATGCCTCGCGGAGACCGGTTTACAGACTCCCGCAGCAGGGGAGCGGAACGGGGATGATCTATGCGCTCAAGGAGGATGCTGCGGGGAATATCTGGGTGGGAACCAAGGGCGAAGGGCTCTACCGGCTGATCCCGAAGGGTGCGGACGACTACGCTGTGACGCACTTCACCCATTCCGAGTCGGATGCCTATTCGCTCAGCGACGACCAGATCTATTGCATCGAGACCGACACCCGGGGTCGGCTCTGGGTGGCGACCTACGGCGGAGGCATCAACCTGCTGGAGGATCCCTCCGGGAGCCGTTTCATCCATGCCGGGAACCAGTTGTCGCACTATCCGCTGGATGAGGCGGGACGGGTGCGGTGGCTGCTGAGCGACGCTCCGGACCGCATGTTTGCGGCGACGGTCGACGGACTGATCCTCTTCGATCCGCGCCAGTCGCCGCGCGAGATGCGCTTCCGGCTGATGCAGAAGATTCCGGGCGATACGACCTCGCTGGGCAACAACGACATCATCCACATGCTGAAGGATTCGCAGGGCAGGATCTGGCTGGCGACCTTCGGCGGCGGATTGAACCTCATCACGGGTTACGACGCCGAGGGTCTTCCGCGGTTCCGCAGCTACGACCGGACGTACGGCCTGGCCAGCAACATCTGCATGGCGCTGACCGAAGACCGTCGGGGAGACATCTGGGTCTCGACCCACAACGCCGTGTCGCGCTTCGACCCTTCGCGTCACCTCTTTTCGAACTACTACGTCTACGACGACCACCGCAACGAGATCTTCAGCGAAGCCACGGCGCTGACCTCGTCGTTGGGAGATGTGCTGTTTGCCGGAGGCCGGCAGCTCTATCGCTTCACGCCTGGGGAGATGCTCTCCGAGCGGATCGACTACCGCCTGCGCTTCACGGGTTTCGACGTGCGCAACAAACCGGCGCAGGTTGGCGGGCATGCTCCGTTGTCTGTCGCGGTTCCGGAGGCTGACCGGGTGGTTCTGCCCTACAATTTTTCGAATTTCCGGGTGGAGTTTGCGACGCTGGACTTCGCCATCCAGCACGAAGTGGGTTACATGTACCGCCTGGAGGGCTACGACCAGGACTGGAACATCTCGGGGACGATCAACCGGGCGGCCTATTCGAACGTGCCGATCGGCAAATACCGTTTCCATGTCAAGGCCTTCGTCGGCAACGCCGATACGGCCGACGAGGGAATCGTGCTCGATATCGACGTGTTACCCCCCCCTGGCTTACGTGGTGGGCCAAGACGCTCTATGTGCTGGCGGCGCTGGCGGTGTTGGTCGTCGCCTACCGCATAGCCGATTCCGTGCTGCGGATCCGCCGCGAGGCGGCCGTCGAGCAGAATCTCACGGACCTCAAGCTGCGCTTCTTCACCAACATTTCGCATGAACTGAGAACCCCTTTGACGCTGATTCTGGGCGGAATCGAGGATGTGCGCAAACACGACCAGCTCTCGCCGCGCGGCGAGACGAGCCTCACGCTGGCCCACCGCAATGCCCGACGGATGCTGACGCTGATCAACCAGCTGCTGGATTTCCGCAAGATCGTCAAGAACAAGATGGAGCTGAAGATCTCGCGTGTGGATCTTGTGCCGCTGGTCGAGGATGCGCTGGACGATTTCCGCGAAATGGCCTCCGAACGGCGGATCGAACTGCTGTTCACGGTTTCGAGCCGTTCGATTCTGGTGTGGGTGGATCCCGAACGTATGGAGAGCGTGGTCTACAATCTGTTGTCCAACGCCCTGAAATTCACGCCCGAAGGGGGACGCATCGAGACGATTCTTTCGTTGCGCGAAGCCGAGGAGTGCGTGCTGCTGACGGTGCGCGATACGGGCATCGGCATCCCGAAGGAGAAGCAGGAGCAGATCTTCGAGCGTTTTGCACAGGCCTCGCGGGCCGTGGACAGCACGATGAAGGGTTCGGGTATCGGGCTGTCGCTGTGCCGTGATATCGTGGAGCTGCATCACGGAACGATCGGGGTGGAGAGCCGTCCCGGCGAAGGGGCCGCCTTTACGGTGCGGCTTCGTCTGGGCAATGCCCACTTCGGCATGGAGCAGATCGATTTCTCGCAGGCCGGGAGCGAGGCCGACAACCACGGCCGCACGCACCGCACCGACTACATGGTGAGCGACTATACGTCCGCCGACAGCCAGCGCCGTACGGATGTCCTTCCGCCGAAGGATGCGCAGAAGATCCTTCTCGTGGAGGATAACCGGGAGCTGCGCATCTTCCTGTACAACAGTCTGATCGATACGTATCACGTCGTGGAGGCCGACGATGGGGTGGAGGCCCTCGGGAAGATCCGCACGGAGCAGCCCGACATCATCGTCACGGACCTGATGATGCCGCGCATGGACGGGATCGAACTGATCGACAAGATCCGCCATGACTTCACGATGAGCCACCTGCCGATCATCATGCTCACGGCGCGCCACTCGCCCGACGACCGGGTGAAGGCCATGGAGTTCGGGGCCGACGGCTACATCACCAAACCCTTCAGCATCGAGTTGCTGCTGGCACGCATCGACAACCTGCTGACGCAGCGGCGGGCGCTCTTCGAACGCTTTTCCACGCAGTCGGCCCGCAACAAGGCGGTCGAGCTTTCGGTCGGGGATGTGGTTGTCACGGACCGCGACGAGGAGTTCCTCAAGGAGGTGATGTCGTGGCTGGGCACGCACATCGAGAATTCGGAGCTGACGATCGACCAGCTGGCCTCGCACCTCGGCGTAGGCCGTACGACGATGTACAACAAACTCAAGAGCCTGACGGGCAAGTCACCCGTCGAGCTGATCAAGGAGTACCGCATCACCAAGGCGCAGCTGTTGCTGCGTACGGGACAGTTCTCCGTCTCGGAGGTGGCCTACCGGGTCGGTTTCTCGGATCCGGGCTATTTCAGCCGCTGTTTCCGGGAGCAGTACCACATGTCGCCTGCGGAGTTCCTCAAGACGCACCATTTGAAACAGAATCAGGATAAAGAGAGCAAAAAATCATGAAACGACTGCTGATCGCTGCGGCCGCCCTTGTTTCGGCCGCATGCTCCGGGGGCTCCGGGGCGTTGTATGATTCGCCCGTGTCGCTGGCCGTGAGGATGGCCGAGAGCGAGATTGCCCGCAATCCGTCTCCCACGACCCTCGACGGCATCCCGGCCGGCAAGGTGAAGTGGAACTACACGACGGGTCTCGAACTGCTGGCCATCCGCGATGCGGGCGAGGCGTGGCAGCGCCCCGATTTCGTGGCCTATGCCGACCGCTATTTCGATACGATCGTGCGGCCCGACGGCGAGGTGCTGACCTACAGCCGGACGAAATACAACCTCGACCACATCTGTCCGGGTCGTGCGCTCTTCGGCCTCTATGCCCGGACCGGCGAACCGCGTTACGGTCAGGTGCTCGACACGCTCTATGCGCAGTTGCGTTCGCAGCCGCGGAACTTCGACGGCGGGTTCTGGCACAAGGCGGTCTATCCGCACCAGATGTGGCTCGACGGGCTCTACATGGCCGAACCGTTCTATGCCGAGTATGTAATGAAGCACTTCACGGGGGTGTTGCTCGACGAGGCGATCGCCGATATCGTCAATCAGTTCGTCGTCGTGGGCAAGCACACCTGGGATCCCGCCACGGGGCTCTACCGCCACGCCTATGACGATTCGCGGGAGATGTTCTGGTGCGATTCGATCACCGGGCAGTCGGCCCATGCCTGGTGCCGGGCCATGGGGTGGTATGCCATGGCGATCGTCGAGACGCTGCAATACCTGGGCAAGACCGACTCCACGCGTCCGATGATTGCCATTCTGGAGCGGATCTACGATGCGCTTCCGCGCTACGCCGACCCGGTGACGGGCATGTGGTACCAGGTGCTGGACCAGCCGGGGCGCGAGGGCAACTACCTCGAATCGACGGGTTCGGCGATGTTTGTCTATGCGCAGCTGAAGGCCGTGCGGATGGGGTATCTTCCGGAGACGATGCGCGGGGAGGCGCTGCATCGCTACGAACAGCTGGTCGATCGTTTTGTCCGGGAGAATGCCGACGGCACGATTTCGCTTACGGACTGCTGTGCCGTGGCGGGTCTGGGCGGCAAGCAGCGGCGCAGCGGCACGTTCGAATACTACATCTCGGAGCCGGTCATCGAAAACGACTGCAAAGGGGTGGGGCCGTTCATCTGGGCATCGCTCGAGTACGACCAGGCCAAGGGGCGGCTGTAGCTCCGGGCCGGATGTATGAGGGGGATCCCCGGGATCTGCTTCCCGGCGAAAACCCTTTCTGGAATCCCGTTGCCGAATCGGGAAAATCCTCCCTTCGGGGAGGATTTTTTGTCCGCCGGGAGCCCCTCGACGGCATTGTACCGCCGCTTGGGTGCATTTGATAAAATCTCCATGAGAAGTGATAAAATTTACCATTTTAATCCTGGGGGAGATTTTATTTTTGTATAGGGAAAAGCGGACATTTCCGCACGGAAATGAACAGAACCTAATTATTAACCAAAACCTTTTTTATGAAAAACTTTACGCTAAAGTTTGCCCTGACGCTCCTGTTGGGACTGGGGATGGCTACCGCGGCCATGGCCCAGAAGATCGGAGGAGTGGTCAAGGATTCGGCAGGCAATCCGGTCATCGGAGCCTCGGTGGTCGTAGAAGGCACGACTTTGGGAGCCAGTTCCGGGGTTGACGGATCGTGGACGTTGCAGGTCCCCGATGCTCCGTCAAAGACGCTGGTGATCTCCTATATCGGCATGAAGACGCAGCGCGTGGCCATCGGCACGAAGACGCTCATCGACGTGACGCTGGAGGATGAATCCACGGCTCTGGACGATGTGGTTGTGGTCGGTTATGCTGCCGTGAAGCGTCGCGATGTGGTCGGGTCTGTGGCTTCGGTGAATGCCGAGACGCTGACGCAGATGCCGGTGAACTCGGTCACGGAGGCCCTCTCGGGTCGTATGGCCGGCGTCTCGGTGACATCGACGGAGGGTGATCCGGATGCGGAGATCAAGATCCGCGTGCGCGGTGGCGGCTCCATCACGCAGGACAATTCGCCGCTCTACATCGTGGACGGCTTTCCCGTGGAGAGCATTTCGGACATCCCGGCCTCGGACATCGCATCGATCGACGTGCTGAAGGATGCCTTCTCGACGGCCATCTACGGAGCCCGGGGTGCCAACGGCGTTGTGATCGTGACGACGAAGAGCGGTGAGGCGGGCCGGATCACGGTCAACTACAACGTCTACTACGGCATCAAGAAGTTCGCCAACCAGAAGGCGCTGACCCCGATGACCCCCTACGAGTTCGTGCAGTACCAGTACGAGGCGGCGCTTGTGGAGGGCAAGCTCTCCACCAACTACGAGCCCTATTTCGGCGGTTTTGCCGACATGGACCTCTATCAGAATCTGCAGGGCATCGACTGGCTCGACCAGACCTTCGGACGCACGGGCACGACCTTCAACCACAACCTCTCGATCTCGGGCGGCGGTGACAAGTTCAAGTGGACGGCCGGTTATGCGCACATCGACGAGCGGGCCATCATGGTCGGTTCGACCTTCAAGCGGAACAACCTCAACTTCAAGGCCAACTACAAGCCGACGAAGAAGGTGGGCTTCGACTTTTCGATCCGTTATTCGGATACGAACGTACGGGGTGCGGGATCGAACTCCTACAACGATTCGGGCTCCACGTCGGGCAACGGGCGCGTGAAGCATGCGATCCAGTACCGTCCGTTCCCCTTCACGACGGCCGTGTCGGGCGACGATGACGAGACGATGGCCGGCGACAACGTGAATCCGCTGATCGCCACGGCCGACAACGACAGCCGCTACGAGCGCAAGAACTGGAACGCCAATGCGGCCTTCCAGTGGGAGATCGTCGACGATCTGAAGCTGCGCGTCGAGGCGGGTCTGGACAGCTACGACCAGACCAAGGACCGCTTCTACGGCATGACGACCTATCTGGTCTACAACTTGAACCGTCCGGGTCCTGCCACGCAGTATACCGACTATACGCGCAACAAGATCCGCAACACCAATACGCTGAGCTACGACTTCAAGAACCTGATCGACAACGACGACCATTCGTTCAACGTGCTGCTGGGTCAGGAGTACATCGTCACGCGTTCGAATACGCTGACGGCCTGGGCCTACGACTTCCCTGACTTCTACGACTCGATGATGGCCTGGCAGATGATGAGCTCGGCCACGGGTACGCGTTCGATCAACAACTTTTACGATCCGGACGACATGCTCTTCTCGTTCTTCGGTCGTCTGAACTACGACTACAAGGGCAAGTACATGTTCTCGGCGACGATGCGAGCCGACGGTTCGTCGAAGTTCGCCAAGGGCAACCAGTGGGGCTACTTCCCGTCGGCCGCCGTGTCGTGGCGTCTGTCGGGCGAGGAGTGGATGAAGGATATCACGTGGATCGACAACCTGAAGCTCCGTTACAGCTACGGTACGGCCGGTAACAACAACATCCCCTCGGGTCTGATGCTGCAGGAGTATGCCGGTAACGACAATGCCAGCAACTGGTATCTGTACGACAACTGGTGGGGCGTGGCCAAGGACGACGACGCCAAGATCGTCATGGCCAATCCCGATCTGACCTGGGAGACGACCTATTCGCACAACCTGGGTCTGGACTTCAGCTTCCTGCGCGGCCGGATCAACGGATCGATCGATGTCTATCAGAACAACACGAAGGACCTGCTGATCAAATACCCGCTGACGGGCAGCGGCTACGAGTACCAGTACCGCAACCTGGGCGAGACGCGCAACCGCGGTATCGAGCTTGCGGTGACCTTCGTACTGCTCGAGAAGCCGAACTACGGTCTGACCTTCACGGCCAATGCCAGCTACAATGAGAATACGGTGATGGATCTGGGCGGTCTGGACTTCCTCGACGGTTTGCAGTCGGGTTGGGTATCGGCCAATGAGGTCGGTACGGACTACCGCGTGACGGTGGGCAGCGGCCTGGGTCAGATGTACGGTTACGTGTCGGACGGCCGCTATGAGGTTGACGACTTCAACTACGTCGACGGCAAGTGGGTGCTCAAGGAGGGGATTGTCGACTGCTCGGCCGTGATCGGTCCGACCTATCTGCGTCCGGGTGCCATGAAACTCAAGAATGTCGACGGCAGCGCGGACAACAAGGTGACGACGGCCGACCGTACGATCATCGGCAACGCACAGCCCAAGTGGACGGGCGGTTTCTCGCTGACGGGTTACGCCTACGGCTTCGACTTTGCCGCCAACTTCAACTGGGTCTACGGCAACCAGATCTACAACGCCAACAAGATCGAGTTCACCACGGAGCGCGGTACGAATAACAAATTCCGCAATCTGATCGACATGATGGCCACGCAGAACCGCTGGACGAACATCGACTGGACGACGGGCGAGCTGATCACCGATCCCGAGACGCTGGCTGCCGTCAATGCCGGCACGACGATGTGGTCGCCGCTGATGTCGACGGCTGTCTTCTCCGACTGGGCCGTCGAGGACGGATCGTTCCTGCGGCTGTCGTCCGTGACGCTGGGCTATACGCTTCCCGAGCGCTGGATGCAGAAACTGCGCATCAAGAAGTTCCGCCTCTACGTGACGGGTGCCAACCTCTTCTGCTGGACGGGTTATTCGGGTTACGATCCCGAGGTGGATACCCGCCGTGCCACGCCGCTGACTCCGGGAGTCGACTATTCGGCTTACCCGCGCAGCCGTTCGGTTGTCTTCGGTGCGAATCTGACCTTCTAAAGACCTTCAAAAGCAAATTTTCCAAACACGTATGAAAACACTGATCAAATATATGTTCGTATTGTCGGGAGCGGGAGCCTTGACGGCCTGCGCCGACATGTTGGAGACGGAGACCAAATCGTCGTTCGACACCGAGACGGTCTTCTCGAACTACGAGTTGGCCGAGGGTTGCAATTTCGGTATTACGCAGGCCTTGCTGGAGAAGGCGAACCACCGTGGACGTTACCATCCCTACGTGGGTCTGAACTCCGATATCGAATGGGCCAACAACTGGAGCAACGATACCGAGAAGGTGACCAACGACAACCGCCAGGCCATCTACGGCTATAACCTGCTGCCGACCAACGGCGAGATGAACACCTCGGGATCGAGCGCCGACGCCTATTCGCCCTACTATACGGCCATCGAGCGCGCCGACCTCAACATCAAGAACCTGCGGCAGTACGGCGACGTGGCCAACAACCCCGACATGGCCTACCTGCTGGGCGAGGCGCTGACGCTGCGTGCGGTGATGTACTACGACCTGATCCGGGCATGGGGCGACGTACCCTTCCGCACGGAACCCATCAGCGATGACATCTACATCCCGAAGACGAGCCGCGACGTGATCTTCAAGCAGATTCTGGGCGACCTGGAGGAGGCGTGGGGCTACCTGCCGTGGCCGGGTCAGGGCCATGCCACGACGACCGACCGTGTAAGCCGGGCCTTTGCCAAGGGACTCTACGCGCGTCTGGCGCTGATGGCTTCGGGCTATGCGCAGCGTCCGGCCGACGGAGCCGTCGGAACGGGTGATCCGGGTTCGATCCGCCTTTCGTCGGATCCCGAACTGCAGAAGGAGGTCCTCTACCCGAAGGCGCTGGCCGCCTGCGTGGATGTGATCCGCAACAGCGGCATGTCGCTCTACCCGAACTACGAGCAGCTGTGGCGCGATCTGAACAATTTCGACCTCACGTCGGCCGGTACGGGCCGCGAGGTGCTGTGGGTCTTCCCCTACGGCAACAACCGCGGACGCTGGAACTACTCGTTCGCCATTCCGCACCCGGGTACGGACCAGTATCTCGGAGCATCGGCCGGAACGTCGAGCCGTGGCGGCAATGTCGGTCCGGTACCCACCTTCTGGTTCGAGTATGAGAAACAGGATACACGCCGCGACGTGAGCTGCGTGAACTTCGAGTGGGAGTACGTCTCGGGTTCGACCGCCGCGCCGCAGCTGGCCGGCATCGACCAGTGGTTCTTCGGCAAGTACCGCTACGAGTGGATGGAGAACTATCCCTACAGCGGCGGTCACGACGACGGCTTCAAACCGCCCTACATGCGCCTTTCGGACGTCTATCTGATGGCGGCCGAGTGTGCGATCCACGAGTCGTGCTCGGGTGTCGACGGCGGCGGTCTGAACAACGCGAAGAATTACCTGCTGGAGGTCCGCAAGCGTGCCTATGCCGGCAACAAGCAGATGGCCCAGGAGTATGTCAATGCGATCGGCTCGGCCGATGCGATGTTCGAAGCCCTTGTCAAGGAGCGTGCGCTGGAGTTCGTGGGCGAGATGCTGCGCAAGACGGACCTGATCCGCTGGAACCTGCTCAAGACGAAGATGGACGAGACGAAGCAGAAGATCAGCGATCTGAACAACTGGTCGGGTGATTTCAGCTACCTCTCGCAGGGTGACGGCTATATCTACTACAAGGTGGACGGCACGAAGCTGGAGATGTACGGACTGCTGCCCGACGAGCAGACGGCGCCGACCGACAACACGTGGATTCCCTACACCAACAGCGAAGGTAAGATTTCGCGCTACGTTCCCTGCGCCACGGCTACCGATTCGCCGAAGTTTACTGCAGCCGAGATCGACCGCCTCTACGACCGCGACCCGGATACGCGCCAGTTCTGGCCCATCTTCCAGAGCGTGGTGGACAACTCGCAGGGCCAGATCCGCAACGATTACGGATATTAACAGTTGATCGTACCAAAACAGATTGAACGATTATGAAAAGCATATTTCGCAAATGGATGTCCGGACTGCTGCTGATCGCCACGGCAGGACTGGGCGGCTGTTCGGACGATCCGGACGGCGTCAATAACGAATTGGTGCTCGACCGTGCACTGATGCCGCTGAACTTTACGGCATCGGTGCTGACGACGGGCAACCAGGTGCGTCTGACGTGGGATGTCCGCACGACGGATGCCTACGAGGTGGTGATCTACACGGACGAAGGGCTGACCCAGGTGGTCAAGACCCTGAGCGGTATCGCCCCGGCGGATGTCCCGGTGACGGTCGAACTCAAGGTCGAAAAGGATTACTATGCGACGGTGCAGGCCTTCAGCCCGAACGAGCGCACGGCCCCGTCGAACGTGGCCATCGCCGGTCCGGTGACGACCTACGCCATTATGGATCCGCTCAACCCGGTGGTTGCCGAGCGCACGTCGACCTCGGTTACGCTGACCTGGGACCAGGACGACTACGTGTCACACCTGCTGGCTACGCCGGTGGCCACGGCCGGAGCCGAGCCCGTGCGGCTTGACCTGTCGGACGACCAGATCGCCGAGGCCCGCGCGACGGTTTCGGGACTGATCCCCTCGACCGAATATTTCGTGGCGGTATACTACAACAGTGCGAGCCGCGGCGGACAGGATGTCTGGACGCGTCCTGACCTGTCTTCGACGACGAAGATCTCGACCATCGAGCAACTCATGCAGGCGTTCGTCGATGGCGGCAAATACGAACTGGCCTACAGCGAGACGCCGTACGTCGTGCCGGAGTATGCCGAGGGTGAGGTCAATCCCGCTTCGGCACTGGCTGCCGACCTGACGATCATCGGAGAAACGACGCTCGAGGGCGACAAACCGCAGATCGTGGGCCTCGGCATCGGACTGAACCCCGGTGTGAACGAGATCCTTCTGGAGGACCTCTCGATCGATGGCGCCGAGGCTGCTTCGTCGCTCCTGGAGGTGACGGATGCCATCACGATGGCGTCGGTGACGGTGAAGAACTGCGACCTGAAGAGCTTCCGCAACATTTTCTATGAGAACAAGGCCGGTTCGGCCATCCAGACGCTCCTCTTTGACGGCATTTATGCGGCCGGCATGGGCAACAGCGGCGGCGACTTCATCGACTTCCGCACGCAGTCGACCCACGGCTCGCTGACCATCTGCAACTCGACCTTCTACAACGGCGGACGTTCGTTCCTGCGCGTCGATGCCAACGAGACCTTCTCGACGATCGCCGTGCGCAACAACACCTTCGGCAGTTTCTCGGTTGTGACCGACGGCAACAACAAGGGTATCCTTTACGTGCGCGGTACGGCGCCGACCTTTGAGTATACGAACAACCTTTTCCTGAACGAGACCGGCGAAAACGCCCGCTTCATCGCCAACAACAATTCGGTGAAGCTTCCGACGTCGATCGCCGCCAACTACTTCTTCAATTGCGCCGACACCTTCTTCGAGGCGAAGACGGCCGACGGTGAGGTGACGCTCGAAACGGCACTGCAGAACGGCGGCAAGGTGCTGACGGAGGATCCGTGCCAGAAGTCGGCCAGCGGGAAGTTCTATCTGGTCAATGACGAGATCGCTTCGGTGCGTGTGGGTGACCCGCGCTGGTGGAACGCCGAGGCTCCGGTGGTGCCGGAGCAGACGGAGCTGATCGCCCTTGAGGAGGCCACGACGTGGAAGCTGACCGACACGGAGATCTTCGAGCCGCAGACCATCGAGTCGAACAAGATTCTGGGCAACCTGCAGTTCCTGGTCAACGACGCCGAGGCGCCGATGGCCGTGACGGATGGCGGAACAATCTCGTTCTCGGCCGCCTCGACCCTTTCGCCGGTTGACATTCCGACGAACAATGCCCTGGCCATTCGGGTTGCAACGGCGGGGTCGTTGGTTCTGACGCCGTCGAATGCCGGGATCGGCACGCAGATAGAGATCATTGCCGGTGCGGACCGCTATACGATCCCGTGCGACGGTGTGGAGCATACGGTGGCTCTGGGCGAGATCACGGGTGACACGTACGTCTATATCACGACGACGGGTTCCGTCGAGCTTTCGGCGCTGGCCTGGACGACGGAGACCTCGGTGGATGGCGACCAGAAGACGCTTGCCACGCCCGCGGTGACGATCTCTGCGGAGACGGTAGCGTGCGGAGTGGCACAGGAGGTCACGCTGACGTGGGAGTCCGTGGCGAATGCGGCCACCTACGAGGTGACGTGGAACGGTCTGGAGCCGGAGTCGATCACCGCAACGACGTGGACGATTCCCGCGGAGACGGTCGGAGCCCTTCCTGCCGGCACCTATCCGATCGAGGTGGTGGCCAAACCGGTCGCGACTTCGACCAAGTACAAGGCGTCGGAGGTTGCGACGGTGGCGTTCGAGGTGAAGAAGACGCCGCTTGCCGCCCCGCAGGTTACGGTAACGCCGTCGACGGTGAATGTGGGCGAGCAGCAGGCTGTTGTGATCGAATGGCCGGCAATCGAGGGGGCCTCGTCGTATGACGTTACCTACAACAACATCACGACGAACCAGCCGGGAACGACGCTGGCGCTGACCGGCGATGTTGTGGCAGCCCTGGCTGCGGGCCGCTATGAGATTACGGTTGTTGCGAAACCGACGGATACGGAGCACTATGTGGATTCGGAGCCCGGAGCCGGGGAGTTGCAGATCTATGATCCCGCGGCTGGCGGCGGTACGGCCTATAGTTGGGGCGCAGCCGATTTCGAGGCGATCAAAGCGGGCTTCGGCTCCATCGATGAGGTGAATTCCGGGGCGTTGGCTTCGATGACCGAGACTTCCGATCTGAAGAAGAATGCGGACGGTTTCACCTACAAGGGTCTGGAATTCCTGTTAGGCGGCGGCAAGTTCAAGTTCGCGGAGAATACGAATGCGGACGGCGTAAAAGCCATGCGCTTCCAGTTCGGCGGCAGTGGTTCGTTGACCAAGCAGTGCGTATCGTTCACGGTGGACGCAGCCGGAACGCTTGTTGTCGAGGCTGCGTCGAGCAGCAGTTCGGCAGTACGTCCGTTGGTCGTAAATATCGACGGTGTTGAGCAGTCGCAGGATACAGAAGGCTCGGCAGTCCGGTATACATTTGACGGCTCGGCGGCCCAAGCCGGCTCGAAGGTTGCGATATACAGCGGTAGCGGAGGTATCAATGTCTTCTCGATCACCTGGACGCCGGATCAGGCCGCGCAGGGCGATCCGATTACCACGACGTTGACCAAAACGGCCATTCTGGAAGCCAATCCGTCGTTGCCGACAGGGTCCTCCTCCGTTACGGGTCCGGTTCAATGGTCGTTTGAAGGCGTGAATTATGAATCGGCGATGGCCGCCGGTAAGACCAGCGACATCGATGTGCTCTATTTCTATGGAGACGGGAAGACGGCAGCAGGCGTCAATTATTTGAAGACGACCTCATCCGTCGGCACGATTTCGCGAATCAAGATCGTGATGCAGTCCTGGAAAACCGCCACGAAATTCACGATGTATGAGACGGTAAACGGAGTGAAACAGCCTGTTACGCCCGTCAGTGACGAAGGAGCCATGACGCATGAGTTCGTATTCTCGGAGGGCAATGACGGAACATTCGATTTTCAGGGAGGTCCCGATGATTTGAAACTTCTGTCGTTCGAAATCGTTTATACGGAATAATTCTCCTGATTTACATTTGAGCGTAGCGTGCAACCCTCCCGGGTCGCACGCTTTTTTTGCGGCAGGGTGTTTGCGAGGGTTGGGCGTGCTAAATACAAAAATAATTGTTAAATTTGCCCGGATATTTTGCATGTAATGGCAGAGAACGAAAAAGAGATACTGGAAAACCTCGGCGAGCAGGAGTACAAATATGGCTTTACCTCGGCGATCGAGACCGAAACCATCGGCAAGGGGCTTTCGGAGGAGGTCGTACGTCTGATCTCCGAGAAGAAGGGGGAACCGTCGTGGATGACCGAACGCCGCGTGGCGGCCTATCGGCACTGGCTGACGCTCAATCCCCCGACGTGGGCGCATCTCCGCATTCCGGAGATCGACTTTCAGGATATTATCTACTATGCGGCCCCCAAGGCCCGCAAGCGGCTGAATTCGATGGACGAGGTCGACCCCGAATTGAAACGTACGTTCGACAAACTGGGCATTCCGCTCGAGGAGCAGATGGCCTTGTCGGGGGTGGCTGTGGATGCCGTGATGGACTCGGTTTCGGTGAAGACGACCTTCAAGGAGACGCTGGCCGAAAAGGGAATCATCTTCTGTTCGATCTCGGAGGCGCTGCGCGACCATCCGGATCTGGTGAAAAAGTACCTCGGGAGCGTCGTGCCCTATACGGACAACTTCTACGCCGCCTTGAACGCCGCGGTCTTCTCCGACGGATCGTTCTGCTACATCCCGAAGGGGGTGCGGTGCCCGATGGAGCTGTCGACCTACTTCCGCATCAATGCGGCCGGGACGGGTCAGTTCGAACGGACGCTGATCGTGGCCGATGAGGGTGCCTACGTGAGCTACCTCGAAGGGTGTACGGCCCCGCAGCGCGACGAGAACCAGCTGCACGCCGCCGTGGTGGAGATCGTCGTCGAGCGCGATGCCGAGGTGAAGTATTCGACGGTGCAGAACTGGTATCCGGGCGACAAGGAGGGCCGGGGCGGCATCTACAACTTCGTGACCAAACGGGGCCTTTGCCGCGAGAATGCACGCTTGTCGGGGACGCAGGTCGAGACCGGCTCGGCCATCACGTGCAAATACCCGAGTTGTATCCTTGCGGGAGACAATTCGGTGGGTGAGTTCTATTCGGTGGCCATGACGAACAACTTCCAGCAGGCCGACACGGGTACGAAGATGATCCACATCGGACGCAATACGCGGAGCCGGATCGTCTCGAAGGGTATCTCGGCCGGACAGAGCGAGAACTCCTACCGGGGTCTGGTACGCGTGGCCAAGGGTGCGGAGCATGCGCGGAACTATTCGCAGTGCGATTCGCTCCTGATCGGTGACCGTTGCGGAGCGCACACGTTCCCGGTGATCGACAGCCGCAACCGCACGGCGGTGGTCGAACACGAGGCCACGACGTCGAAGATCTCGGACGACCAACTCTTCTACTGCAACCAGCGGGGCCTGTCGACCGAAGATGCCGTGGGGCTGATCGTCAACGGTTACGCGCGGGAGGTGCTGGCGAAGCTGCCGATGGAGTTTGCCGTGGAGGCGCAGAAGCTGCTGGCCCTGCAGCTGGAGGGCACGGTGGGATAACGGGAGCGAACGACGCAGGTCGTTGTTTTGAACGGAACCCCGCGCCGCTGTGGACAGCTCCCGTCGCGAATGCTTGAAGAGGTGACTGCCGGAAGCATCCGGAACTGACGGCCCGGGAGATTGCCCGATGCCGGAAACTGGGCGGAACGCTCTGTCGGGCGTAGGAACCCGAGAAGCGACGATGCGAAGTCCGGGGCCGAGACGGGATTGGTAAAAAACGCTCCGAGAAGCACTCCGTTCCGATACCGCACGGACTTTCCCCATAAAGCCCCTGCCTGGGGCGGGGGTTTGGGGGTGGGTCGGATTTGAATACGCGGCCGCGGGGCGCGGGAAACGGCGGCCGGAAAAGTGATAACAAACGAAATTTAGAGAATTGATACAGATATGCTAAGCGTAAAGAATCTGCATGCTACGGTCGAGGGCAAGGAGATCCTCCGGGGTATCGACCTCGAGGTGAAGGCCGGAGAGGTGCATGCCATCATGGGCCCGAACGGCTCGGGCAAGTCGACCCTGGCGTCGGTGCTGGCCGGCAACGAGAAGTTCACCGTCACGGAAGGGTCGGTCGAGTTTCTGGGTCACGAGCTGCTCACGATGTCGATCGAGGATCGGGCACGGCTGGGTCTGTTCCTCGGGTTCCAGTACCCGGTGGAGATCCCGGGCGTCACGATGGCCAACTTCATGAAACTGGCCGTCAACGAGCAGCGTAAATACCGTGGGGAGGAGCCGCTTTCGGCGGCCGAGTTCCTGCGCCTGATGAAGGAGAAGAGCGCCGTGGTTGAATTGTCGTCGAAGCTGACCTCGCGAGCCGTGAACGAAGGCTTTTCGGGCGGAGAGAAGAAGAAGAACGAGATCTTCCAGATGGCGATGCTGGATCCGAAGCTGGCGATTCTGGATGAAACGGACTCGGGACTGGATATCGATGCGCTGCGGATTGTCGCTACGGGTGTGACGAAACTCCACCGCTCCGACAATGCCACGGTGGTCATCACGCACTACCAGCGGCTGCTGGATTATATCGTACCCGATGTCGTGCATGTGCTCTACAAGGGGCGGATCATCTACACGGGTGACAAGACGCTGGCCCTGAAGCTCGAGAAGGAGGGCTACGACTGGCTGATCAACGAATACGACAAGTGATGGATCGGATTTTCGAGATTGTCGGAGATCTCCGCAAGGTGGGCCCGGAGGTGTTCCGGGTTGAGAGTCCTGTTCCGCAGCCCTGTGTGTCGGTCGATCCGGAGCATCTGCGTGTCGAACTTGCTCCGGGAGCCGCGACGCACCTGGTGGTGCTCCATACGGAGCGGAACACGTCGACGCTCGACGTTGAATTGGGCGAAGGGGCTCAGTTCGAATTTACGGAGCTGTTTCTCGGCGAGACCTTTGCCGAGGTGCGGCTGTCACAGGGGGCGCGGAGCCGTTGCCGGATGACGGTCGTGGAGTTGTCGGCAGCCAATGCCTCGTACCGGATCGATCTGAACGGTGCGGATGCCGAGAACGAATTGGGCGGAGTCTTCCTGGCCATGGGGCACGACCATTGCGTGGTGAAGCTGCATACGGCCCATAATGTCCCCGATTGCCGGAGCAACTCCTGCATCAAGGGGGTTGCGGGCGATGAGGCCGTCGGGGAGTTTTCGGGTCTGGTCTACGTGGCTCCGGATGCCCAGCGGACCGATGCGCGTCAGCAGAGCCGCAACGTGCTGCTGAGCGATACGGCCCGTATCGAGACGATGCCGCAACTGGAGATCTATGCCGACGACGTGAAATGTTCGCACGGTGCGACGGTGGGGCAGATGGATGCCGATGCGATTCTCTACATGCGCCAGCGGGGTCTGAGTGAAACACAGGCGCGGCAGCTTCAGATCGAGGGCTTTGTGGGAGACATCGTGCGCCGCTGTGGGGTGGAACCGCTTGGCGAGGCGCTTTTGTCGCTGGCCTCGGAGCGCCTCGGAAGACAGGACAAGGAATAATGCGAAGAGAGATGTTCGACGTAGAAAAGATACGTGAGGAGTTTCCGATCCTTCAGCAGAAGGTCTACGGACGGCCGCTGGTCTATCTGGACAGCGGCGCCACGGCACAGAAGCCGCTGCAGGTCCTCGAACGGGTCGACTGGCTCAGCCGCAACCTGAATGCCAACATCCACCGGGGGGTCCATCTTCTCTCGGAGGAGGCCACGGAACTCTATGAGGCGGCGCGACAACAGATCGCCGACTTCATCGGTGCGGCCGAGAAGGAGGAGATCGTCTTTACGGCCGGGGCTACGGCGTCGCTCAATACGGTAGCCTACGCCTGGGGCGATGCGTTCGTCGGCACGGGGGACAACATCGTGGTCAGCGAGATGGAGCACCACTCGAACCTGGTGCCGTGGCAACTGGTTGCCGAGCGGCGGGGTGCGGAGGTGCGCATGCTCCCGTTCGACGATGACGGGGCGCTGCGTACGGATCTGCTGCCGACGCTCATCGACTCCCGCACGCGGGTGGTGGCCGTCACACAAGCGTCGAATACGCTGGGCACGCGTCCCGATCTGCGGCCCGTGATCGAGGCTGCGCACGCCGTCGGGGCGGTTGTCGTGGTGGACGGCTGTCAGGGTGTCGTACACGGGGGAGCCAACGTCCAGGCGCTGGATTGCGACTTCTACGCCTTCTCGGGACACAAGCTCTACGGCCCGACGGGCATCGGCGTGCTGTACGGCAAGCGGGAGCTGTTGGAGCGCATGCCGCCCTTCCTGGGTGGCGGCGACATGGTCGACCGGGTGACGTTCGCCCGTACGACCTATGCCCCGGTACCGTTGAAATTCGAGGCCGGGACGGCCAACTTCATCGGGGCCATCGGACTGGGCGAGGCGGTGAAATTCCTCTCGCGTTTCGACGCCGCGCAGATCGAGGCCCACGAAACGGCGTTGCTGCGGCGTGCCGAGGAGCGTCTGGGTGCCATCCCCGGACTGCGCATCTACGGCCGTACGCCCGACAAATGTGCCATCGTGTCGTTCAACATCGAGGGGGCGCATCCTTACGACGTGGGGATGATCCTCGATAAACTGGGTATTGCCATCCGCACGGGACACCATTGTGCCGAACCGGTCATGGATCACTTCGGAGTGCCGGGCATGTGCCGGGCGTCGTTTGCGCTCTACAACACCCTCTCGGAGGTCGATGCACTGGCTGCCGGGGTGGAGCGGGCCGTCGGGATGCTGTGCCACTGATAGGGAGCCGGCCGGAGTCATGGCGCCAACGTGCGGCGGCGGGGCCGTCGGGATGCCGGATCCTGGCACAAAAGCGATAAAAGAGAAATAAATCGAAGAAAACCTATGTTCATCGTACTCGAAGGTCTGGACGGAGCCGGGAAATCGACTCAAATCGGGATGTTGCGCAAGCTCTTTGCGGAGCGGGGCGTAGCGAGCGAATACGTGCATTTCCCGCGTTTCGACGCGCCGGTCTACGGCGAGCTGATCGCCCGTTTTCTGCGGGGCGAATTCGGCGGCGTGGATGAGGTGAACCCCTATCTGGTGGCGCTGCTCTACGCCGGAGACCGGGCCGAGGCCGCCGGGATGATCCGCGGCTGGCTTCGCGAGGGCAAGGCGGTGATTCTGGACCGTTACGTGTGGTCGAACGTGGGCTATCAGTGCGCAAAACTGGCGTCCGGAGAGGAGCGTGACCGGCTGGCACGATGGATCCTCGACCTGGAGTTCGGCCACAACGCGCTGCCGCGACCCGACGTATCGCTCTTCCTCGACGTGCCCTTCTCGTTCACCGAGCGCAAACTGGCGGAGACGCGCGAGGGCGACGACCGCGGCTACCTGCAGGGGGCGCGGGACATCCACGAGGATGCGCTGGACCTTCAGCGCCGGGTGCGGGAGGTCTACCTGACGATGGCTTCGCGCGATGCGTCGCTGCAGGTTGTTCCGTGCGGTGACGAAACGGGGGCGATGGCCTCTCCGGAACGTATTTTCGAGAAAATCCGCGGGGTGATCGCCCCGTTAATCGAGACGCGATGAGAAAGACCCGCCTATTCAAGATCGTAGCGAATATTTGCCGGCTTGTGCTGGCCGGCACGTTCATCCTGTCGGGCTTCACGAAGGTGATCGACCCGTGGGGTACGGCGCTCAAGGTGAGCGAGTACCTCTCGATCTACGGCATGGAGTGGCTGCAGCCTGCGGCGATGACCTTTTCGATCTGGCTGTGCGGTGCCGAACTGATGATGGGCTGCATGTTGCTGTGCAAGGTCCGGATCCGGTTGATTTCGATCTTCGCGGTGTTGTCGATGCTCTTCTTCACGGTGCTGACGCTGCTCAGCGCGACGATCATCCCGGTGGAGGATTGCGGCTGCTTCGGCGATGCACTGAAACTTACGCCCTGGGAGACGTTTGCCAAGAACATCATCCTGCTGCCGATGGCCATCGTGGTGTGGTGGCGTTATCGTCCGGACCGGATCTTCGCCTTCAAGCCCATGGAGGTGGTCCTGACCTGCGCCTTCTTCTCGATGTCGATGTACCTGGGCTACTATTGTTATATCCACCTGCCGCTGATCGACTTCCTGCCCTACAAGGTGGGTGTGAACATCTACGAGGCGATGCAGGCTCCGGCGGAGGATCCCGGGGAGTCGGAGACGGTGCTCGTCTACCGCAACCGGACGACAGGCGAGGAGCGCGAGTTTTCGCTCGAGGATCCCGAATGGCAGGACGACACACAGTGGGAATGGGTCGATACGCGTACGACGAGCGAGGCGCCGGCCATCCGACCTCTGGTCAGCGAATTCGCCTTGCGCGATGCCGCGGGCAACGACGTCACGCTGGAGGTCATTACCCACCCGGGGCGTGTCTATCTGCTTTGCGTGACGGATCTGGAGCGCCTGCCCAAGGGTTGTTCCCGTCGGATGGCGGCGCTCGTGGAACGGGCTCAAGCGGAGGGCTCGCAGGTGGTCTGCCTGACGCCCGATCCGCTGCAGGGCGCAATGACGTACGATTTCGGTACGGGCGAGGTCCCGTGCTACAATATCGATGCCTCGACGATGCGGACGATGCTGCGGGCCGAGAACGGTCTGGTGACGCTCGACGACGGGACGATCTCCGCTAAAAAGAACTGTCGCGATATTCGTCCGTAGGGTCGTGCCGAGCCTCTTCGCAGGCATTATGGTATGAAAGTTGACCTCCCGAAAGGAGGTCGGCTTTTTTTTGCCCGTAGCGCGACACGGATGCCGGTGTCGGGCTACGGGACCGGAAAGGAGTCGGCCCGACCTTGAAATCGGACTCATCCATGCGCATCGTTTCATTGTTTGTCTTGTTGTTTGTGACCGGGTCGTGTTCGCACCGCACGCCGGCTCCTCGTGTCATTCGCCCGGTGAAAGTCACCACGGCGTCGGGTGCGGGTTTCCTCGAGAAGGATTTTGCGGGCATGGCCACGCCGGACGATGCCGTGACGCTGGCCTTCAAGCTGGCGGGTCAGGTGCTGAATGTCGCCGTGTCGCAGGGCGAGCGGGTGGAGAAGGGTGCCTTGCTGGCCGAACTCGATCCGCGGGACATCGAACTGCAGGTATCGGCGACCCGTTCGGCCTTCGAGGAGGCGCGGTCGGTGCAGCAGCGCATGCAGCGCCTGCTGGCCCACGAGGCCGTTTCGCGTCAGGAGGCCGAGGCGGCCGCAACGCGCTATGCGCAGGCAAAGTCGACCTACGACAACACGCTGGATCTGCTTCAGGACACGCGTCTGCGGGCTCCGTTTGCCGGGGTCATCGAGCGCACGTATGTGGATAATTTCGAGCGGGTGCAGGCCGGACAGTCGATCCTGCGGCTGGTCAATCCCACGACGACGACCGTTCAGTTTACCCTTCCGGAGAGCGCTTTGGACGCCCTGCGCGACTCGACGACGCGTTTCTCGGTCCGCTTTGACAACTATCGCGGGATTTCGATTCCGGCCCTTCTGAAGGATTATGCCAAAACCTCGTCCGATGCCTCGGGTTTTCCGGTTTCGCTGCGCCTGGAGAACCCCGATCCGGCGCGCTGGCGCATCTCTCCGGGCATGTCGTGTACGATCACCATGCAGAGTGAGGATCCGGTCCCGGATGCGGTTTCGCTTCCCGTATCGGCGATCTACGCTCCGGCCGAGGGCGGGACGTGGGTCTGGATCGTGGGGGCGGATGACCGGGTGACACGCCGTGAGGTGACGTTGGGCGAACTCTTCGGGCGGGACCGCGTGGTGGTCGACAGCGGAGTCCGGCCCGGCGAGCGGGTCGTGACGGCGGGGGTCTATCGGCTCCGCGAGGGGGACAAGGTACGGATTCTCAACTGATCGGGCCATGAATCTACCGGACTATTCGTTGCGTAACGCCCGCGTCATCGGCTTTTTCCTCTGCCTGCTGCTTGTCGGAGGTGCTGCGGGCTTTGTGACACTGGGCAAGAAGGAGCACTCGCCCTTCGTCATCAAGAGCGCCATGCTGCTCTGTTCCTGTCCGGGCGCCACGCCGCAGGAGGTCGAGGAGCTTGTCACCGAACCCATCGAACGCGAGGTGCAGTCGATGCGCCGGGTCCACAAGATCACCTCGGAATCCCGCTACGGGCTGTCGAAGATCCAGGTCGAACTCGACCCGGGTACGCCGTCGGCTGCGATTCCGCAGCTGTGGGACGAATTGCGCCGCAAGACCTTCGACATCCAGCCCCGGCTTCCTGCGGGCGCCTCGGCGATCACCGTTGCAGACGATTTCGGGGATGTCTACGGCATCTACTACGGGCTGTCGACCGACGAGGGCTTCTCCGACAGCGAGCTCCGCGACTGGGCGCAGCGGCTCAAACGGGCGCTTGTGACGGTCGACGGCGTGCAGAAGGTGACGCTTTTCGGGGAGCAGACGCCCGTTGTGAATGTCTACGTGAGCCTTTCGGCCCTGGCGAACTTCGCAATCCGTCCCGAGGCGATCATCACCACGATCGGGCAGCAGAACGCCATTGTCGACAGCGGGGAGAAACAGGCCGGGGAGCTCGAGATCCGGATCCTCGAAGAGGGTACCTACCGCAGCCTCGAGGATCTGGAGAACCAGCTGCTGATCTCCTCCGCGGGGAAACAGTACCGCCTGGGGGATCTGGCGCGCATCGAACGCGGCTACCGGGAACCGCCTCAAACGTTGATGCGGGTCGATGGACGCCGGGCCGTGGGGATCGGCATCTCGACCGAGGAGGGGGTCGACGTGGTTCGTGCCGGCGAGCGGATCGACGCGCTGCTGTCGACGCTCCGGGGGCAGATGCCCGTGGGTCTGGAACTGACGGTGCTCTATCCCGAGAACCGCATAGCCCGTGAGGCCACGCAAACCTTCCTGTGGAATCTGGCGGAGTCGGTGGCGATCGTCATTGCGATCATCATGCTTGTGATGGGATTCCGTTCGGGGGTGCTCATCGGGAGTTCGCTGCTCTTCTCGATCGGCGGCACGCTGCTTCTGATGCAGTTCCTGGGCGAGGGGCTGAACCGCACGTCGCTGGCCGGCTTCATCATCGCCATGGGAATGCTCGTCGACAATGCCATCGTCGTCACGGACAACGCCCGGCAGGCCATGCTCCGCGGTACACCGCGCCGCGAGGCCTTCATCCAGGGTGCCAATGCCCCGCGCTGGAGCCTGCTCGGCGCGACGCTGATCGCCATCTTCTCCTTTCTGCCCCTCTATCTGGCTCCGTCGTCCGTGGCCGAGATCGTCAAGCCGCTCTTCGTTGTCGTGGCGCTCTCGCTGCTGCTGAGCTGGGTCCTGGCCCTGACGCAGACGCCGCTCTTCGGAGATGCCATGCTCCGCGTCGCGCCGTCGTCCCGGGACCCCTACGATACGCGCTTCTACAGGACGTTCGACCGCCTGCTGGCCACGCTGCTGCGCCATCGTTGGGCGACGGTCGCCGCCGTGGCGGGGCTCTTCGCGCTGTCGCTCCTTGTCATGGGACGCCTGCCTCAGAACTTCTTTCCGTCGCTCGACAAACCCTATTTCCGGGCCGACGTGCTGCTGCCCGAAGGGTACAACATCCGCGATACGGAGCGTCACCTTGCGGCAATGTCGTCGTGGCTTGAGGCCCGTCCCGAGGTGAAATGCGTCTCCTGGACGGCCGGCTCGACCCCGCCGCGATACTACCTGGCCAGCGGGAGCACGTCGCAGCGGCCCAATTTCGGCAACCTGCTGGTCGAGGTGCACGACCGGCGGGAAACGGCCCGTGTCGAGGAGCTCTTCAACGCCTGGGTCACGGAGACCTTCCCCGACGTATGGCTTCGCTCGTCGCTCTTCAAGCTGTCGCCCGTGCCGGATGCGGCGATCGAGTTCGGCTTCATCGGCGAGCATGCCGACACGCTTCGCCGCCTGACCGCCGCGGCCGAAGCGGTGATGTGGCGCACGCCCGGGACGACGAACATCCGCAACAGCTGGGGCAACCGCATCCCGACGTGGCTGCCGCTCTATTCGCCGATGAAGGGGCAGCGGATCGGCATCACGCGCAGCCAGCTGGCGCGCGGCATCACGATCGCCACGCAGGGCTACCCGCTGGGCGAATACCGTGAGGGCGACCTGTTCCTTCCGATTCTGCTCAAGGACGAGAACATCGCCGCCTACAATCTGACCAACCTGCAGGTGCTGCCGATCTTCAACCCTTCGGGACGGGTCTTCTCGATCGAACAGGCGACCGACGGTTTCCGTTTCGACTTCCGTCCGGGCGTGATCCGGCGTTTCGACCGCCAGCGGGTGATGAAGGCGCAGTGCGATCCCGCCCGCGGGGTCAACACCATGCAGCTCTTCACGCAGCTGCGCGATTCGATCCGGCAAGCGATCACGCTTCCCGAAGGCTACACGATGCGCATCTTCGGCGAGCAGGAGAGCCAGCAGGAATCCAATGCGGCGCTGGGCCGTTACCTTCCGCTGACGCTCGTGTTGATCTTCATCGTGCTGCTGCTCCTGTTCCGCAACTATCGTGAACCGGTCGTGATCCTGCTGATGATCCCGTTGATCTTCATCGGGGTGGTCCTCGGTCTGGTTGCGACGGGCAAGATCTTCAACTTCTTCTCGCTGCTCGGGCTGTTGGGGCTCATCGGCATGAACATCAAGAATGCCGTGGTGCTCGTCGAACAGATCGGGGTGTTGCGTGCGGCGGGGCGTACGCCGCGCGAGGCGCTTGTCGAGGCGACGCGCAGCCGCATCGTCCCGGTCGTGATGGCCTCGGGAACCACCATCCTGGGCATGCTGCCGCTGCTGTTCGATTCGATGTTCGGCGCGATGGCCGCCACGATCATGGGCGGGCTGCTGGTTGCCACGCTGCTGACGATCTGTGTGCTGCCCGTTGTCTATGCACTGTTTTACCGTATTCGTTGACCATGAAACAGCTCTTGTCGATTCTGTCGTTCATCCTCTTTGTCACACCTGCCGGGCTCCTTGCCCAAACCACCCTGGAGGAGTACCGCGCGGACGTTGCCGCCTACAGCCGGACGTTGAAGATCGCCGCGTCGAAGAGCGGGGCGGCCGCGGAGGAGCTGGGACGGGCCCGTACGGGCTACTTGCCGCAACTCTCGCTCGAAGGCAATTTTTCGTATGCCTTCCGTTGTTATGCCGGTGTCGAACCGTGGAACTTCGGGGTCGAGCCGCGTCTGGTTCAGACGCTTTACGGCGGGGGCTCGGTGCGTGCCGCGAACCGTCAGGCCGCACTGGGCTACGACATCGCGTTGTGTGAGGAGGAGTTCTCGCGCCTGGACGTGCGCTATGCGGCCGAATATGCCTACTGGAGCCTTTCGGCCGTGGAGCTTTATGCCGCGGCGATGCGTGACTATGTCTCGTTGATCCGTTCGCTGAAGGGGGTTGTCGACCGTCGTTTTGCGGAGGGGTACATTGCCAAGGGGGACGTGCTGATGATCGACGCCCGGCTGAGCGAGGCGGAGTATTCGCTGACCAGCGTGGAGCAGAACCGCGAGGTGGCGCTTCACAACTTCAATATCCTGCGGGGGACCGATGCGGCGCAGCCCGTCGCCCTGGCCTCGGGGATCCGTGATACGCTGCCCCTCCCCGTGCGCATTCCGGCGGCGGAGGCGGTGGCACGGCGCCCGGACCATACGGCCGCTCTGCTGCGTACGGAGCAGGCCGCGGAGGGCGTTCGTGCGGCCCGGGCTCCGTACAACCCGCAGCTGAGCCTCGGCGTCGGGGGCTCGTGGCAACCCGCGACACCGAACCGCGACGGAAGGACGCAGCTTGACGGTTCACTCTTCGTACAGCTGTCGGTTCCGATCTTTCATTGGGGTGAACGCCGTCGTACGGTGGGGGTGGCCCGGGCTCTTCGGGATCAGCAGGCGTGGGCGGCCGAACAGAGCTACGACGATATCGTCCGGGAGGAGATGAACGGCTGGACGGCCCTTGTGCAGAGCCGGGCACAGGTCGACGCCTCGGAGGCGAGCCTGCGTATTGCGGGAGAGAACCTTTCGATCAGCACCTATTCCTATGGCGAGGGTCTGGCAACGATTCTCGACGTGCTGCAGGCGCAGCTGAGTTGGATCCAACTCTATACGAACGCCATCCGGGCGCATTTCAACTATGCTGTGGCGGTGTCGGACTACCGGCGCATCACGGTGCAGTAGCCCCCCCCCTCGCCGCCGGGCAAAACGACGGGCGGAGCCTCCGTTCTTTTCGTGAAAGAGGGGAGGTCTCCGCCCGAAGCGTTTTGTTTGCGGGGCCTGGCGTGTTGCCGGACCGCCGCGGTTCGACGCTGCGCTCAGGCCTTCACCGGCTCGGTATTTACGACGGCGATTTCGCGCGTGACGGGGGCGATTCGGCTGAGCATCTGGACCAATCCACAATACTTGTCGTGAGTCAGTTCGAGCGCATGGCTGGCCTTTGCACAGTCGCTCTCGCTGGCGCACGATACGTTGTAAATGACATGGAAGCAGGTAAAAACGCTCTCTGCGCGGAGCGTCTCGGTGGAGAGTTCACCCGCGACGCTGATTTCGAAGTTCTTGGGCGTCATGCGTTCCCGCTTCATGATGCCGAGGGCCGTCAGTCCGGCACATTGTGCTGCGGCATAGAGCAGCAGCTCCTTGGGGTTCATCGCTGCGCAGTCGGCGCTTCCGCGCGTTTCGAGACGTCCTGCGCGGTTCATCTGTACGTTCACTTTTTCAGTCATGATTCACGTTTTTTGGTTTGAACAATATCGTGCAGGCAAAATCCGTTCCTTGAGAGGTGTGCCGACGAATAAATTTTCCTATCTTTGCCCAACGGTTGGTCGCCGGGAGCCGGTTTTTCGCGGGAAAGCGGGGTGGGGCGTAAAACGTCCATCCGCACTGCGGACAGGTTCCGGGCGGTATTTAGAATAGATATGCTTATGCGAAAAGAGAGGATTCTGACGCTGATGCTGGCGTTCTTGCTCTGTATGCCCGACGTGCGGGGCGCGGAAACCGATCCCGAGACCCTTGTGCGGCGGGCCCGTGATCTGTTCGGTTACGGACGCTGGAGCGATGCACGCCATGAATTGCTGCGTGCACAAAAGTCGCTCGACCCTTCGGATCGTTCGCTCTCCCAGCAGATCGAATACTATCTGGCGGCGTGTGCCGTGGAGTTGGGCAGCAGCGATGCCGAAGCCGCTTTGCTCCGTTTCGAGGCGCGTTACCCCCAGTCGGTCTATGCGAACGACGTGCGCTTCGCGCTGGGGTCGTTTTACTGTGCCGCAGGGAACATGTCGAAGGCCCGCGAAGCCTTTGAGCGAACCAATTACAAGGCGCTCAGTGCGCCGCGTCGCGAGCAGTACGACATTCGCATGGGCTATGTTGAATTTACGGAGGGTCGTTACAAGGAGGCCTACGAACTTTTTTCACGCATCGACAGCCGCAGCGAATATGCCGATCACGCCCGCTACTACCTCTCCTACATCGATTATGTCGAGGGTCGTTACGCCCAGGCCAAACGGGGATTCGAGTCGCTGACGCGGAGCGACGCCTACGGAGCGCTGGTTCCCTATTATCTGCTTCAGATCGAGTTCCGCGAGGGCAACTATCGCTACGTTGTGGAGCACGGTGACGCGCTGGCGCAGCAGGCCGTTCCGGAGCGGCGTGCCGAACTGGAGCGGGTGATCGCCGAGTCGTGGTTCCATCTGGAGGATTTCAACCAAACGCTGAGCCATCTGGAGGCCTACCGTGCGGCGGGCGGTGAGATGGATCGGGATGCCAGCTACCTGGAGGGTTTCTCGCTCTACCGCACGGCGCGCTATGACGAGGCTGCGGAGTGGCTGCGCAAGGCCTGCGGGGCCGAGGATGCCCTTACGCAGAATGCCTCCTACCATCTGGCCGACTGTTATCTGCGTTCCGGGGAGAAGGAGCGTGCGATGCAGGCCTTTGCGATGGCTGCGGACGAGTCGCTCGACGCGACGATCGCCGAGGATGCCCTCTTCAACTATGCCAAGCTGCAGTACGAACTGGGCGGCGGAGTCTTCAACGGGGCGATCAACCTGCTGACCCGTTATATCGAAAGCTATCCCACGTCTGAGCGGACGCCCGAGGCGCGGACGCTTCTGATTGCGGCCTATTACAATTCGCGGGATTACGATGCCGCCTACCGGGCCATCAAGTCGATGCCTTCGGGCGATGCGGAGATCCGCGCCGCGCAGCAGAAGATCGCCTATTACCGGGGTCTGGAGGCCTACCGTTCGGGCGACATGGCTTCGGCCCGGGAGTGCTTCGCCGAGGCGCAGTCGATGAACATCAGCCCCAAATATACGGCTCTGAGCACCTTCTGGCAGGGGGAGATTGCCTTTTCGGAGGGGGACTATGCCGTGGCGGCCGCCAAATACAACGCCTACCTGAAACGGGCCCCCCGCAGCGAACGCGAATATGCCCTGGCGTGGTACAACCTCGGCTATTGCGCCTTCGACCGCAACGACTGGGCGCAGGCCGGAACGTCGTTCCGCAACTTCCTCTCCTCCTACGCACCGCGCGACCGTTACCGGGCCGATGCGTTGAACCGTCTGGGAGACGTGGCCTATTCGGACCGTCGTTTCGAGGAGGCTGTTGCCGAATACGACCGGGCCATCGCCCTCGCCACGCCCGAAACGGAGTATGCACAGTACAAACGGGCCGTGACGCTCGGCATCCTGGGGCGTACGGATCAGAAACAACAGGCCCTTCGTCAGATCGAGGTGGCGGGCGGCGACTATGCCGACGAAGCCTCCTATGAGCTGGGACGCAGCTATATCGCCCAGGAGAAGTATGCCGAGGGTGCCGCGCAACTCGAACGTTTCGTGGCGAAATACCCCACTTCGCCGCGGGTGACGGCCGCCTGGTCGGATCTGGGTCTGGCCTATCTGAATCTGGGCGACAAGCAGAAGTCACTGGCCTGCTACGATCGGGTGGTGGGGTCGGCCCCGCAATCCTCCGAGGCGCGGGGTGCGATGCAGAGCATCCGGGAGATCTACGTCTCGCAGGGCGATGCCGAAGCCTATTTCGACTATGCGGCCAGGGCCGGTCTGGAGAGCGATCTGACGGCTCTTTCGCGGGATTCGCTGTCGTTTGCCGCGGCGCAGCAGCTCTACCTCGACGGCGACCGTACGGCAGCGGCCCGGGCCTTGAGCAGCTACGTCGAGAGCTATCCGAAGGGCTCCTACCGCACCGATGCGCTCTACTACCTGAGTGACTGCTATCTGGTTTCCGGCGAGCGCGAACGGGCCATCGAGACCCTTACGGCACTGGCCGACCAGGGTCGGACCCCGTATACGCTTCCGGTCCTGGAGAAGCTCTCGGAGATGACCTATGCCGACGGGCGTTGGGACGAGGCCGCAGCGGCCTATCGGCGCCTTTATGAGGTCGCGCCGTCACGGACGGGACGCGAGGATGCCATGACGGGTTACGTGCGAGCCACGGTGTCCGGCGGCGATGCCGGACGGATTGCCGCCATGGCTGCCGACGTTGCGGCCTGCAAGGATGCCGGAGAGGTGGCGGTCCGGGAGTCGAAATATGCCCTTGCCACGCAGCTGCGCGAGTCGGGCGACGAGTCCGGAGCCGCGAAGCTCTACGGCGAGCTGGCCTCGGAGGTCCGCACGCGGGAGGGATCCGAGGCAGCCTACCGGCTTATCGAGCGGACGTTCGCTTCGGGCGATCTGGACCGTACCGAAAAGGAGGTCTTCGCCTTCTCGGATCGGGAGCCGCAGCCCTACTGGCTTGCGAAGGCTTACCTGCTGCTCGGCGAGGTCTACGTCCGCAAGGGCGACACGTTCCAGGCGCGTGCTACGTGGCAGAGCGTGGCCGACGGCTATTCACCGGCCGATGACGGAATCGTTGCGGAGGCCAAGGCGCGAATCGCAAAACTCAACTGACGATGAAAAGATTGTTGATGATAGCCGCCTGTGCGGCGGTGTTGCCGCAACTGGCTGCGGCGCAGGTGGAGAAACAGGTCGAGGTGACGAAGGCCTACGTTCCGCGGGTGGAGAGCGCCTCGAAACTGGCCGTGGAGCCCGACATGACCGATACGACGCACATGCGTCCCGAGATCGACTATACGGTGACGCCCTTGTCGTTGCATACGACGCTCACGACGCGGCCGATCCGTCCGGCGACCGTTACCTATTGGGAGTTCAACCGCCCGTTGCCCTTTTACGTGAAGGTCGGGGCGGGCTATCCCCTCAATTCGGTGCTGGACTTCTACGCCACGACGCAGAATCCCTCGACGGGTTATGCCATGGCGTATGTCAACCACGAGGGACGCTACGCAAAGATCGCCAACGAGATCGGCGAGAAGAACAACTCCACGCGGATGTATAACCGGGCCGGTGTGGCGGCCGGGAAATATATCGGGCGACATACGCTCGAAGGGGAGGTCTTCTACGACAACCGGATGTATCACCGTTACGGGAGCTACACGACCGATCCGAACCCTTCGGAGGAGCAGCTCCGCAGCCTCGGCGCCGGGGCGATGACCGATTACGGCGATGCGCAGGTCCGGCTGCGGTTCGGAGATGATTTTCAGGATCTGAGCCGGTTGAATTTCGATGTGGAGCTCCACGGCGGGCTCTTCTTCGACCACTCCGACTGGGCGGCTCCCGGCATGCAGGGCGGCGAGAACACCATCGGAGCCCAGGGGCGGATGGCCTGGGCCTGGGGGCGGAGCCGTTTCGGACTGGGGCTTGCCTACGACTACCTCGCCGGGGAGAAATACGTGCGAGATTCCCGTCAGCAGTTGATCCGTGCGGGTTTGCGTTACGGGTTCCAGGGCGGTGTGGTCCGCCTGGATGTCGGTGCCGACTACTACCGGGACCGGATCGAGCCGGATGCGGGTTCCGAAATAGCCCGCGGCAATTACATCATCCCTTATGCCCGTCTGGACTTCAATCTCGGGACTCCGGGGCTGAAACCCTTCATCGAGGCCGACGGTGCGGTCCGCCCGAACGACCTGCGTTCGCTGACCCTGCAGAATCCCTACGTGACGCCCGGAGCCTGGTTTGACAAGAGTTCCGTCGATTACAATTTCCGGGCGGGACTGGGCGGCACGCTGTGGAACAAACGCTTTGCCTATCGGCTTTATGCCGAGCTTTCGGTCGAGGATAACCACCTTTTCTGGGCGACGCTCCTCGAGCATGCGGGTGCTGCGGACGAGTATGAGCTGTTTGCTTCGGCCTTTGTTCCGCGGCTGGGTCGTCAGACCGTGACGTCGTTCAACGGAGAGATCGAGTATCGACCGTTGAGTTCGCTGATGTTCGAGCTCGGGGTGCATGGCCGCTTCTATAACGAGGAGCTCGAATGGTCCAACGGTGAGGCGTCGTTTGTCGGCCATGTCGGGATCAACTATTCGGGGCGCAAGATCTCGTTCGGAGTCGGAGCCCGTATGGAGAGCGAACGTCGCTGGTCGACACTCGACTATACGTTCGCCGACGAGGTGCGCTACCTGCCGGCCTTCGAGGTCCCCTTTACCGTGGATCTGTATGCACACTTCGACTGGCGGGTCTCGCACCGCGTGACGCTCTTCGTCGAAGGCCGCAACCTTGCCGACCAGCCCCTGTACGACTTTGCGCGTTATCCCGAACTGGGCGCCAACTTCACGGCGGGAGTCAAGATCAATTTCTGATTCGGCGGACGCACTTTTCCGAAGTCGTTTTCGACTGAAAAATCTCTCTTTTCGGTTACGGAGTAAAACCATACGGAATTTTTGTTATCTTGTGCACGTGTTGAGGTGATAACCTCAACACGTGCCGTTCATTTACCAAAAAACGAATCGTTATGAAACATGCGATGCCCGAGCTTCCGTACGCACTGGAGGCTCTTGCTCCGAAGATGAGCCGTGAAACTCTTGAGTACCATTACGGGAAACACCTCCGCACCTACGTGGACAACCTCAACGGATTGATTCCCGGTACGCCTTATGAGGAGCTGCCGCTCGAGGAGATTGTCCGCAAGGCCGACGGTGCGATCTTCAACAATGCCGCACAGGCCTGGAACCATACCTTTTTCTTCCGGATGCTGACCCCCGCGCAGGGCTCCATGCCGGAGAAACTCGTGGCGAAACTCACCGAGACGTTCGGTTCGGTGGATTCCTTCCGCGAGCAGTTTACCCGGGCGGCTCTGGGGCTGTTCGGTTCGGGATGGGTATGGCTGGCCGCCGACCGGAGCGGGAAACTCTCGATCGTCGCCAAGCCGAATGCCGGCAATCCGATGACCGACGGCCTGCGTCCCATCCTGACGGTCGACGTCTGGGAGCATGCCTACTATATTGACTATCGCAATCGCCGGGCCGATTTTCTGAAGGCCTTCTGGGAGTTGGTCGACTGGCGTCAGGTGGCCGATCTGGCCGTGCCGCGACGCTACCGGTGCACCTCGTGCGACTATGTTTACGATCCGGCAAAGGGAGATCCCGAAACGGGTATCGCCCCGGGTACGCCCTTCGAAGAGATTCCCGAAGACTGGACCTGTCCGCTGTGCGGACTCTATAAGGAGGCTTTCCGCCCGATCGACGAATAGCCGAATCCGCTCGGACCGCTGAAACGTAAGGATCCGAGATAACCAATTTTAGACATACAAATCGTGAAAAAGATGAAGATAAAACATGCATTGTTGGGACTCGTTGCGATCTGCGGAGCCTTCGAAGTGCTGGCCTGCACGGGCATATCGTTGACGGCGGCTGACGGCAGCTACATCCAGTCTCGCACCATCGAGTGGGGCAACAGTGCCCTGGAGAGCATGTACGTCGTTATCCCCCGCGGAGAGCCGTTGCACTCGCTTACCCCTGAGAATACGCAGGGACTGGCCTTCCGCGCCCGTTACGGGGTTGTGGGCCTTGCCGTTGTGCAGAAGGAGTTCATCGCCGAGGGGATCAACGAGGCGGGGCTTTCGGCCGGACTGTTCTTCTTTCCGCAGTACGGCAGCTACGAGCCCTACGAGGCTTCGCAGAGTGACCGGACGCTGGTAGATCTGCAGGTGGCGGAGTGGATTCTGACCCAGTTCTCGACGATCGACGAGGTGAAGGCCGCAATCGGGACGGTGCGTATCGTGGGACTCGAGGCCAACTCCGTCGTGCACTGGCGCATCGGCGAACCGTCGGGACGCCAGGTGGTGCTGGAGATCGTCGACGGGGTTCCGCACTTCTATGAAAACGAGGTGGGCGTACTGACCAATGCTCCCGGTTTCGAGTGGCAGGTGACGAATCTGAACAACTACGTGAATCTGCGTCCCGGAAATGTGGCTCCGTATAAGGTGGGGGAGAAGACGTTGCGGGCCTTCGGCGCGACAGCCGGATTCCTGGGGCTTCCGGGTGACGATACGCCGCCGTCGCGTTTCGTGCGTGCGGCCTTCTTCCGGGCTACGGCGCCGCAGCGTGCCACGGCCTTCGCCACGGTGCAGGAGTGTTTCCACCTGCTGAACAACTTCGACGTGCCGATCGGTCTGGAGCACCCGGCCGGTCAGTGCCCCGACATTCCGAGTGCCACGCAATGGACCTCGGCCATTGATCTGACCCACCGGATAGTCTACTACAAGACGGCCTACAACAATACGATCCGCTGCATCGATCTTTCGCAGATCGACTTTTCGAAGGTGCGTTACCAGTCGCATCCGCTGGATCGCGAGCAGACACAGCCCGTCGAGCAGATCACGGTGAAGCGGTGATCCGCAGCCTCCGTAACGACCCGTACGCGCCGGTCAGCGGATGTTGCCCGGTGGCGGACAGACTCCCGGCCTCCCTTGCGGGGCCGGGGCTTTTTTGTCTGCGGGTTATTTGCGGAAGATGAAGTAGACGGCCAGGATGATGCAGAGGAATCCTGCGAGGTGATTCCACCGCAGCGTGTCGGACTTCATGAAGACGAGCGCGAAGATGGTGAAGACCAGCAGCGAGATGACCTCCTGAATGACCTTGAGCTCCCAGATCGAGAAGGGACCTCCGAATTCGGCCGATCCGATGCGGTTTGCGGGCACCTGGAAACAGTATTCGAACAGGGCGATCCCCCAGCTGAGGAAGATGATGGCCATGGCGCCGAAACGTTCGAGCCGCGATTTGAAGGCGATATGCCCGTACCAGGCCAGCGTCATGAAGGCGTTGGAGATGACGAGCAGCAAAACGGTGGCAAATCCCCGGAACATAAGTCACACTTTTGAAAACGGCGCAAAAATAGAAAAAAAATCAATACGTTGATCTTGGGGCCCCATTTTGTCGGGACACCGACGCTTCCCGACGCTTCCTGTCGCTTTCCGGGGCGCCGACCGACTGCTCCTCCGATCCGGGCGAACGTTCCGCAGCGGAGCCCCGGTTGGATTTTATCGCTTTTTTCTTGGAAGTGAACGGTTTTCTGGCTAACTTTTCAACCTCTTCCCGGGGGTCGGTTGCTCCCGCTCTTTTTCTGCGGGTCGCCGAACGATCGGACAGAACGTTCGGGAAGGGGAAAGCAGAATGGAGGGCCCGGATGGCCCGGCAAGGGAACAGAGTGGATCGAACGGATGGAAAAGCATGCAATACGGACAGACAAATGGAGCATATGCGCTGGTGACGGGGGCCTCCTCGGGCATCGGCTATGCCTTTGCCGTACAACTGGCCGCCCGGGGGTACGGAGTGGTGCTGGTCAGCAACCGCGAGACGGAGAACCGTGTGGCCGCGGAACGGATCGCCCGGGAGTACGGGGTTGCGACGCTGCCTCTGTACCTGGACCTTGCGCAACCCGATGCCGCCGAACGCCTTTATGCCGAGACCTCGCGCCGCGGATTGGTCGTATCGGTACTGGTCAGCAATGCCGGGATCCTGCATTTCGGACTTCTGGCCGACATGCCGCCCGAACGTCTCCGTACGCTCGTGACCCTGCACTGCCAGACCCCAGCCTTACTGTGCCGGCTGTACGGCGATGCCATGCGGCGCCGGGGCGGCGGGCGCATCCTCGTGGTCTCTTCTGTGACGGCCTGGATGCCCTATCCGACCATTGCGGCCTATGCCGCTACGAAATCCTTTCTGATGAGTTTCGCCCGTTCGCTCGATATCGAACTCCGCGATGAGGGAGTGACCGTCACGACGCTCTGTCCGGGGGCTGTCGATACGCCGCTCTATACGCTCTCGGCGCGTCAGAGACGCCTGCTGGTCGGTTTCGGGGTGATGCTTCGGCCCGACGCGGTGGCCCGCAAGGGCCTTCGGGCGCTGTTTCGCGGACGCCGGCGCTGCATCCCGGGTCTTTTCACGAAACTTTGTCTCTTTTTCTGCCGCCTGTTTCCTGCGCCGCTGCTCCGTCCGGTGCTGCGGATCGGGGCCGTGCGTCGTCTGTTGCAGCCGCGGGGTTAATCGGCCAGCAGGGCATCGAGGTCCGTCAGGTCGGCAAAGGTGTCGATGACCGGATCGGCCGGTGTCTGCTGTTCGAGCACCTCGCGCGGAAGGGTGGTGGCCAACGCCACGATGCGTCCCGCTCCGGCACGACGTGCCGCTTCGATGCCGGCCTTTGCATCCTCGAAAACCACGCAGTCGGTGGGCTCCACCCCCAGGGCTGCGGCCGCCGTGAGGTAGATCTCCGGATCGGGTTTGCAGCGGGACACCCTGTCACCCGAGATGCGGGCTTCGAACCACTGCCCGATGCCGCATTTCTCCAGTACGAAATCGACATTGGCCCGGCATCCCGACGATCCGACGGCACAACGTACTCCGGCCTTGTGGAGCCGCTCGAGCAGCCCGACGAGCCCCTCGACCGGTCGGATCTCCGGGGCATAGATTTCGCGGTAGATGGCCTCTTTCTCCTCGGAGAGTGCCGCGATCCCTTTTGCCTGAATCACCTCCCGGGGCATGATCAGCCGCATGATGTCATCGTTCCCCATGCCATACGCCTGGCTGAGCCGTTGCTGCCAGTCCCTGACGCCGTAACGGGCGCAAAAGATTTCGAACGCCCGGATATGTGCCGACGTGTTGTCGACCAACGTGCCGTCCATGTCGAACAGTGCCGCTTTTTTCATTGAGATCTTCTGTTTTGAGCCGTAAATATAGCCAAAAATCCCGACAGAATCTCTGCCCGGGTCAGAATTTGAGCTGTATGCCGAGATTGACGGCGAAGTTCTGCACGCGCTGTCCGGGCATGGCCTCGCGGTGAGTCAGCCGCCAGATGCAGTCCACACGGAAGAGCCGGAAGATGTTTTCGATGCCGAACCCGGCCTCGACGTAGGGGTCCCGTACGGAGGTCATGCCCATGGGGAAGAGCAGCGGTGCGCGGGTATCGGGCTGCGCTCCGTTGTTGTCGTGCGAGAGCGATCCCCAAACCCCCTTGCAGACGAGCACCTCGCGCCATTTGAGCTTTTTGATCAGGGGCAATCGACCCAGCAGCAGTCCGTTGAAATGGTGCTCCCAGAACCACGACAGCCAGGTGTCGGAGGCGAATTCGTAGTAGTTCATGCACGAGAAGGCGTAGGAATCGTAGAAGTAGGTTCCGTTTCCTTCGTGGAGCTTCAGCAGCGGGTAGGGTACCCGCCCGAAGAGGCGTCCGCCCTGAATGGTGATCGTCGAGTATCCGATCGGGGGCAGATCGGGCCGGTAGTGGATACTGCCCACCAGGCCGTAGTATTCGGGACTCCGGGGCAGCAGGTCGGGAATCCCGGCCGTGAAGGAGAGCGTCACCACAGGGTAGACCGTTCCGAGATACTGTTTGTCGAAGGGCAGCCGGTAGATCATCTCATCCTTCGAAAGGCGGATGCCGATGCGCACCGCAGCGTCGCCGATCGCCTGAACGGGGATTCCGTCGGGCCGGAGCATCGGTACGTATCGGTTTCCGTGGATGCGTTGCATCCGTACGCCCACCAGGGTGCTGATTCCGTGGCTCCATTCGTGTTCGTAGAGGGCCTCGCCGCGGTCGACCATCGAGAGACGCTGGTCGCCGCGCGAGAGAATCGACGAAAGGATGTTGCTCTCGGTGAGAGCGTTCTCTCCGGCTCCGAGCTGCACGACGTCGTGGCGCCCCGCCAGGGTCAGTTTGCGGGTCAGCTGGCGGTTGAATGCCAGTTCGAGCGTTGCTCCGCCCTTGAAACGCTCGTCGCGTGTTCCGTAGGCGACGTATCCTCCGACGCGTACCGTGCGGCTCACTTCGGAGGTTGTGCGCAGCCCCACCTGCATGCGGAAACCCTCCAGATCGTTGAAACTGCCCAGTTTATAGTAGGGTCCGATGCCGATGTATTTCGTATTCCAGTAGCCGACGATGAGTGTGTTGATGAAGGTGTAGATGTTGCGGTAGAGCGGCACCTGCTTCACCGAGTCGACCATGCGGTAGATCTGCTGTTCGCGATCGCTCAGCCGATAGGGTCGTATCTGCTCCCAATACTCCTCGGAGGTGTTTCCGGGGTTGTGCTCCTCGACAACGACGTTGTTGTCCATGCGCAGCACCTCGTCGGGAACGGGTTCTCCGATCTTCACGTCGGAGTAGCTCACCTCGCGGGAGCCGAGGAACGAGGAGAGCTTCGTCGAATCGGCCTCCGAGATCGAAAACTCCGCCGAGACCCGGTCGCGGGCGCGGAACCAGTGCCCGTCGGGGAGTCTGCGGTTTTCGTTCTCCAGCATGAGGTTGCGTACCCAGTTGACATTGGTCCCGCGGGGCATGCGGGCCGTAGCGGATACGAGCGCGAAGCTTGCCGAATCGATGTTCACCTCACCGTCGAGCACCGGCGTTGTCAACCGTTTGGGATGGAAGCGGATCTTGTAGACCTTGCGACCCTCGAGGTGCATGCTGTCTACGAGAAAATAGTTGTAGAAGGCTTTTCCGCCCTCGGCCAGGGGGCTGGCGAAGCGGACGTTGAACAGGTCGATGAAGTTGTCGTAGAAATTCACGTCACCGTGCATTCCTCCGGTGAACTGCGCTACGGCGAGGTTATTTTCGACGCCCGAGATGCGGCTGGCACGGATCACCTCGCGTTTGAAGGCGGGTTCGCGGCTGCGGTAGAGGTCGGCGGTCGCTTCGGAGATCATGGCCGGGAGATAGGCCTGCCCGGTCAGTGCCGAGGTGTCGATGTAGTTGAAGATGAATCCGAAGTTGCGCTGCAGACGGCGATTGCGGAACTCCGGACGGATGTTCGTCAGGTCGAGTTCCATCTTCGTGTATGTCCGGCAGCTGTAGGAGTCGTAGCGGTCGAGGTCGTTGCGTGATCGGTTTCGGATGACCCCTTCGAGGATCGGGAAGGCGGGGTTCTCGCCCGGCGTGATGACGACCTGCCCGATGTCGAACTCGACGGCCCGAAGCCGGAAATCCACCCGATTGAAGATCCCGCGGGTGACGGGCTGCGTGCTGGAGGCGTATCCGATCATCGAGGCCTGTACGCAGCTTACCGAGTCCCGGGTCTCCAGGGTATAGATTCCCTGCTGGTCGGTGGTGATACCGACGGTCGTGCCGGGAAATACCACGCTCACGAACGCCAGCGGAGTTCCGTTGTCGTCGGTCACTTGCCCTCTTACCCGGGTTGTCTGCGCCTGCGCTGCGGCACACGCGAGCAACAGGGCCAATACCCCGAAAATCATTCTCCGTACCATACGGAGACAAATGTAGCGAAAAAGTTCAGATTCGCGGAAAATAAATTACCTTTGTGACAAATCGCAGGAAAAAAAGAGGCAAATGGCACACGGGAAAGTTGAAAAAACGAATGCTGCACGATTGCTCGACCGGGCGAAAATCGCCTACGAACTGGTTCCGTATGAGGTTGACGAAGAGAATCTGGCTGCAACACACGTAGCCGAACAGTTGGGAGAGGATATCTCGACGGTCTTCAAGACGTTGGTTCTGAAGGGCGACCGGACGGGGTATTTCGTCTGTGTGGTCCCGGGCGACCATGAGGTGGATCTGAAGGCTGCAGCGCGTGTTTCGGGCAACAAGAAGTGCGATCTGATTCCGATGAAGGAGCTGCTTCCGGTGACGGGCTACATCCGCGGGGGCTGTTCGCCGATCGGCATGAAGAAATCCTTTCCGACCTATATTCACTCTACGGCCGAAGCGCTTCCGTTTATCTACATCAGTGCGGGGGTGCGGGGACTTCAACTGCGTGTGGTACCGAAGGAGTTGGCGGCGTACGTGCATGCGACTTTCGCCGAGATCAGCCGGCTTCCGGAGTGATTGGCGGAGATTTGCTTCCGATCCTTTCGGACATATCTCCGCCCCTAAAACGGGCTTTTTAAGCCCGTCGCCTCTAATACCGGTCTCTTAGACCGGGGTTATTCGGCTACTTCGTTGTTTTTGGAACGCTTGCGGGAGTTGATGGTCAGATAGCGCTGCAGGGTCTGCTGCAACCGTGCCGGATCAAGATGCTGGCGGATATCGCCCCCCTGAGCGATGGCGATCTCTCCGGTCTCCTCCGATACGACGATGATGATGGCATCGGAGATTTCACTCATGCCGATTGCGGCCCGGTGTCGTGTTCCGAACGATTTGGGAACATCGCTTTGCGTCACCGGAAGGATGCATTTCGCTGCCACGACCCGATCACCTTCGATCACGACGGCTCCGTCGTGCAGCGGCGCATTCTTGAAGAAGATGTTCTTCAGCAGCGGGGTGGAGACCTTGGCATCGAGGGCGATACCGCCTTCTGCGATGAGTCTCAGATCACTCTGCTGTCCGATGACAATCAGTGCTCCGGTCTTGGCTTCGGCCATTTCGCGGCAGGCCGTGACGATCGGAGCGATGTTCGTCTGTACGGTGTCCTCTCCCGAGGAGAAGATGCGGGTGATGAAGGTGAAGTGTTTTTGCCGCATGCCGATCATCTGGAGGAAGCGGCGCAACTCGGGTTGGAAGACGATAATCAGTGCGATGGCTCCTACGGAGATCAACTGTCCGAGGATGGTCGACAGGAGTTCCATGTTCAGCGTGCGGACGACGACCCAGAGCAGGTAGACGGCGATGATTCCCGAGAGAATATAGGGCGCATTGGTGCCTTTTGTCATGCGGTAGATCCAGTACATGATCATGGCCACCAGGATGATGTCTATCAGATCGACGAAAGTGAACGGAACGAATCCCATTGCATGCGGAATTTAAACGGTTTTTCGATGTTGCGAGTGCAAATGTATGAAAAAAAACCGACTTCCTCACATGCGGGAAGTCGGTTTTTTGTTCTTGGGATCCGGGCTATTTTTTAGCCTCCTTCTGGTCTGCGGCATAGAGCTCGTTGACCTTTGCCAGAATGGCCGGCGTGATGTCGAGTGTCGAGTCGGCATCGATCAGCGCCGAAGCGTTGATGATGAGTTTGTACTTTCCGTCGGCGTTGATCTCCTTCACGGCTCGGTGAAGCAGATCCTGCGCACGGTTCGAGAATACGAAGTTCTCTTCATCGAGGGTCTGCGCCTCTTTCTGGGCATTTGCCTGATAGGAAGCGACCTTTTTCTGGATGCTCTCCTGCTGTGCCTGGGCGTCGCGGGAGGTGATCAAGCCCTTTTCATACTTTTCCTGCAGTTGAGCGGCCTCGGCCTGGAGATTTTTTTCACGCTGGGCCCAACTTTTCTGAGCCTTCTGGGTCTTCTCCTGCAGAGCCACGCCCTCTTTCTGGTAGAGGTCGCACTGTGCCAGGACGGCTTCGACCTGTATGTAGGCGATGTCGCTGGAGATTACCTCCTGGGTCGGCGTTTCGCCGGGGGCTTCGGCCTGTTCCGCGGTTTTCGTACCGCAGGCCGCGAGGACGAGAGCCGCAGCCAATGCCGGGAATAGCGTTTTTTTCATTTGTTTCGAGATGTTTGGTTAAATATTCTGCTTTTGAAACACAAAGGTAAAAAAAAATCTTTATTTTTGCTTTTGGGAAGACAATTTTATCGCATTTATCGCACCGCTCCGTGCAGATTGCGGATCCGGCCGTCACGGTGCGGCATACGGAGGCTTGCGAGGGGTTCGGATTCAGCCCCGAACCCTTTCGAGAGAGGAAGGCAAGTCACGCAGGGCGTGCGGATTTCATATCGGAAGAAGATGTACGAGTATCTCCAGGGAAGAGTTGCCGAAGTGGCCCCGGCCTATGCCGTGATCGACGTGGGCGGCGTGGGTTATTACCTGCATATTTCGCTTGAAACCTATACGGCCATCGAGCATGCCGCGGAGGCGAAACTTTTTGTTCATTATGTCGTGCGTGAGGATGCGCAGCTGCTCTACGGATTCTCGACGAAGGTCGAACGGGAGCTGTTCCGGCTGTTGATCAGCGTTTCGGGCGTAGGCGGGAATACGGCGCGGATGATCCTTTCGACCTATTCGCCGCGCGAATTGCAGGGAATCATCTCGTCGGGAAACGCCGTGCTGCTGAAAAATGTCAAGGGGCTGGGCCTCAAGACGGCGCAGAAGATCATCGTCGAGTTGAGCGGCAAGCTCATGACGCTCGATACCGGCGGTGACGGCGTACAGCCTGCAACGCCCGACGGCGGGATTGTCGAGGAGGCATTGGAGGCCCTTGTCATGCTGGGCTTTGCCCGGGGCGCCGCCGAGAAAGCGGTTCGGAGTGTCGTGCGTGAAGAGCCCGCGGCTCCGGTCGAAGAGGTGGTGCGCATGGCGCTGAAGCGCCTCTGATCCGGTTGCTCCGATCGCAGGAACGGCCTTTTTCGCGTGCCGAAACGTCCTGGAATTCATCTGCGACCCCAAGGGATCGTATTTCGTCTTTTGTGGCAGGGGAATTGCGCTACATTTGTCGAAGTTTAAAACCAAACGACACATGGGCGAATTTCCAACAGGATTCCTGTATCTCATGCTCGGTATCATCGCCGGAGCCTTTGTGCTGGCCCTGATAGTCTACGGAGTGCGCCAGCACCGACTGCACCAGTTGCAGAATCCCCACCGGGATTATGCATACCATCACAAAAGAGGATAGCGAGTCTGTCCTCTTTTTTTTGCCCCTTCGGACGCTACGGGACGAAATTTTACGTTTCTTCTTCATGGAAATCGGATTGTTTTTGTACATTTGCACGATTGTATGCCGATGAAACGATTGTTCTTCATCCTGTATTTGGCATTTCCGCTGTTCGTTCTCGGGTGTTCGGAAGAGGAAGATACGCTCTCCGAACAGCGCGAGAAGCTTGTTTCGTACCTGGAACGGACCCATTCTCCGACGTTGATTCCCGATACGTCGGTCGAGGAGGGGAGCCAGTTGCCCTATTATACGGCTTCGGGGAATACGGTTTACCGGTATGTCAAGAACATCTACGATCCGGATCGTGCGAACCGCGCCGAGGTGGGCCCCAACTCCACGGTGACGATCACCTTTCGGACGTATGTGTTCCAGTTTTCGAACATCACCGATTCGACGTTCCCCTTCTGGTCGAACGACCCGTTGCTGGAGAATGCCTATCGGGAGTTGGGACTGAGTGTCGGTGAAGGGGGCTGGACGTTCGAGCCGCTTCGGATCGAAATGCGTGGCGACATACTAAACGGTCTGCGGCTTGCGTTATTGGGATGTCGCGAAGGTGACGAGGTCGAGGCCTACATGACCTACAACATGGCCTACGGCGACAGCAATTTCAGCACCATCCCGCGGGAAAGCCCCATAGCGTGGTTCTTTACGGTGGATGCCGTCGAATGATAATTTATTGGATTTAGAATCGGAAAACGAAATATGAAGTTGATTACCCGTTTGCTCTATCTTCCGGTTGTCGGAATACTGTTGTTGGGTTCATGCGCCAAGGAGGAGTCGGAATCGTACGACAAGTTCGAAGACCAGGCGCTGGAGGCCTGGATGACGCAGAATCGCCCGGAGTTGCTTGGAAATCTTCAGAGTGACGGACACTATTACGTCGAGGTGCTCGACGTCGGGGAGGCGCTCACCGATGTCAAGCCGTTGCGGGATACGGCGTGCTGGGTTCGTTTCGACTTTTCGGGTCGGGACCTTAGCGGCAACATCGTCCTGACGCGCCGAGCCGCGGAGGCCAAGTTGGTCAACACGTTCTCGAAATATACCCACTACGTGCCGTATTACCGTTATTGCGGTGTGGTCAATACGAATCTCATGGAGGGGACGTACCTGGCCATGCGGAATGTGCTTCATCTCGGCGAGAAGTATGTGGAGGACAACAAGGATCTCATTCCGGGTCTGACGACCGAACTTGAACTGCGCAAGGGCTCGAAGATCCGTCTCTACATGCCGTCGCGGATTGTCGGTTCCAGCGGCGTAGAGGGCGAAGGTGGCTATGAGGGTCAGTATTCGCTCAGTTCGCAGCGTCCGTTCATCGTGGAGCTGGAGGTCAAGAACATCGTCAAGAACCCCTTGGAGAGCGAAGGTTCGGAGGTGGATTCGTTCTGCGGTGCGAACGGCGGCCTGTGGCTCTATACGGAGGAGGGCGACGAGCCGGGTTCATCGAAGATCCCGACGAGTTACGACGATGAGCATCATCCTTACAAATTGCGGGAGGATGGCTATCGCTGGGTGAGTGTCTGCGATACGGTGGCGCAGGTCTATGTGGATCTGTGCTACGATCCGACGCAGGCCTCCGACAACTTGAATTTTGACTTCGCGGTCAAGGATGAGGAGAATAGCTATCTGTGGCAGAACCGCCCCTACAACGTAGGTTTTGCCCCGTATGACGGTTCGGATCTGGAGACGAAGATCGCCGAGGTGCTCAAGGAGCGTTTCCATGCCGATGAGGAGTACACGCACCCGGGTGTGGGGCATCCCGAGGCGGATTCGGTGGGGCTGAACGGCGAGGCGAAGATCTGGTATATCGGCCGGTTCCTCGACGGCTTCATCTTCGATACGAATATCGACGAAGTGAAGGAGTTGATCTATGGAGAGGTCTCCTCCGAAGGCTCGGCGCTGACCTATACGCCGGAAGAGGACCGGAGTTCGCTGATCTCTTCCTATTATTACGTGATCCCGAATCTTTGTTATGGCCAGTGGGCTGAGTTTGTGACGATCTCGAGCCAGGCCTACGGTGCAACGGGGCGTACGGGCAGTACGACGACAAGCGGCGGCTCGTCGGGTTATTCGTCGAGCTATTTCGACTACCTGAATTATTACAACTACCTGAACAGTTACTACGGCAACAGCTATTACGGCAGTTACTACGGGAACTACTATTACGACTACTATAACAGCTACTATTATAATTACGGTTACGGTTACGACGACTCCACGACGGAGACTACGACGACGATTTCGACGGAGATTCCACCCTACACGCCGTTGATCTTCCAGATCTATATCGAGCCGGCCGACGAATAGTCCGGCGGGGTGCCGGGAGGGAACCGAAGGGAAACTGGAACGGGAACCGACGAGGAGCCGGCAGGGAACAGAAAGGAAACAGGAAAGGAGCCGAAGGGGAGCTGGAAAGGAATTCGGAAACGAGTCTGGAGAGGAACAGTAGAAGGGTTCGGGAATGTGCCCGGAGAGTGAGAGGGGTCCGGAAACCTCGGTAGAAGATACGTATGAAACGGTTGGAAGCAAGGTGATGCTTCCAACCGTTTTTTGATGAATGCCGCCTGTCGGGTTGCTGATCGGGTGAGTGTATGCGGCGCGGGGAGGGGATCCTTTCGCTTTTTGGGGATACATGTTGCGTTTTGGTTACGTTCGGGTTGCATTTTTTTGAGGTTTTTGGGATTTAAATTTTGCAAATCCGCAAAATTGTATTAACTTAGTGTTCAAGAACCATCAACCATAAAATCTACGGATATGATTATCACATTTAACGAGTTGCGCCGTATCAAGGATCGGCTGCCGAGTGGCAGTTCGCAGCGCATTGCAGATGAGTTAGGAATCGATGTCGAGACGGTCCGCAACTATTTCGGAGGGAGCCATGCGGCGAAGGAGTGTGTTGGAGTGCACTTCGAGCCGGGGCCGGACGGCGGAGTAGTTACGTTGGACGACACGACGATTCTGGATGTTGCGATGCGTATCCTGAGCGAGCAACAGCAATAGCGATAAAAAGGATTGTTCGGCACTAAGCCGGAAGAGAGCCTGCGCGGAAGCGCAGGCTTTTTTGCTTCTTATTAAGAAGAGGCTTTTAGGCAGTCGGGAGCGGAGAACCGGGCCGGAAACCCGATAAAGCCTCACCCGCCCCTAAAACCGGCTTCTTAAGCCGGCGCCGGGTAGGCGGGTGACAAAATGCCGGAGGAAAAGGGGCTGAATAGTGCGGTTTCTGCCAAAGGACTGCCAAATTGGCAGGGATTTCCGATTGGTACGACCTTTGTGTGAAGTTGGGGCGTAACCGATGGTCGGAATCGGAAAGAGGAAGGCCGCAGGGACAAAAACGAATTATAAACAATTAAAACATATTACGATTATGGCAAAGATTATTGGTATTGACTTGGGAACCACGAACTCCTGCGTAGCAGTGATGGAGGGCAACGAGCCCGTAGTGATTCCGAACTCGGAGGGACACCGTACGACTCCGTCGGTCGTAGCGTTCACGTCGGAAGGCGAGCGCAAGGTTGGAGATCCCGCAAAGCGTCAGGCTATTACGAACCCGAAGCGTACGGTCTTCTCGATCAAGCGTTTCATGGGCGAGACCTATGATAAAGTCACGGCGGACATTGCCCGTGCACCGTATTCGATCGTGCGTGGTGACAACAACACGCCGCGTGTGGATATCGATGGACGCCAGTACACGCCGCAGGAGATCTCGGCAATCATTCTCCAGAAGATGAAGAAGACGGCCGAGGATTACCTGGGACAGGAGGTTACGGAGGCTGTGATCACGGTTCCTGCCTACTTCTCCGACTCGCAGCGTCAGGCTACGAAGGAGGCCGGAGAGATTGCCGGACTGAAGGTTCGCCGTATCATCAACGAGCCTACGGCCGCAGCCCTGGCTTACGGTCTGGACAAGAAGTCGAGCGATATGAAGATCGCCGTATATGACCTGGGTGGCGGTACGTTCGATATTTCGATCCTGGAGTTGGGCGACGGCGTCTTTGAGGTTAAGTCGACCAACGGCGATACGCACCTGGGCGGTGATGACTTCGACCACGTGCTGATCGACTACATGGCCGAATCGTTCAAGGCCGAACACGGCATTGACCTGCGTGAGGACCCGATGGCTCTGCAGCGTCTGAAGGAGGCTGCCGAGAAGGCGAAGATCGAGCTTTCGTCGTCGACCACCACGGAGATCAACCTGCCGTATATCATGCCGGTGAACGGCATTCCGCAGCACCTGGTGATGACGCTGACGCGTGCGAAGTTCGAGCAGCTGTGCGACCATCTGATCCGCAAGACGATCGAGCCGTGCAAACTGGCGCTTCGCGATGCCGGCCTGACCGCTTCGCAGATCGACGAGGTGATCCTCGTAGGAGGTTCGACGCGTATTCCTGCGATCCAGAAGATCGTCGAGGATTTCTTCGGCAAGACGCCCAACAAGTCGGTCAACCCGGACGAGGTCGTAGCCATCGGTGCAGCCATCCAGGGCGGTGTGCTGACGGGCGAAGTGAAGGACGTGCTGCTGCTTGACGTGACGCCGCTGTCGCTGGGTATCGAGACGCTGGGCGGTGTGATGACGAAGCTCATCGACGCCAACACGACGATCCCGACGCGCAAGTCGGAGGTCTTCTCGACGGCAGCCGACAACCAGCCTTCGGTAGAGATCAACGTCTGCCAGGGTGAGCGTCCGCTGGCCCGCGACAACAAGTCGATCGGCCGCTTCCACCTGGACGGCATTCCGGCCGCACCGCGTGGTGTGCCGCAGATCGAGGTAACGTTCGATATCGACGCCAACGGTATTCTGAACGTCTCGGCCAAGGACAAGGGCACGGGCAAGGAGCAGAAGATCCGTATCGAGGCATCGTCGGGCCTGACCGAGCAGGAGATCCAGCGGATGCGTGACGAGGCGAAGGCCAACGAGGCGAAGGACAAGGCCGAGAAGGAGCGTATCGACAAGATCAACGCCGCCGACTCGAACATCTTCGCCACGGAGAAGCAGCTCAAGGAGTACGGCGACAAGCTGCCTGCCGACAAGAAGGCCGCCATCGAGACGGCGCTTGGCAAGCTGAAGGAGGCACACAAGAACGCCGACGTGGCAGCCATCGACACGGCCATATCGGAGTTGAATGCCGCCTGGCAGGCCGCTTCGCAGGACATCTACTCGGCCCAGCAGGCTCAGCAGGCCCAGCAGCAGGGTGCACAGTCCAATGCGGGTCAGCAGTCGAACGCCGGATCCCAGCAGGGCGGACAGAGCCAACCCGAGGACGTGGAGTTCGAAGAGGTGAAATAAGGCGGAGGCCTTCGATACGAAGGCACCGTGAAAAGAGAGGAGACATCCCCGCGAGGGGATGCCTCCTTTTTTTGTGCGGTTGAAGAACTGTTGTTGCGGCGAGGCTGGATTTGTCGGGAATAGGGGAAATGTTTACCTTTGGGGCCTAAAATCTTTGTATGATGGCTTGGTGGTATCTGGCATTGGCTGGTCTTTTTGAAATGGGCTGGCCCCTGGGCTTCAAACTGGCGGCACTCAGCCCGCGGCATCATCTGCTTTACCTGCTGTTATCGGTTGTTTCGATGGGTTTGAGCGGGCTGTTTCTCTATTGGGCGCAGCGCGACATTCCGATGGGTACGGCCTACCTGGTCTGGACGGGGATCGGAGGAATCGGCACCGTTTTGATCGGGATTCTCTTTTTTCATGATGCCGTGACCTTCTGGCGGATGTTTTTTCTGCTGTTGGTCTTTATCGGCGTGGTTGGATTGAAGGTGGCTCATTGAGGGCGCTCGGCGCACCACATGCCATAGAGGATCAACGCGGCTCCGGCCATGGCGACGGGAGTGATCCGCTCGTCGATGCAGACGGCAGCGGTGAGGATTGTCACCAGCGGGTTGAGGTAGATGTAGTTGGTCGTTCTCACGGTTCCGAGCCGATGCATGGCAGCATTCCAGAGCAGGTAGCAGAGCATCGAGGCGATGAGTCCGAGGAAGAGGAGGTTTCCCCAGACGACGGGCTGAGCCAACTCGTGCCATGCGACATCGAAAGGCCTCAGGGCGAAGGTGGGCAGGATGGTGAGCAGTCCGTAGAAGAATACCTTTCGGGTGATGAACAGGGCGGGGTATCGGTTTGCGAGGCGCTTGACGGCCATCGAATAGAAAACCCAGAGCCAGGCGGCACAGAGTGCCAGGAGGTCGCCCCGGGGTGAGAGCCTCAGTACGAACCGTCCGTTGAGTACGACGAGCACCATTCCCGTGAAGGCGAGGATCGAGCCGGCAATCTGTCGTCGTGACATTCGTTCGCGGGGATCTGCGAGGCTCAGGACCAGGGCGGTCCAGAGCGGTGCGGTGCATACGATCAGGGATACGTTCGATGCCGGGGCAAACTCGAGGGCCATGTTTTCGGTGAGGAAGTAGATCGAGCCGCCGCAGACTCCGGCGGCAAGCAGCAGGGCCTCGTCGCGCAGCGAATCTGCGAACCTCCTTCCCCGGGCCAGGGGGAGGATGCAGAGGTAGGCCAGGGCGAAACGCATCAGGAAGATCTCGGCGGGAGTCAGCCCGTGAGCGATGAGGACCTTCGTGGAGACGAACGTCGCGCCCCACACGGCCACGGCGAAGAGCGCCGCGAGGTGATAGCGATATGTCGGATTGTTCTGCATGCGGGGCAAAAATAGGTATTTTTTTCGCAAATGGAGCCAGCCGTGGACGGAAGTCTGGATTTTGTCGGTTTGCCGACCGGAGCCTGTGGACAGGATAATTTTGTCCGGAGGGCCATTTTCTGGTGCTGAAACCGTGTTATTTAATTCTTTTTTTTCTATCTTTGCGTGCTATTGAGCGTAATGACATCAAAACAAACGTAATAACAACTATTTTTTCCAAATGCAAAGTAAAGGTTTCATTAAACTCATTGCGGTCCTGCTGGGTCTCGCATGCGTTTATCAACTCTCGTTCACGTTCAAGACGCGAAGCGTAGAGAAGAAAGCGGCGGCATACGCTGCCCAGTTCCCGCTCGACGAGCAGTCGGCGGCCGAGCAACATTACCTGGATTCGATCCAGAACCTGCAGGTCTACAATGTGGGCTTCAAGAAGTTCACCTACAAGGAGTGCAAGGAGAAGGAGTTGAACCTGGGTCTGGACCTGAAGGGCGGCATGAACGTCATGCTGGAGGTTCAGGTCGAGGATGTGGTGAAGGCACTTGCCGGCGACAGCCAGACGGATCCGGCCTTTGTGGAGGCGATTGCCGAAGCGAAAGAGGCCATGAAGCAGGGATCGTCGAGCGACTATATCGGGGACTTCGTGAAGGCCTATTCGCGGTTGTCGAACGGTCGCCCCATTGCCGAGATCTTCGTGAGCCCCGACCGTAAGGAGATCTCGCTCGAGAGCTCGGATGCCGATGTGGAGAAGATGCTCAAGCGGGAGACGGAGGCAGCCATCGGAGCTTCGTTCAACGTGCTGCGCAGCCGTATCGACCACTTCGGCGTTACGCAGCCGAACATCATGCGCCTTCCGAACTCGCACCGTATTCTGGTCGAGCTTCCCGGCGTCAAGGAGCCGCAGCGCGTCCGCGACCTGTTGCAGGGTACGGCGTCGCTGGAGTTCTGGCTGACGTACGATGCCCGCGAGGTGCTTCCGATGCTGGCTTCTGCGGACAAGCTCCTCAAGGAGGAGGCTGCACAGGAGGTAGCAACGGAGGAGAGCGCCGTTGAGACCCCTGCTGTGGAGGAGGCTTCCGCTCCGGCAGCCGAAGAGGGTCTGATCGGGGAGATCGGCGGCGCCGACTCTACGGCCACTTCGGAGAGCGTCCAGACGGGCAACTTCGACCGGGAGCAGAACCCGCTCTTCGCCGTGCTGGATCCCAACTATGCGGGAGGCGCCGCCATTGGTGCTGCCTACAAGGCCGACATCGCCGCAGTGAATGAATACCTGTCGCGTCCGGAGGTTCGCGAACTCTTCCCCGCCGACATTCTCTTCAAGTGGGGCGTGAAGGGTGACGACCACATCGACGGTCGCTTCTATCTCTATGCCATCAAGGTGACGACCCCCAACGGCAAGGCTCCGCTCGACGGCTCGGTCGTAACGGAGGCCTTCGAGCAGTATGCACAGCGTGGAGCCACGGCCGAGGTCTCGATGACGATGAACGCCGAAGGTACGCAGGAGTGGGCCCGGATGACGGGCGAGAACATCGGCAAGTGCATTGCCATCGTCCTCGACGGTTACGTCTACTCGGCACCTCGCGTAAATACGAAGATCGACAAGGGGCAGTCTCAGATTACGGGAGACTTCACGATCCAGGAGGCTCAGGACCTTGCCAACGTGCTCAATTCGGGTAAGGTTCCGGCTCCGGCGAAGATCATCCAGGATACGGTCGTAGGACCTTCGCTGGGTCAGGAGTCGATCAACGCCGGTATGTTGTCGTTTGTGATCGCCTTCATCCTGGTGCTCCTCTACATGGGTCTCTTCTACAAGACGGCGGGCTGGATGGCCGATATCGCGCTGCTTACGAACGTCTTCCTGCTGATGGGTGTGCTGGTTTCGTTCGGCGCCGTACTGACGTTGCCGGGTATTGCAGGTATCGTGCTGACGATGGGTATGGCCGTCGACGCGAACGTGATCATCTACGAACGTATCAAGGAGGAGCTTCGCGGCGGCAAGGGCCTCTCGCTGGCCATCAAGGACGGTTTCTCGAAGGCCTACTCGGCGATCATCGACGGACAGTTGACCACGATCATCACGGGTATCGTGCTCTTTGTCTTCGGTACGGGACCGGTTCAGGGCTTCGCCACGACGCTGATCATCGGTATCGTCACGTCGGTCTTCTGCGCGATCTTCATCACGCGCCTCTTGATCGAGTGGATCGTAGCCAAGTGGGGCTCGATCTCCTTCTCGTACAAGTGGTCGGAGGGCTTCCTCAACAATACGCATGTTGATTTCATTAGCAAGCGCAAGGTGGCTTATTGGATCTCGACGGCCGTGATCGTTCTGTCGATCCTCTCCTTCTTCGTCCGGGGTCTGAACCTTGGAGCTGAGTTCACGGGAGGACGTGCGTATGTCGTTCGTTTTGACAAGGCCGTATCGGCCGAGGAGGTCCGTGCGAACATGGAGCGAGCCTTCTCGCAGATTACCGATGCCGATGCTTCGTCGATCAGCTTCGAGGTGAAGCAGTACGGAAACGAGAACCAGATGCGCATCGTGACGCAGTACCGTTACGACGATACGTCGGACGAGGCAACGGGCGAGGTTGAGCAGATCATCTACGACGCCTTGAAGCCGCTCTATTCGTATGACATCACCTTCGATCAGTTCCGCAACACGCAGACCGACTCGAACGGTATTCTGACGGCAGACAAGATCGGTCCTTCGATTGCCAAGGACATGACGTGGAACGCCATCTATTCGGTGCTCTTCTCGCTGATCGCCATCGGACTCTACATTATGTTCCGTTTCAAGCGTTGGCAGTGGGCTACGGGTGCTACGCTGGCTTTGGCCTTCAACGCCCTGCTGATCATCGGTATCTTCTCGATGTTCTACGGCTTTCTGCCCTTCAACCTGGAGGTGAACCAGGCCTTCATCGCGGCTATCCTGACGATCATCGGTTATGAGGTCAACGATACGGTGGTTGTGTTCGACCGTATCCGCGAGTACCTGGGTCTCTATCCGAAGCGGAATCTGATGGAGAACGTGAACAACGCCATCAACTCGACGCTGTCGCGTACGATCAATACGTCGGGCACGACGCTTGTCACGCTGCTTGCCATCTTCTTCTTCGGCGGCGAGACGATCCGCGGCTTTATCTTCGCGCTGATCATCGGCGTAATCGTGGGTACGGCCACTACGATCTTCATCGCTACGCCTGTGGCTTATGACCTGATGAGAAAACGCGGCAAGATTGACGCAGAGAAATAATTCCTGACGGAAAACGACAGAGAGACCGCTCCCGGATTTCGGGAGCGGTCTTTTTTTTGCTGCGGCGAGCCGTTTTAATGCCCGGATAGGCGGACGACGGGTGCAGCGCCTCGTGAGGAAGGAATATATCCTTCGGTTGGAGGATCGGCGGGAGATTCTCCATGTTGTCCTCATCCAATCCCGTGACAGCGAGTTCGTATAACAGGACAGAGACCCGGACAGGTTGCCGTGCAAGGTTCTGCCCGGAGGCTGCGTGTATGCTTATTGCGGATCGAAAATTCCGGTTAGGGACGTTAAGGCATCAAAATTGGAGGTTGTCGGGTGATTCGAGCTGTTCACACTGTAAAAGACGTCCGGAAAAATGATCGGTCCGAAGAGAAATAAAACAGGCAAATGGTTCGTCGTCATGACCTTTTGGGGTCTTCTGCTGACTTCGGGTGTACGGGCACAGCATGCAGCCATAAAGAGTGATGCTGTTTTTTGGTCGGTTCTGGCACCCAATGCGGGAGTCGAGGTTGCCCTGAGCCGCAAGGTGACTTTGGAGATTTCGGGAGCCTGCAAGCCCTGAACGGTACGTAACGGGGAGCATTTCCGTTTTTGGGTTGTGCAGCCCGAGGGCCGCTACTGGTTGTGCGAGGCCTTCGAAGGTCACTTCCTTGGCACTCACCTCCACGGAGCACAATACTACGTCTGTCACGGAGGGCGGATCTACGATGGTTATCTGGCCGGCGGCGGTATTACTTACGGTTACGACTGGATTCTCTCGCCGCGATGGAATCTCGAAGCCTTGATCGGGGTTGGATACGCGCGTCTCTGGTATAAGGAACGCCCGGATCTGCCTTGTGCCCGATGTACGACGGAGAAGATCCGGAATTATCTGGGACCTACGGCAATCTCCCTCTCTGTTTCCTATCTTTTCTAACGCTTCCCGAGACATGACACCGAAAATATGGATAATTGGCACCCTTGCAGGGGGCTTGTTCGCATGTAACGCCGGGTGTTCGGTTCAGCGGTCCGCTTCGGGCGTTTCCGTTCCGCATGTCGGGCTTCTGACGCCCGATACGCTTTCGCAGGTACGTCTGGAGACGCATCTTCAAATCCCGGCACGGAGCCTTTCGCGTCGCAGCCGGATGATATTCCAGCCGATGCTTGTGCAGGACGATGGTCCTGTGTCACGCCTTCCGATGCTGGTTCTCGATGCCCCGATCCAGACCCGGAAGCAGGATCGCCGGCAGACCTTTTCGGGACAAACCGACTCGTTGTCCGCAGTCGTACGGCGCGTGAATCCGGCACGGCGGATCGAGATTCCCTATGCCGCCACGGCGGACGTCCCGTCGAACGGTGCGGGAGGTCGGATTGTGGCTCGTCTCTCGATTCACTCCTGCGGTCGCTGGGTAACAACCGCCGGGAAATGGAGACGATGCTTGGGGCCCTGCAACGCATCGTCGCCGATTCATTGACCACCCTTGATACGTTGGTGATCGAGGGCATGGCCTCGGCCGACGGTCCCTGTTCCGTGAATCTTGCGCTGGCTCGCCGTCGGGCTGAGTCGGCCCTGGAGTGGCTCGTCAGCCGACAGGTCATAACGCCCGCGCAGGCCCGGCATACGCGCATTGAGGCCTCTTCCGAAGGCTGGGAGCCCGTACTCGAGTCCATGCGCGCCGCGTCAGATCCCGATACGCTTGTTCTGGCGGAGATCCTCAACCGCCATGCCGGGGAGGAGGACGACGTGGCGGAACGAGAGATCCGCCTCCTGGCCTCCTGGCTGACGATTCGGGCCCGTTATCTGCAAAGGGATCGCAGGGTGGAGTACGAATATACGTACGTGATCCGCAGTTTCACGACCGATCGGGAGTTGCTGCGCATGTACGACAAACGGCCGGAGACCCTGAACGAAGCGGAGCTGCTCCGTGTTGCGAGGCTGCTGACGACTCCCGCAGAGAAAAAGAGACTTTATGCGACCTTGCTCGATCGTTTTCCACAGTCGCATGTCGCGGCGAACAACCTGGCCCTGCTTCTGATCCGGGAAGGCCGGAGCGATGAGGCCCGGGCCGTTGTCGAACCACTGCCAGAGCTCTCGCCGGAGTTGCTCAACACCCGGGCGGTCCTTCTCTCCATGCAGGGAGCGGAGAAGCGGGCTTTGGCGCTGCTCGAATCGATCGATTCGCTGCCCGAGGCCCGATATAACCGCGGGTTGTTGCTGCTCCGGACCCACCGTCCTGCGGCGGCTTATGCCCTGCTGAAGGAGTTCGGAACCACCGACGCGGCGCTGGCCGCATTGGCGGTCGACCGGACGGCGGAGGCTGCCGGCATCATGTCCCGGAGTGCCGATTCTACCTCCCGGGGAGCGTAGTCCGGGCGTTGATTGCCGCGCGGCAAGGGGATGCCTCATCGCTTCTTGTCCACTTGACCCGAGCCGTACGGGAGCCGGATCTGGCCCGACGCGCCCGGATGGAACCGGATTTTGCGGCGTATGCGGATCTTCCGGATTTTGTTTTTCTGACCAATTCCGAAGCCGAATATGAAACATCTCGTTAGAATGCTGTTGTCGGGTATTGTTTGTGCGACAGCCTTCGGATGCATCCGCGAGTCGTTGCCGCCGTGTCCGTCGTTGCGTATCACGCTGACGGTGAAGGACAAGAACTACTTCAACGTCGATGATGCCGCGAAACTCGGGCTGATGGAGCGTCAGGAGGACACGCTGCCCTTCCGCTCCTATGTCCATTCGCTGTATTACATTCTCCACGATGCCGCGGGCCGTGTCGTGGTCGAACAGCCGAACGTTCGGATCACGAACGATGCCCCAACCCAACAGGTCGACCTTCCGGACGACCTCCCGTATGGGAAATACACGCTCACCGTATGGGGCAACATGGACGACGAGACGGCCCTCGGAGAAAATGCGACACAGGCCGGCATGGAGTCCGAAGGGACCGCCGCCAACGATATCTATCTGGGCAGTGCGACTTTTGACTACCGCTACGGCAACGAAACACATACGTTGGGTCTTGAGCGGACGAAGGGCAATCTGCTCATCAAGGCTGAGGGGCTGCCGGACAACATTGATTTTTCGACCAAAAACATTGGCGGGGTGTATGGTTTGGTCGATAACGGATTCTCCTATTCCGCTCCGACGAGCGTGCAGACCGCGCTGGACTGGACCGTACAGAACGACATCCAGACCCAGACGCTGATGTGCCCGTCCGAATCATTCGAGGGGTCCACGCTCAACATTGTCTTTTTCGACAAATCGCAGATGAACGATGGCTCCCGGTCGACGCTCTATCCGTCACTCTCTCCGCAAGATATAAGCATTACCATGGGACGGAACGAGATCACGATCCTTCGATATGTCTATCGCGAAGAGGAGAATGGTTCGGGTTTTGATATTTACCTCCGTGTAAATGGCAACTGGGAGCTGTTACACGAGATGGAGATCGATTGACGGCCGGCGATATGAAAACGAGATATGTACATGTACACCTTTTTTAATCAAACCTTTTTGTCATGAAACAAATATACCTTTTGGGAATGGCCCTGGTTGGAACCTGGGCTTTCCAGTCCTGCTCCGGTCCGGATCAGACGGACGACACACCGGTTGCGAATACGGATCAGATCATCTCGCTGACCGTTTCCAACAGCAATGGTCCGGCTACGCGTGCGGGACGCCCGCTGCTCAGTTCGGCCGCGGATCAAAGCATAGAGAATGTCGTTGTCTATGTGGTTAATGCCGCCGACAACTCGATCGTCGCCACGAAGACCTTCAGCGACTGGCAAAAGAATCGGCCGACTATCGGGTCAATGATGGCCGTTATGCGGAGTTTCTGCTTGACGACAAGCTTGAGGATGGGAATTACCGGATTTTTGCCGTGGGCTACCACGACAGCAGCGATTACGGAGATATCCCGACCCAGCTTGTCTCGGGTAACACGTTCCAGGAGAATGCCGTTTTGACGCTGGGCACGGACAACGGCGCCGAGGAGCTCTTTACCGGCTCGACCGAATCCTTTGCCGTGGAGAAAGCCCAGGGATTCAAGAAGGAGATCATTCTGAACCGACAGGTGGCTGGTGTTTACGTCTACGCCAAGGAGATTCCCTACCTCGAAGATGCCTCGATGTTGAAGTTGGTCTCGGCGGATGAAAACAACCAGCTTGTCCTCGGACAGTTTGCCAATCTGGACATGACGGACAACGGCACGGGCAGCGGCATAACGACCGCGGTCATGAACGGCGCCTCGACGGACCCGGAGTTCGACAAGACGCTGGCGACGATCGATCTGAACGAATGGTTCACGACGCTGGAGGATGCCGACGGGGACAATCTTGTCGATACGGGCGTCGGTTATGCGAACTGGCAGAAGCCGGCCCGTTACAACGGAGTAGCCACCTTCGAAAAGGGTTCGGTCTTCAGCGGAGCATTCGTTATCCCCTTTGCGAAGGTCGAATCCACGCAAACCCTGAAGCTTCAGCTGACAACCGCCTCGGGGGTGGTGAAGCGTGAATGGAACGTCAACCTTCCGACGACCGATCCCTATACCCTCTATACGTGGAACGGGTCGAATTTCGGAAGCGGCGTGTCCGTGACCGAGGATGCCAATGCCTACAACATCGTCCGCAACCACCTGTACGGACTGGGGACCCGTGAAACGGATGATCCGGGAGACGGTACGGATACGGATCCCACACCGGGGGACAATGACGATCCGATTTCGCTCAACAACAAGCACGAGCTCAAACTGATCGTCAACGACAACTGGGAGGTCATTCACGACATGGAGCTGGATTGATCTTCTCGAACCGAGACATCCGATACCGTCTTTCAGGGCGGTATCGGACTGTTCAGAATCCCGACACGCAGACCATGAAACGATTCGGACATTTCTACCTCGGCCTGACGGCCGCTCTGCTGGGCGGAGCGGGATACAGCGACTCGGCATACGAGCCGACTGAAACCCTTTCCGAACAGCAGTTCATCGTGGCCGTGGAGAGCATGGGCGAGCTCTTCACTGGCGGAGAAGGCGTTGTTCCCACACTTCCGACCACCCGACGGCCCATTTCGAGTGTGGCTCCGACCCAGACCTTCGACAAACTGAGCATACTCATCGTGGAGTATCGTACGCCCGCCCGAGTGGTCTTTAAGGGTACGATTGACGACTGGAGCAGCCCGAATAACCTGTCGAGTATTCCCTGGAGCCTGGAGAGCGGACAAGGTCGTTATGCCACCGTATCGCTCCGCGGCGAGCAATGCCTCGTCGAAGGGACGGACTACATGGCCTATGCCATCGGGTATCAATCGGGGACGTTCGGGGGGGGGTATCAGCCCTTTGCGGGGTTCGAGGTCGGAGATGTCTATAACCGTACGGAGGTTGCCACCGTGCCGTTGGGGGATTCTGCCGAGGAGATCTTCGCCGGCGCCGAGATGTTCCGGGTCGAGAATGGAAAGATCCTTTCGGGGCGAAGCGGAGGGACCGATGCCGGGCAGGGGGTGTTGGTTGTTCGGCGGCAGGTTGCCGGAACGTTCGGATACTTTACGCGTATTCCAGTCGAGGAGAACGGCAGCAGGGTTGCCAAACTCCGTCTGGTTGCTACCCGACGCAACCAGACCGTGATTTTCGGAGGCTTCCGGGGGATGGACGATGCCTACGACTTCAGTAAGGACAACGTCATAAACGGCATGAATCCCCGTACGGATTACGACGCCCGGCTGGCGGGGTCCTCACGCAATAACGCCTTCGAGGTCTATGAGATCGATCTTGCCCGCTGGTTTCCGGGGAATCCCGAGGATCCCCGGCTGCCGTATGATAGCAATGCGGACGGCTACCTCGATTCCGATGATGCGAACTGGCAGACCGACGAGGATAGCTACCTGCAGGGAAGCATCTCTCTGGCCCGGGGTTCGGTTTTCGGCGAGAAGTTCTGGATTGCCGTAGACATGACTCAGGCCAATCCCGACCTTTCGATTCCGACCTTCCAGATGCAGCTGCTCGACACCCGGGGCGACGTTGTCAAATTCTGGGATGTGGTGCTGCAGGATTTTGAGAGTGCGGGTGAAGACCGTACACTGGTCTCATTACCCAATGGGGTGCTGGGGCGTACCCAGATTTCGCAGGTCGAGAATCTGGATACGGAGACCTGTTTCAGCCTGGTCCGCAACCGGCTCTATACCATGGGCGAGAAGAGTCAGTCTCAGAGTTACGGGGAGGATGTTCCCGTCGATCTGAGTGTTGCCGGGGTATTGGTGCTGAATGCCAATCATGAATGGCAGATTCAGAATTCGATATTTTTCAACTGACCTTCGGACCGGTTGTTCCGTCCGGAGGTGGAATCCGTTAAGAACCATGAGATTCTACGCCTGTATGCTGTTTGGTGCGCTCGTTGTGCTGCTGTCCGGTTGTTCGGAGGAGTGGTCCGGTGAGGACTATTGGGCGGCGGACGCGTTGTATCCGGTCCGGGTGGAATTCCGACTGGGCGATGCCGCTTTTGCCGTCAGTGACCGGACCCGGAGCGAATCCGACGGGCGAACGTTCATCCCCGACGGGGTGCTTGTTCCGCGGAGTGCACCTCCGCGGCAGGTGCTGAGCAGCAACAACTGGCAGCAGGTCAACGACGTGCGGATCTACCTTTTCCGAAAAAACACGGCCGGGAATTTTGTCTACTACAAACCCTCCGACGATAACGGAACCAAACAGAATTATCTTTCGATGGACGATTTTTCGCTTAAGTTCGCCCAGAGTCCGTATGTGATCTGGTGGGGCGGGGATGACGATCGGAACGAGATGCATTCGTATGTCGGACAGATGAATCTGCCGGTCGGGGAGTATCGTTTTCTGGCTTTGGCCCGGGATGACCGGACGGTTGCAACGTCCCGGCGGCTGATGGATCCGAACACCTCCGTTGCAACATGGGGCTGGACGGCCTGGACGGAGGGGATGACCCGTCTCGAAACGGCCACGCTGGCCTGTGCCCGCAATGCGGAGCTCTCCACGACGGAGCTTTTCAGCGGATATACGACCGAATCGATTCTTGTCGACGCGACAACGCGGAGTTTCAGCCGTACGATCACGTTGAACCGGGCCGTTGCCGGGATTCTGCTCTATGTGGAGTACATTCCCGCCACGCTTCCGGTCCATGCCTGTGATTCAGAGGATCGATCGAGCCTTCGCCACGTAGCCGTCAGAAGCCTTGCTGTCGTACATGGCAAGACGCTTTCGGATCAGGTGCTGATAGCCCGTCGGGAGGCAGTTGCCGGGCGGCTCACCGTTGCGACGGCCGCTTCGGCGGCAAGTTCTGCCGCATCTGCGGATGTCGCGAGTGTCGATTCGCAGAGCGGCAGCTCCTCGGCCCTGCCGTTCCCGCGCTACGTGCTGCTGCGTGCCGATATTCCCGCACAGGCGCAGGTTCAGAACGGCTTCTATGTCAATATTTCGCCGGAAAATACCGCACATCCGCATGCCTTGCTCAAGGGATCTTTCGTGATGCCGCAGCAGGCCAACGGTCCGCAGTGCCCGGGTAACGGAACCGAGACGTACGACAAGACGCTTTATTTGGTTTTTCTTGGTTATGACTCCGACCGAAAACGGGAGATTGCACTGGAATGGCGCCCCATACGACAGTCAGCCTCCGCGTCCTGCGATCCGCTTTATTATCCTCTTCTGGCCAACCATTTTTACAGTATCGGGAGCCGCTGTTTCTCCATTCACGGGGAGATGCCGGAGTTGGAGCTTGATTCACCCGTTGATCTGCGGGACGAGACCTCGGCCTCGCTCACCATCCGGCTGGAACCCTGGTGGAATGAATACTACGGCGGGGAGATCGGGCATTCGGCACCCGGAGTGATGTTGGATCCCGAGTGGGGCGAACATTCCGGCGGTGAATTGTATGAATAACGAAAACGAGCGAATCATGAAAGCAGTGATCACACGCATCCTGGGCTGGATCGGCCTTCTGGCCATTTTTGCCTCGTGCGAAAGGGGCACGGAGATCTCGGAGCCCTTCTTGCAGGTAACATTCGATCTGACCCTTCAGTCATCCACCCGGACACCGCAGAATCTGAACCCCTCGACCCACACGGCCAAGGTCTATATGTTCCGGGAGGAGACGTCCGGTTCCGGGCGATATGTCTATTCGGGCGAGCAGAGCATTACGGGCAGCAGCCTGACGATCGGCGGGCTGCTTCCGGCCACGAACTACCGATTTGTTTTTCTGGCCGTACCCAGGAATCAGCAGCCGGCTCTGCCGGTCCTTACGTCGTTGCGGCCGGCCTATACGGAGGCGCTTGCGACGTACGTTTCGGGGACGCAAACGGCCAACGAGGTGTTTCGCCATATTCTCGGTTTTACGGCATCCGCCAGCCAGAATACCTTTTCCGTCGTGTTGACCCGCCAGAACGGAGCGTTGCAGATTCGCCTTGACAACAGCGACGGCAAGATCAAGACAGTAAAACTTGAGGTGGAGAGTGCCCCGCAGCTGTATCTTCAGGACGGAAGCGGCGGGCAGGTTCTCACTTCGGGCACGCCCGTCACCCTGTCGAAGAGCGAGAAACCCTCGAAAACGAGTGATTATCGAATCAGCATCTGTGTTCTTCCCACGAGTGACCTGACGGGGAAGGGGCGCCTGACGATTACCCGCACGAACAATGCGCAGACCGTCTACAGCCTTCGTTCCACCGCAGGCCGTATTCCCGTCTATGCGAATCAGATCACCTGGATTGTTCTGGATGACTCCTCCTGCTCCCTGGAGGCGCAGCCCGAAGAGGATACCGGGCAGGAATAAGGCTCGCTTTCTCATCAGAACGTTCCCTGTCGGAGCTTCTTCGTTATCGGCGGGGTTTTCGGGGCGAAATGCCTCCTCCTCCCTTGCAACGGAATGGGCCGATGTAGCGGCAAAACGCCGGTGCTGCGGGGCGCGGTGCCCGGGATGAATTCCCGAATCCCCGGCGGCATGTTTTTTGCGATTCCGCAGAGGAAGTTTCATTAAAATATCTACCGGTATGACTGAAAAAAATCACGAAGGGACTATTACCGTAGCCGTCGAGAATCGCACCTCGCGCATTCCGTCGATGGCCTATCTGATCGGGGGGCTGGGCGCTCTGGCCCTTTCCACGGGGTTGATGCTGTGTGGCCGCCGCCGCGCCTCGAATGTGGTGGGACAACTGGCCTCGCCGCTGTTGATCATGGGGCTCTACAACAAACTGGTTAAAATCCAGGGTCACGACTCCTACGACCGCTGAACGGCCGCCGGAGCTGCTCCGGACGCTTGTTCCGGAGGCTTCCGGCCTGCAAACTTCTGACGCCATGAAATGGATGCATCATAAATTCTGGGCCTGCGTATTTTTCACGCTGTTGTGCTTTGCGGTGGGCGGGATTTCGTCGTGGTTGCAGGGCCCGGCCCTGAGAGAGTGGTACCCGCTGCTTGTGAAATCCTCCTTGACACCTTCCGCCGTGGTCTTTCCCGTGGCGTGGAGCCTGCTCTATCTCTGTATCGGCATCTCGGGGGGCGTGATTGCCGCCTCGGGGAGTTCGGTCCGCCCCCGGGCGTTACGGTTGTGGGCGGCCCAACTGGCTTTCAACTTCTGCTGGAGTCTGCTCTTCTTTGCCCTTCGGAATCCGCTGCTGGGGCTGCTGGATATCATGATCCTCGACCTTCTTGTTGCGCTCTATCTGCTTCATACGCTTCGCCACGGCGAACGGCTGGCCGGCTGGCTGTTCGCGCCCTACCTGGCGTGGATTCTCTTTGCGACCTACCTGAACGGCTACATTCTCGTGGCCAACGGCTCGGGATTCTGAAAGAGCATCCTCGCGAAGGATTCCCGTTGCCAAATTGGCATTTATTTTTTACCTTTGTCAACCAGATGAAGGTAACATTATGGAAAATCTGCTGCATTGGATGCGACGTTACGTATCGCCGGTTTTTCTGGCGTTGCTCGTAGCGTCGTTCATTCTTTGGTACATTGCCAAACTGAGCTATACCTATACGACGGAACAGACCGTGCGGGTGAGTGTCGACGGAGTGCCGTTCGATGTGACGTGTGTTGTGGAGGGCGTCGGAACGAATCTTTTCGGCTATCGGGTCTACATGAACAAACGCCTTCGGATTCCGCTGTCGGAGCTCAGGACGCACCCGTCGCAGGAGGAGGGTCACGAGGGCAAACTGGTTATCGACCCGCAGTCGTTGCAGGATGCCCTTGCGCCGCGTTTCAGCGACATCAAGATCATCTCGATCAAAAACATTCCGGAGATCGACCAACCGCAGGCGAAGTCATGATGAAAGTGGGCATTACGGGCGGCATCGGGAGCGGAAAGAGCACCGTGTGCCGTCTTTTCGAACAACGGGGCATTGCGGTCTACGATTCGGACCGAGAGGCCAAACGTCTGATGACGGAAGACGCGACGCTTCGTGCCCGCATCGCCGGACGTTTCGGTGCGGAGGCTTATGCGGAGGGTCAGTTGAACCGGAGCTACCTGGCGTCGCGGGTCTTTACGGATCCCGAGGCCCTTGCCGATCTGAATGCACTGGTGCATCCGGCCGTGCTGTCGGACTTTGCCGCATGGGCCGAACGACAGCCGGGCCCTTATGTGGTGCTGGAGAGCGCGATTCTTTTCGAGGCGGGTCTGGAGCATGCCGTGGACCGGACGGTTGCGGTGCTGGCGCCGCTTGAGTTGCGCCTCGAGCGTACGTGCCGCCGGGACGGCTGCGACCGCGAAGCGGTCCTGCACCGTATGGCGGCCCAACTGGACGACGATACGCTGCGCGAGCGGGCCGACTGCTGCGTGGTGAATATCCTGGAGGAGGATCTCGAACCGACCGTTGCCGAACTGGACCGACGTTTCAAACTCGAAGCCCAACGCCGCCATGACGCTTGACCTTTCCACGCCGCGTGTGATGGCGATTCTGAACGTCACACCCGATTCGTTTTATGCGGGGAGCCGCACGCCGGACCGTGCGGCGATCGAATGCCGCGTGCGGCAGGCCGTAGACGAGGGGGCTTCGCTGATCGACATCGGCGGTTACTCTTCGCGTCCGGGTGCCGACGAGGTCTCCGTGGAGGAGGAGTGGCGGCGCGTGGCCCTCGGCGTGGAGACGGTGCGTAGGATCGCTCCCGGGATGCCGGTTTCCGTCGATACGTTCCGCTGCGAAGTGGTCGAACGCACGGTCCGGGCCTTCGGTGAGGTGATCATCAACGACATCTCGGCCGGAGAACTCGATTCCGGGATGTTCGAGGTGGCGGCCCGATACGATCTTCCCTATGTGGCGATGCACATGAAGGGCACGCCGCAGACGATGCAGTCGCAGACGAGCTACGAGCGAGACATCACCTCGGAGGTGGTCGACTACTTCCGCACACGGGTGGCGGCGATGCTGTCCGCCGGGATCCGGCGCGAGCGGATCATCCTCGATCCGGGTTTCGGTTTTGCGAAGACCGCGGCGCAGAACTTCGAACTGCTGCGGGGGCTTCACCGTCTGTGCGGCGAGGGCTTTCCGGTGCTGGCGGGACTGTCCCGCAAATCGATGATCTACCGTACGCTGGGGTGTACGCCGGCCGAGTCGCTGGCGGGAACGATCGCCCTGGGGTGGGAGTGCCTGCGCCAGGGAACCCGTATTCTGCGCGTCCACGACGTGCGCGAGGCCGTCGATACGGTCAAACTGTTCAATGCATTCGGATCATGATACGGATAACGGACATACACAAGCGTTTCGGCACGCTGGAGGTGCTGAAGGGCGTGTCGCTGGAGGTCGCTCCGCGTGAGGTGGTCTCGATCGTCGGGGCGAGCGGCGCGGGCAAGACGACGCTGCTGCAGATCATCGGGACGCTCTCCCGACCCGATTCCGGGCGGGTTGAGATCGACGGTCGCGATGTTTTCTCCTTGAACGACAAGGATCTGTCTCGTTTCCGCAACGAGCGGATCGGTTTCGTGTTCCAGTTCCACCACCTGTTGGCGGAGTTTACGGCCTTTGAGAATGTCTGCATTCCGGGGCTGATCGGGCGTCGGCCGCGTGCGGAGGTGGAGCACCGGGCTGCGGAGCTGCTCGAACTGATGGGACTGTCTTCCCGTCGCGATCATAAGCCCGGAGAGCTTTCGGGCGGCGAGCAGCAGCGTGTGGCCATCGCCCGTGCGTTGATCAACTCACCGGCGGTGCTGCTGGCCGACGAACCCTCGGGCAACCTCGATTCGCACAACCGCGAGGAGATCCACCGTCTCTTCTTCGATCTGCGCGACCGCCTGGGACAGACGACCATTCTGGTGACGCACGACGAGGGCCTTGCGTCGATGGCCGACCGGAAGATCACCATGTCGGACGGCATGATCCTCGAGCCCTGACGCATTGCGCGACATCTTCCTTCCGAACCACACTGTCCACGCCCGAAAATGATGGAACCGACCCAGCTGAAAGAGCTCCTCGACGAACTCTGCGACCGTTATAACCGTCCGGAGTTTATTCCCGAGGATCCGATTTCGGTGCCGCACCGCTTTACGGAACGTGCCGACCGCGAGATTGCGGGCTTTCTGTCGGCGACGATCGCCTGGGGCAACCGCAAGTCGATCGTTCGCAACGGCCATCGGATGATGCTTCTGATGGATAACGCTCCGGCGGATTTCGTGCGTCATGCCTCGGACCGGGAACTCGCACAACTCGCCACCTATGCCCATCGGACCTTCAACGGTTGGGATCTGCGGGATTTTGTGGTGGCTCTCCGCGGTTTTGAGGAGCGCTACGGGGGCCTCGGCCCCTTTTTCGAGACGCGCTACGAGGCGCTGCACGACTTGCGCCCGGTCCTGGCGGCGTTCCGCCGGGAGTTCTTTGCCGCGCCACACGCCGTGCGTTGCGAGAAGCACCTGTCGTCAATCGAACGGGGTGCGGCTTGCAAACGTCTCTGCATGTACCTGCGCTGGATGGTCCGCCGCGACGACCGGGGTGTCGATTTCGGCTTGTGGCGACGTATTCCGATGTCGGCGCTTTACCTGCCGCTGGATCTTCATGTCGGTGCGGTGGGGCGGGCGTTGGGGCTTCTGACACGGCGTCAGAACGATTGGCGGGCTGTTGAGGAGATTACCGCGAGGTTGCGGGAGTTCGATCCCGCGGACCCTGTCCGTTACGATTTTTCCCTCTTCGGTGCCGGGATGGACGGCTATCTGAAAGACCATGAATGAACCGCATATCGAACGCCAGGATGGCGCTTTCCGCTTCAAACGCTTTACGATTCGTCAGGATCGCTGCCCGATGAAGGTCGGGACCGACGGCGTGCTGCTCGGGGCCTGGACCGGCCTCCGCACGACGGACCGCCGGATGCTGGATATCGGCACCGGAACGGGGTTGATTGCGCTGATGCTGGCCCAACGGGCCCCCGGAGCCCGGATCACGGGCATCGACATCGACGATGTGTCGCAGGCCCGCGAGAACGCTGCAGCATCGCCGTGGGGCGACCGCCTGCACTTCGAGCAGACGCCGGTCCAGACCTTCCGCCCTGCGGAGCGTTACGATCTGATCGTCTCGAATCCTCCCTTCTACGTCGATTCGCTGACCTGCCCCGATGCGGGTCGTACGGCGGCCCGCCATACGGTTCACCTCTCCTACGAGGAGTTGGTCGACTCGGTGGTTCGGCTGCTTGCCCCCGGCGGGCGTTTTGCCGTGGTGCTTCCGACGCCGGAGTCGGAGCATTTCCGGCATCTGGCCTCTGCCCGGCTTCTTCTGACGCACCTGACGAGGGTCCGTACGACGCCCCGGCGTTCTGTTCGCCGGGTGCTGATGGAGTTTTGCATGAATCCCGCCCCGGGAGCAATCTCCGCCGCGACCGCCGCGACTTCCTCGACCTCTCCGTTTACCGCGACGTCCCCGATCTCTCCTGCCGCTGCAACAGCCCTGGCTGCCCCGACTGTTGTGACCTCTCCGTTTACCGCGACGTCCCCGATCTCTCCTGCCGCTGCAACAGCCCTGGCTGCCTCGATTGCTCCGACTGTCTCGGCTGTCTCGACCACCGCGACCTCCCAGGCTGTCCCGACCACCCCGACCACCCCGGCCGCCCCGATTACCGATCCGACAGACGGCTGCGTGGGACCTTTCCCCCTTGTCGATGAACTGACGATCGGCACGGGTGAACACGAGAGCTATACGCCCGAATATCGGGCTTTGACCCGTGATTTTTACCTGAAATTTTGACGGCATGCGAAAAAACGCTACATTTGTTGTTCAACAGCACCAAACCATTCGGACCATGAAATGCAAACTTCTGGCGCTGGCCCTGCTGCTTGCAGGCGGCGCAACGGCACAAAATCCATACATTGCCCTGCAGGGCGCTACCGAGACCGTCGAGGGGATCCGGATTTCGCAGCCGCGGACGATCCTGGCCGTAGACATCACGGTGGAGTGTGACCGGATTCTCACGGGCCCCTATGCCCGCTATGCGCAAAAATACCTCGGAGTTCGCGCCGCGTTGGCCGACAAGACGACGTGGAGCCTGACGGGGGCGCAGATCGCCCTGTTGGACGGGGCTACCTACCTCAATGCGACGGCTCCGAATGCGGGAACGACGCAGGTTCAGAATTACCTCGATTCGCAGGAGGAGTTCCAGCGCCTGCCGTCCGACAAACTCGACATGACGACGCCTTCGCTGGAGGATGCGGCCCGTATGGCTGCCGAGCGGGTCTTCTCGCTGCGTCGTCACCGGTTGGAACTTATCACGGGTGAGGCGGGTGAAAACGTCTTCGGCGAGGGGCTGAAGGCGGCTCTTGCGGAACTCGACCGCCAGGAACAGGCCTACCTGGAGCTCTTCTTCGGCAAACACGTGGTTACGACCTCCACGCGTCGTTATGTGGTCTACCCGCAGTCGGAGAAGAATCAGTATATCGTCTGCCGTTTCAGCCCGGCAGCGGGACTGCTTCCGGAGAACGATCTTTCGGGCGATATCGTGCTGCTTCAGATCGAGCCTTCGGGGGCGCCGGTCGCTGCGGATCTGGAGGCCGGGCCCAAGGAGACGAATGTTGTGACGTGCCGGGTGGCGGATCCGTCGACCTGCACGGTGCTTTCGGGCGGTCATGAATATGCCCGATCCGTGCTTCCGGTCTTCGAATTCGGGCGTACGATCAACGTGGCCCTTCCGCGCCGCAAATAACCGGACGCCGCACGAGAGCGGGGGCCGCACAAGAGAGGGGCCGCATAAGAGAGGGTGCCGCCAATAACCGAGGGCGCAGGAGAGGGTGCCGGATAGGAGAGGGTGCCGGACAAAACCGGGCTCCGCAGATAGCCGGACGCCGCACGAGAGCGGGTGCCGCCAATAACCGAGGGCACAGGAGAGGGGGCCGGATAGGAGAGGGGGCCGCACAAGAGAAGGGATCGGACAAAACCGGGCTCCGCAGATAACCGGGTTCCGCACGAGAGCGGGTGCCGTATAAGACGGGACACCGCACGTCACCGAGTGCCGCACAAGACCGGACTCCACAGATAACCGGATGCCGAGACTTTGAAGATGTGCGAATCCGGAGAGTTGCCCGGAGACGGCGAGAAAACGATTTTCAGATGGACTTTACTTCGCGAATGACCGCCTTGCTCGGCGCCTTCCGCCGGGAGCGGAACGGCGCCGTTGCCGATTCGATGTGCTATTACGGCCGCTCCTACGGCCTGAACTACGGCGTGAGCCTTCCGACGCTTCGTCGCCTGGCCCGGGCCGAGGGTACGGACCACGCCTTTGCCCACTATCTCTACCTGCAGGATGTCCGTGAGTTGCGCCTGGCGGCCTTCCATATCGCCGATCCGGACCGTGTCACGCCGGAAGAGTTCGCCTTCTGGGGCGATGGACTGCTCAACTCCGAGATGGCCGAAGAGGGTGCTTTTGCCCTGTTGAGCCGGTTGTCCGTGCTTCCGGAACTCTTTGCCAGCTGGACGGATCCTGCTGCCGACTGGCTTCGGTCGTATGCGGCACTGATGGCTGCGGCCCGGGCCGCGGAACCCCGTGCGGACTGGATCCCGGAAATCATCGAAACCGTTCACCGTGCCGCCGTCGCACAACTTCGCGAGAGTTCGCTGCTGGCCCGTGGGGCCGTTGCTGCACTGGTGCATGTCGGATCCCTCAATGAAGAGAACCGACAGCTGGTGCACCATGCTGCCGGTTCTCTGGGCTCACTCCCTGCCGAAGACTTCGTCCACGAGGAGCTTGCCTGGCGTCTGGATCCTCAGTATTGACCGGTCCGTATTCTTTTTTCGAGTTCGTCGAGCACTCTGAAGAGGTGTTCGAGATTCCGGACCCCGGTTTCCCGCCAGAGGAGCTCTCCACGATGAAAGAAAGCGATCGTAGGAACCGATACGATGTCGTATCGGCGGATGATCCGTTCGAGATTGCGGTCTTCGACATCGATGTGGCAGAGTTCCACGCGCCCGAGCCTTTGCTGTTGAAAACGGTCGAGTTCCCGGCGCATCGCCCGGCATGCCGCATCCCAAAGGGTCAGGAAGTCGATGCAGATCAGACCATCCCTCCAGATTCTCCTTTCAAACTCTTCCGCGAACACGACAATCAGATCATTTCGGCCCAGGAGATGCGGGTCTGTTGTTTTTCTGCGAGGAGCCTCTCCGCGTAGTCGATCGTTCGTTGCAACCCTTCGGCCAGAGGGGTGTGGGGCATCCATTCCAGATCGCGGCGTGCGGCCGAGAGGTCGGGGGTACGGCGTCTCACGTCGTCGATGCGTGCCTCGGTATGGACGATCTGGGACTTGCTTCCGGTCATTTCGACGATCTTTTCTGCCAGAGCCCGGATGGCTATTTCGTGGCTGCTTCCGAGGTTTACGGTCCGGACGTTTTCGAGCCTCGGGGCCTCCATGAGCCGGATCAGCCCGTCGACGAGATCCTCCACCCAGCAGAACGTGCGCAGCTGCTCGCCGCTTCCGTTTACGACGATCTCCTTTCCGAGCAGCGCTGCGACGATCATCTTCATGACGACGCGCTGATCCATCGGATCGGCACCGAATCCGTATGTGTTGTAGATGCGTGCGATGCGGGCATCGACGCCGAATTCGGACTGATAGGCCCGATGCAGGGCTTCGGCGGCTCGTTTGCCTTCGGCGAGGATGCGGCGTGTGGAGCAGGCTTCGGCCGCGGAGTATGCGGCGTCGCTGTAGACGGGACCGTAAATGTTCCCGGAGGAGGCATAGAGGAGCCGAGCATGGCCGCTGCGGGCGACATCGAGGGCGTTGATGGCCCCGAGCATGCAGACCTTGAGCGTTTCGACCGGGAGCGCTTCGCTGTATCTTACGCAGGAGGGCGCCGCGAGGTTGTATATTTCGTCGCAGCGGATGCTGAACGGGGAGGTGATGTTATGCCGGACGTATCGGAAACGGGGATGCTGGGCCACCTGCCGCAGAAGAGGCGAACAGGCCTTGTCGCGTATGTCCACGCAGTAGACCGTGTGGCCCTCCCCGATGAGTCTCAGACACAGATGGGTTCCGATGAACCCCACACCACCCAATACGGCAATTCTCTTTTGCATCGTTTCCGTTTTTCCGGGAAAAGAGCAAATACCGTTCCATCGCGGGCTTTTCTGGGTTCTATTCCACGAAGAGCGCCTTGGGGAGTTGATCTATGCTGCTGATGCGGACGATTTCGATTCCCTTGGGCTGTTTGGTTCCCTTGGGCAGATAGGCCGAGACGACGATACGTCGGAATCCGAGTCTTGCGGCCTCGCTGATCCGCTGTTCGGTGCGGGGAGCGGGCCTTACCTCTCCCGAGAGTCCGATCTCTCCGGCACAGCAGACCCTTTCGGCCACGGGCCGGTCGTAGTACGAGGAGATGACGGCGGCCACGACGGCAAGATCCAGCCCGGGATCTGCGACCTTGAAACCTCCGGCGAAATTCAGGAAGACATCCTTCTGAAACATCTTCATTCCGACACGTTTTTCGAGTACGGCGAGCAACATGTTCATGCGGCGGGCGTCGTATCCGGTCGACGAGCGCTGCGGGGTACCGTATGCCGCGCCGCTTACGAGGGCCTGGACCTCGATCAGATAGGGCCTTACGCCATCGGCCGAAGCCCCCACGGCAATTCCCGAGAGCGGCTCCTCGTAATGTGTCAGGAGGATCTCCGAGGGGTTGTCGACGCCTCGGAGTCCCTCTTCGAGCATTTCGAAGACCCCGATTTCGAACGTGGCGCCGAATCGGTTCTTGATGCCGCGCAGGATGCGGTAGACGTTGTTGCTGTCGCCCTCGAACTGCAGGACGACATCGACGATGTGTTCAAGGATCTTGGGCCCTGCGATGGCACCGTCCTTGGTGATGTGTCCGATGATGAAGATCGACGTGCCGGTCGTTTTGGCATACTTGAGCAGCGAGGCGGCGCATTCGCGGATCTGGGAGACGCTGCCTGCCGAGGAGTCGAGCAGTTCGGTGTAGATGGTCTGGATGGAGTCGATGATCACCAGATTGGGCTTTTGTTCGGCGATTCGGGCGATGATGTTTTCGAGCAGCGTTTCGGGATAGATCAGACACTCGTCGTTCCCGACCCCGATGCGCAGGGCCCTCATCTTGATCTGTTCTGCGGACTCTTCACCCGAGACGTAAAGGGTTTTCAGACCGTTTGCCGCCAGGGCGATCTGCAGCGAGAGGGTCGATTTACCGATTCCGGGCTCTCCGCCCAGCAGGATGAGCGAGCCGGGGACCATTCCTCCGCCCAGGACGCGGTTGACCTCGGGGTTTCCGAGGTCGATCCTTCGGTGTTCGCTTTCGCGGATCTCGGCGACGCGCTGGGGCTTCGATACGGGGAGGGCACCTGCCGCCGCCGTAGCTGCCGGACCGCTTTCCCGAGCGATGATCTCCTCCGAGAAGGTGTTCCACTCGCCGCACGAGGGGCATTTCCCGAGCCATTTCGGGGCTTCGAAACCGCAGTTTTTGCAGAAATAGGCTTTTTTGACCTTGGCGACCATGGCAGAATCAGTATGTGGGCGTCGACGTGTATTCGTTTCGTACGACCTTCGTAATGGCGGCTTCGGGGTAGCGCTTCTGGAACTCTTCGGTCAGGTCGAGCGTCAGCATCACTTTGCGCAGCCCCTCCGTATCGGTGTACGAGGAGATCGTATATTCGTAGACTTGGTTCAGGTAGAGAATGGTGATCTGCGAGGCTCCGGGCTCCTTGATGAAAGCCCCCTGCGTCACGCCGGAATCCGTGGCGGTATCGACCGTGAGCGGCCCGCAGTTGTAGGCCGTAAAGTCGAGTGTATAATAACCTCCGGGCTGTACGGGTGCCTCGGCGGCCACTTCGGCCTGGATCTGTGCGATCAGCGGATCGACGGCCGACTCTTCGCCGTCGGAACCGTCGGAGCCGTCGGACCCGCTGGAACTATCGGAACCATCGGAACCTTCGGAGCCGGTTACTGCGCCGTCGGAAGCATCATTGCCTGCCGTATCCTCTTCCGAGGAGCCGTCCTGCGATCCTTCCGATCCGGACTCTTCGCCGGTTGAGGGCTCTTCGGGTTCGGATTCGAGGATGACATCGGCCCCGATCTGCACGATGGGGTAGGAGATCGAGTAGAAGACCTCCGAGTCGTCGCCGCATCCTCCGGCGAGGAAGAGTGCTGCCAGCAGCAGCGAAGCGAGGAATTGTTTCATAATCCGAGTTCCTGATTGATCAGAATGACGAGAATGCGCCCTGCGGGATGACATCGCAACATCTCCATGCGGGTGTTGCAGATCCGGTCCGGGGCGTTGCAGTCCATGCAGACACCGGTTTTGGCACACGGCGTGCGGAATCCGGGGTGTCGGGCGATGTTTCGGGGAGCTGCGATGCGTCGGATGCGCTCTTCGGCTTCGTCGCGGTTTGCGACGATCTTGTTGCATCCGGCGACGAGAATCACCTTGCGGGGACCGAAGGCCACGGGTGCGATGCGGTTCCCGACCATATCGAGCCAGTGGAGCGACCCCTCGCGTGTCAAGGCGTTGATTCCCGTGATGAAGAGGTCGGACATCAGGGCCTGCCGTCGGATTTCGAGGCGTTCGGGGCGCGGCATCGAGGCATCAAACCCGTCGAGCAACGTCCAGTCTCCGTTTTCGCGCAGCCACTCGATGATCCCGGTTTCGCGCATGGTCATCGAGTCCCCGAATGAGACGATCTTCGGGGCTTCGGCCTCAATGACGCGCTTCATGCATTCGAACGCCTCCTGTGTCGATGTGACGATTTGCGTATCGAAGTGATGTTGCCGAAGCGCCTGGGCGCACTCCTGGATCTGTTCAGCGTTCATGGTCGTTGAGTTTGCGTTTGACGACGGCGGGATTCCCGGCCGCCAGCGAGTCGTCCGGGATGTCGCGAGTCACGACGCTTCCGGCTGCGATGATGCAGCGGTCTCCGATCGTCACTCCGGGGCAGACGATCACCCCGCCTCCGAGCCAGCAGTCGTTTCCGATTCGGATGGCCTTTCCCGTTTCGATGGGTTTGCGTCGTTCGCGGTAATCCATCGGGTGGTGGGGCGTAAGGAGCTGGCAGTTGGGCCCGATGAGCGTGTGGTCTCCGATGGAGATGCCTCCGCCGTCGAGGAACGTGCAGTTGTAGTTGATGACCACCCCCTCTCCGATGCGTGTTCGGAATCCGAAGTCGCAGAAGAAGGGCGTGATCAGGAAACTCGAATCGGGGAATCCGGGGATCAGCTCCCGCAGGGCGTTCCGATATCCCTCCGTATCACGGTAGCGTGCCGTATTGAGTTTTTCGAGCCGTTCGTGGGCCTGTATGTTGAGTTCCAGGGCTTCAGGGTCGCTGTAGTCGTACAACTCGCCGGCCATCATTTTTTCCACCTCGGTCATGCCCGTCTGCAGTTTATTTGATGAAGAATCGGTAGATGTCGTTTCCGTTGGCATAGAGCAGCAACATGAGAATGATGACCAGCCCCACGTACTGTGCTGCCTCGAGAACCTTGTCGCTGACCTTGCGTCCCGTGATCATCTCCCAGAAGGTGAAGATGGCGTGCCCGCCGTCCAGCCCCGGGATGGGGATGATGTTCATCACGGCGAGGATGATCGAGAGGAAGGCTGCCGTCAGCCAGAAGCTCTGCCAGTCCCACGTCGAAGGAAATATGCTGCCGATGGCGATGAATCCGCCGAGCTCCTCGTACATTTTGGTCTTGGGCTGTACGATCATCTTCAGCTGCTGCCAGTAGGAGGCGAGGACTTCGCCGGCCTTGTGGATTCCGGCGGGGATTGCCTGCCAGAAGGTGTACGTCTGGGTGCGGAGCGGGAATGCCTTGCAGACGACGCCGAGGGCGCCCTCTTCGGAGACGGGGACGGAGAAGACCGGGAGGTTGACGCCTCCGCGCAGGACGTGCAGCTGTACGGAGTCTCCGGCGTGAGCCTGGATGTACTGCCTGTAGGCAGGGAACTCGACCCCGGCGAGTTTGTCGATGCCGACGATCTCGTCGCCGGGTTGCAGCATGGTGAGGTGCGGGGCCGCCACGCTGTCGATGACGAACGGTTGACGTGGGACGAGCAGGTTCTCATAGCCTTTGTTCTGACGGACGGCGATCAGCTCGTCGAACGGAAGGAGGAGTTCGACCGGTTGTCCGTCCCGCTCGACGACAACCTTGCGGTCCGCATCGGTGATGATCAGGGCATTGAGAATGTCGGTGTATTTTTCGATCGGCTGCCCGTCGACCGTCAGGATGCGGTCTCCGTCCCGGAATCCGAGACGGTGCCCGGCCTCGTTGAAATTGTATCCCCACTTGACGTCTTCATTCGAGAGGTAGGTCGACCCCCAGGTGTAGCTGATTCCGATGTAGATCGCCACGGCGAGCAGGAGATTCATCACCACACCGGCGATCATCACCAGGAAGCGCTGCCAGGCAGGTTTTGCGCGGAACTCCCAGGGTTGTACGGCCTGGTTCTGATACCCTTTGTCCATCGATTCGTCGATCATGCCGGCGATCTTGCAGTATCCGCCCAGGGGCAGCCAGCCCAGGCCGTATTCGGTTTCGCCGCGGCGGAACTTGAAGATCGAGAATCCGATGTCGAAAAAGATGTAGAACTTCTCGACGCGGATACGGAAGAGGCGGGCCATAAGGAAATGTCCGAGTTCGTGAATCCCGACGAGGATCGTGAAGCAGAGGAAGAACTGAATGATTTTGATAAATATTTCCATTGTTTCGGTGTTGATCGGTGAGCTGTTGTTCGTTATTCGGTCTGAAGCGGTCTGCTTTCAGGGCTGTGTCCTTACGTGTTTTCCGTTTTGCCGGGTTATCCCTTTACGGCCTCTTCCGGCACCCTGACATGCAGGAACTCCGCGGCGAGGCGTCGTGCTTCGGCATCGGCCCGCGCGAAATCGTCGAGCGAGGGCCGGGCAACGAACGAGGCCTTTTCGAGCGCATGTTCGATCGTGCGTACGATATCAAGCCAGGGACATTTCCGGGCGAGGAAGGCTGCGACGGCGACCTCGTTTGCGGCGTTCATCGTGCAGGCGGCCGTACCTCCTCGCCGCAGACATTCGTAGGCGATTCCGAGTGCGGGGTATTTTTCGTGGTCGACCTCCGCAAAGGTCAACTGGGGGTGTTCCGTGAAGCTGAATACCGGTCCGGGACGTTTTGCCCGGTCCGGGAACATCAACGCGAAGCTGATCGGCGTACGCATGTCGGGGGATCCCAACTGGGCCTTGATGGCCCCGTCCTCGAACTCGACCATCGAGTGTACGATCGACTGAGGGTGCATCACCACCGAGATCCGCTCGGGGGGCGTACCGAAGAGCCAGTGGGCCTCGATCACCTCGAAACCCTTGTTGACGAGCGTCGAGGAGTCGATCGTGATTTTCGCCCCCATGTTCCATTGAGGGTGGTGGAGGGCCTGTTCTACGGAGACGTATTGCAGCTCCTCCCGCTTCAGATCGCGGAAAGCGCCGCCGCTGCAGGTGATGATGAGCCGGCGGACCGGGGCGCGTTCTCCGATCAGACACTGGAAGATGGCCGAATGTTCCGAGTCGATCGGAATGACGGGAGCCCTTCGTTCGCGCGCCAGGGGCATGACACAGGCTCCGCCGACGACCAGCGACTCCTTGTTTGCCAGTGCGATTTTCTTGCGGGCCTCGATGGCCGCGACGGTCGGAGCGAGTCCGGCATACCCGACCAGGGCGTTCACCACCACATCGGAGTCGCCACCGGCTGCGACCTGCGCCACGGCCTCCTCTCCGGCATAGATCTTCGTGTCGGTACCTTCGAGGGCCTTGCACAGGGGTTCGTAACAGCTTTTGTCGGCAATGACCACCGTATCGGCGTCGAATTCCCGGGCCTGCCGGGCGAGTTTTTCCCAGTTGCGGTTTGCCGTAAGAATCCGGACTTCGAAGCGGTCGGGGTTTTCGCGCGCGATATCGAGCGTTTGGACACCGATTGATCCGGTGGATCCGAGGATGGCGAGACGTTGTTTCATGCGTGGGGTCAGAAGACGATATATCGTTCGGGATCGACGGGTTTTCCGTTGTTCCAGAGTTCGAATTCGAAGAGTTTCACCTCGCCGTTTTCGGCTTCGGCGTTGTATGCGATCTGCTCACCGGCACGGACGGTCTGTCCAGTTGTGACGAGGGATTGGGAGAGATTCCGGTAGATGGAGACGAGATTTCCGGGGTGCTGGATCGCGATGATGTATCCGTTTTCGGGGGTCCAGAGGCTCTGGATGACGGTTCCGCTGTCTACCGAGGCGATCCGGTCGGCCGCTGAAGCGGCGATCTTGACGCCGTAGCACCCCTGCTTGAGATCGAAATGTTCGGTGATGATTCCCTCGACGGGTGAAGCGAGTTCGATGGCTTCGCGGACCTGGCGTCGGGAACCGGCATTCTGTCCCGAGAGAGCGTACTCTCCGTCCCCCTCCATCTGGGTCCGGAGCAGGGAGTCTTCGCGTGAGGGCAGGACGATTCGTTTGGAGATGCGGGCGGAATCCGAGGGTGCCAGGACACGGGATACGGGCGTTCTTCCCTCCATGATCAGGGCGATGTTCTCGTTGTAGGTCATCATGTCGTTCATGATACGCTCCATCGAGTCGAGTCGGATGATGTTCTGGATGAGGCTTTCGCGCGAGCGGTCGGCCTCGGTCCGGTATCCGGGGAGGAATTCGAGCACGGGGGTGTAGGCCACGAGCGAGAGGGTGATGATGAAGAGCAGGAGCAGAAAGGCGATGGCCCCGGCGCATAAGCTTGCCGGGGAGATATGCATGTGCCACTCTTCGGAGAGGTCCGTGGCATTCAGCACGTTGAATCTTCTTTTACGGAAGAATCCGTGCCACCAGGACTTTATTTTTTTGAACCGGTTCATCTCCAGGGACTGTTAAACGGTAGTTTTTGTATTCCGTCGAATCGGCGAAGGTCGAGGTTTTCGAAGGGTTCCGGGACCTTGCTTTTTTCGTTGGGGTTCATCCATGCAAAGATAACATAAGCGTCCGGGACTGCCAAATTTATTTGTCGAAAGGATCGGCATCCCGGGTGTCCGGGAATGGAAAGTCGGAAAAAAGTTGGCAAATCCCGCTTAAATCGTTACCTTTGTAGATGGTTGAAACCTAAACGTCAAAACAATCATAAAAATTATGGTAAAACCCACATTATTGGTACTTGCGGCGGGCATGGGATCCCGCTACGGGTCGCTCAAGCAGATGGACGGCGTCGGTCCGAACAACGAGGCGATTATCGACTATTCGATTTACGATGCCATCCGGGCGGGATTCGGGAAGGTTGTCTTCGTGATCCGTCACTCGTTCGAGAAGGAGTTTCGTGAGATCTTCTCGCCGGCACGTTTCGGTGGGCGTATTGCCGTAGAGTTCGTATTCCAGGAGCTGGATTATCTTCCGGAGGGTCTGACGGTTCCCGAAGGGCGAGTGAAGCCGTGGGGAACGAACCATGCGGTGATGATGGCTGCGGATGCGATTCACGAGCCGTTTGCGGTGATCAATGCGGATGATTTCTATGGGGCCGAGGCCTACAAGACCATCGGAGATTATCTGTCGCAGCTTGGGGATTCGAAGAACCGCTACTGCATGGTGGCCTACGATCTGAACAAGACGCTTTCGGAGAACGGCACGGTTTCGCGCGGAGTCTGCGGTGTGGACGGCGAGGGGAATCTTTCGTCGATGGTCGAGCGTACGCAGATCGAACGGATGCCGAACGGGAAGATCGTCTTCCACGATGGAGGCGCCGATGAAGAGCTTGCCGAGGATACGCCGGTTTCGATGAATCTGTTCGGTTTCACGCCGGATTTCTTTGCCTATTCGAAGGATTATTTCAAGACCTGGTACGAAGCGAACCGGGCGAACATCAAGTCGGAGTTCTACATTCCGACGATGGTGAACAAGCTGATCGGGGATGGCACGGCGACGCTGCGCGTTCTGCGTTCTGCGGCCCAGTGGCATGGCGTAACCTACAAGGAGGACAAACCGGCCTTGATGGCAGCCATTGAGAAGATGATTGCCGAGGGCAAGTACCCCCGTGATCTGTGGAAATAGGCGGTTCGGGCCATCCATCAATAAAAGAAGGTGTCAATCGGGAGATTGCACCTTCTTTTTTTGTATGATGAGATCTTTCTTTGCTGCCGACTCCGCTTTTCTCGCTGCCGACTCCGCCTTTCCTTGCTGGCGACTCTGCCTTTCTTCGCTGCCGACTTTGCCTTTCTCGCTGCCGACTCTGCTTTTCTTTGCTGGCGACTCTGCTTCTCCTCGCTGCGACCTCGCCCTTTTTGGGCCCTGTCCTATCCCGAACTCAATGGCTCCCTCCCGCCTGCAGCCCCTTTTTCTTGGCTCCGGTTCTTGGCTTCGGCCCCCCCCCCCGGTCAGTCGAGAAAACCCTCGCGGACGAGCTGCTCGCGAATCCGGGTCCAGTCGGCCACGGGGCGCTTTTCCCCATCAATGAAACGCAGGGGACACCCCAGATTGCTGTCATCGATGTAGAGGTCGGCGTGCACCTTCGGTGAGGTTGTCCAGCGCTTCTGCTCGGGATTCTCATTGACGGCATAGAGCGGAATGCCCTTAGCCCGGAACCACTCCACGGCTTGTTCGAGCAGTTTTCCATGGCGCATCGAATAGAGAATCAGGCGACATCCGTTCGTCGTCAACTCCTTGAGTACCGGAACGGCTCCGGCATCTTCACCGATTTCGGGATAGGCGTGAGTTACAACGGTCCCGTCGAAATCGATTGCAATGGTTGCATTGTGAATGGCCATTCCGTGTCAATGTTTGTTTTTGCGGGTGAGCGAAAGCAGGAAGTCCTTGATACGCTTGCGGTAACTTTCTTCGTGGTATTCATCGCCGTATCCATACCCGTACCCGTATCCATATCCGTATCCATACCCGTACCCGTATCCATAACCATGCCGACGGGTCCGTGCGCCGTTTAGCACGATGCACATGTTGTGGAGTTTTTTCTCCCGGTAGAGCCGTTCGATGTCAGGCAGCTGTCTTCTGTCGAGCACCCCTTCGCGTACGATATAGATGCAGAGATCGGACAAACGATCCGTAATCACGGCGTCGGCCACGGACATGGCCGGGGTGCTGTCAAGGAATACGTAGTCGTATTTCTTGGAAAGCTCCGCAACGAGTTGGTCGAGTTTTTCGGAGAGCAGCATTTCGGTCGGGTTGGGGGGCTGCAATCCGGCATAGATCACGTCGAGCTTTTCGTGGTATTCGGTTTTATTGACCAGCGAGTTCACGTCGGTTATGGTCCCTGCAAGATATCCGGTGACACCGTTTCTGGTCTTTCCGTGCCCCATCAAGGTCGAAAGTGCATGCCTCCGCAGGTCGAGATCGACGAGCACGATCCGTTTTCCGGCCATGGCGAGGGTCATGGCGAGGTTCATGGCGACGAACGTTTTTCCGGCGTGCGGGTTCGACGAGGTGAAGAGGATGACCTTCATCTCTTTTCCGGCCGATACGCTCATGAACGTCATGTTCGAGCGCAGGATTCGGAAAGCCTCAGAGAGTGCGTCGCGACCGGTTTCCCGAACGGAAACACCCTCGAGTGTTTCCCCTTCGTGATAGGGAATATCACCGAGGAACGGAGCGCTGAGGTTGTCCTCGATGTCCTTTCGTCCGCGAATGGTCGTATCGAGCATTCCGATCAGGAAGAGAAGTCCGAAAGGAATGGCGAGTCCGATGATGAGCGCCACGCCGAGAATCATCGTCGGGCGGGGTGATACGGGGACGGCACTGCCGTATGCGAGGTCGATTGTTCGTGAGTTGCTTTCGGCCACGGCATAATTGAGTTGCGTCTCTTCCTGCTTGTTGAGCAGATAGAGGAACAACTCCTCCTTGATTTTCTGTTGACGCGTGATTCCGAGGATGATCTTCTCCTGGGAGGGCATGGCGGAGATTTTCCGGTTTGCGTTCTCCTCTTCGCGGCGCATGGCATCGCGCTGGATCTCGAGCGTTGAGATATGCGAGTCGAGCGAGGAGATGATCGATCGGCGGACCGCAGCGAGAAGGTTGTCCAGGTCCCGGATGACGGGGCTGTTTTCGGAGCTGTTCTCGAGGAGTTTTTCGCGCTGGAGAATCGAGGTGTTGTACTCTTCGATCTGAGAAGCGATGGCCGAATTGGTCACGGAGGCCATGGCGGGGATCAGCTCTCCGCTCTTCGAGGGATCATTCAGGTAGCTGCGTATGAACTCCGCGACGTTGATCTGATTCTCCAGCGAGAGTCCTTCGGCCTTGTATTGAGAGCTTTCTGCGACACTCCGGGATGTTTCGGAGACGATGTCGACCATCTGATTTCCCTTTTTGAGCTCTTCGATGTCCTTGTCGACATCCCCGAGTTCCCGACCGATGACCTCGAGCCGCGCCTTGATGAATTCGGCGGTTGTCACCGAGACACGCCGTTTGTCGTCGATGGCATCCTTTTCATAGACGTCGATCAGGGTGTTGATGACATCTTCGGCGCGTTTGGCCACGGAGTTGTTCATCGAGATGGTGACGACGGACCCCTGCTTGGCCACATCGCACCTGATGGCTCCCCGATAGGCATCCGTGACGTTCTTGATCGAACTTTTCCCGACATGAATGGGGACCTTGTCGTAGCGGGGGTTCATGTAGAGGGTTTTCCGGACGACGATTTCTCCCACGGGGGTAGGTATGGTATCGCCGTATTGGGCCGTGATGCTGCGGCGGCTCTCCTGCTTGGATATGAACCCGTCGTTGAACTGCGAAATCTGGATCTGCTTTTCGTCGAGGGGCGTGACGGTCAAGGCCAGGGCCTGGTTTTCGTTGTCGTTGATGAATGTGACATCGATGGGCGACTCTCCGTAGAGGTCCTTGTCCCGGAGCCGTTCCCGAACGGTGTAGTTTGTCGTGAGGTCGAGTCTTCGAACCACCTCGGACATGAGACGCCGGGACTGGAGGATGTATATTTCGTTGTCGACGTTCCGCTGGATTTGGAAACTTGACAGGTCGCTGAATGCGTTGAGTTCGGGAGCTCCACCCTTTCGGGAGTCCTTGACGAGGATGGTTGCGGTCCGGCTGTATATTTTGGGTGTTTTTGCCAGGTAATAGTAGGCACCTGCGAGACAGACGAGTACGGAAAGCACGAACCAGTACCAGTTCATGAGTACCATCCGGATGATGTCGTGCAGGGTGATGCTGCCGGCCAGATCGTCGTTGTTGATCTGTGTCTGGATGTTGGGTTGCATCTCGGTCATGATTCGTCGTTATTTGGTGAGGGTAATGATGAGCGTGGCGACGGAGACGGCCGTGCTGATGAGCGAGAGGTAGAAGCTCCGGTTCTGGCTGATCTCACCCGACTGGGCCTTGTATTTGTTCGGCTTGACATAGACGATGTCGTTCTGCTGGAGATAGAAGGCCGGGGAGTTGAATATGTCTTTGGAGGTGAGGTCGAGGACTTCGAATGTCCGCTGGCCGTTTGTTTCCCGTGTGACGATGACCTCGTTCCGGACTCCGTATACGGTCATGTCTCCGGCCATGGCCAGCGCGTCGAAGATCGTGATCTGATCCCTGTCGATATCGAAGGTTCCGGGGCGTGCGACCTCTCCGATGACGGAAATTTTCATGTCGGAGAACTGTACGTTGACCGTCGGGTCGTTGATGTATCCGCCCTGCATGATCTTGTCGGCGATGCGTTGTGCGAGTTCTCCACGCGTGAGTCCTTCGCATTCGACGGCCCCGATGATGGGCATGACGATTACGCCGTTTTCATCGACGGTCCGGGTCTGGAGCGACTGGGTGCTGGAGCTCGTCGAGGCATTTCCGGAGAGGGCGTTCAGCGCGGTGAAGGAGTTGAACGGCACGGCGAGTTCGGGGTCCTTGCTGTTCACGACGATGATCAGCCGGTCGAGGGGCTTGATTCGGATCTGCCCGTTCTGAGCGATCTGTTCGGGGGTTTGGGGTTGAGCATCTTGCAGATACCAGACCCGTTTCTGGGCGGAGCAGGCGGCGAACAGGAAACCGCACAAGGCGATTCCGATAAGGCGGTATACGTTGTTCATATCGAAAAAAACAGACATTTGGTATGATCCGTGCGCAAAGATAGTGAAAAATCCGATATGGCCGTTTTTTTGAAGGGGCTATTTCGGGCGAAGGACGATGTAAATGACGGTATTTCGAGAAAAAATCGTATATTTGGTGTCCGAAAAAAAGCAAAAGCGAACATACTGAACATTCCGAACGGATTGAATTGTGTCGGAAAGGGGTTGCGGCAGGACGTTGGGCATGCGGTTTGTCGGGATTCGGATTCGGGCTTTAGGGTCGGATTGCTAATTGTTAAATCAAATAAAGTCAGAGAGATAATGTTTCATCCGGAGTGGAGTTACCAGGGAGTGATCTATGAGATGAACGTGCGTCAGTTGACGCCGGAGGGGACGTTGCGTGCTGCCGCGTCGAAACTTCCGTTTCTGAAGGAGCTGGGAGTGGACGCGGTGTGGTTGATGCCGATCTATCCGATCGGTCAGGAGTCTCGCAAGGGGTCTCTCGGGTCGTACTATTCGATTCGGGACTATTGTGCGGTGAATCCGGAGATGGGCACGATGTCGGATTTTGATTTTTTTGTGAGCGAGGCGCACCGCTTGGGGCTGAAGGTCCTGCTGGACTGGGTTGCGAACCATACGTCGCGCGATGCGCGGTGGCAGACGGAGCGCCCGGCGTCGTGGTATGAGCGGGACGCGGAGGGCGTTGCCGTGGTGCCGTGGGACTGGACCGACACGGCGAAACTCAACTATGCGAATCACGAGGTTTGGGAGGGCGAGGCCGCGGCCATGGAGTTTTGGATCCGGGAACACGCCGTGGACGGCTTCCGTTGTGACATGGCGATGCTGGTTCCTGTGGAGTTCTGGAACGAGACGTCGCGTCGTCTTCGGTCGTTGAAGCCGGATCTGTTTCTGCTGGCGGAGGCCGAGGAGTGCAACCTGTTTGAGCAGGAGGCCTTCGATGCGTGCTATGCGTGGGAGATGCACCACCTGATGAACGATGTGGCGGCCCAGCGGGTTCGTGTGACGTCGCTGCGGGACTACCTCTATGCGGACCGGGACCGTTATCCGGAGTGGGCCCTTCGGTTGTCCTTCACGACGAACCACGATGAGAACTCGTGGAACGGCACGGAGTTTTCACGATTGGGAGCGGCTCGTGCCGTGATGACGGTCTTCGCGTTTGTGGTTCCGCGGGGCTTGCCGCTCATCTATACGGGTCAGGAGATCGGTTACGACCATTCGTTTTCGTTCTTCGACCGGGATCCGATCCCTGCGGAGCGCTACCACGTGAACGAACATACGCTGTTTTTGCGGTGGCTGACGGCGTTGCGCCATTCGAATCCTGCCCTGGCTTCGGGTGGGCGCGGGGGCGAGCTGGTCGAGATCCGCAACAATGCGGAGGATTGCCTGCTGATCCTGGTCCGTGAGGTAGCCGGCAACCGGGTGATCGCGGTGATGAATCTTTCCCCCTACGCCATCCATGCCGATTACTATACGGGGATCTATGCGGGGATGTATACCGATGCGCAGACGGGATGTCCGTATGAGTTCCGGGGGCGGGTCGAGGAGGATATGGCTCCGTGGAGCTACCGGATTCTGGTACGCTGAGAGAAAATGGAAAAAAATTCGTATTTTTGAGGCCGATTGTTCGGGTCTCCGGATATCCCGGCCAGATCCGGGCGAGGACGGTCGACAAAACGGATAAAGAGTACCAAAACAGATAAACAGATCGGACAATGAAGAAAATTTGCTTTTTGATGGGGCTGCTGCTGGCCGTGACGGGCGTCGGGGCCCAGGAGCAGAACGGTGACGCAACGACACAACGTCTGGATTCGTTGCAGCAGGTCGTGAACACGCTGACCTCGAATGTGGAGACGCTCGAGAAGGAGGAGTTGAACCGCAAGATCTGGAAAGACCGTGCGAAGTATTTCAACCTGGGTTATGTGAACCAGACGCTGACGGACAAGACCCAGGGTTTCGATGTCAAGAGCGACTTCGGCGTATCGTTGAGCAACGGTAAGACCTACTACCTGCACAAGAAGCCGATTGCTGGGATGATCAAGTTCGGACTGGACTGGACGTGGCTGGATATCAACTATGCGAAGTCGACGTGGGAGGACAAGATGGATATCGACGAGCAGACGGGCGAGCCCTACTCGACGGCGATACACCAGGCCGAGATCGGCATGCAGTTCGGCCCGTCGTTGACGATCAATCCGGTCCATCACCTGAAGGTGAGCGGCTATTTCCGGGTTACGCCCTCCTATTCGCTGCTGTATATGGACGAAACGATCCACCATCACTATGTTACGATGTTCAATGCGGGCTGTGCCCTTGCCTGGAAGGTGATCTCCGTCGGAGTCGAGTGGCGTTGGGGTACGGCAAAGTATAACGGACTTTCGTTCAGTGATTTTAATTTGGATGAGGGTGCTATGGACGAGACCGAGGATCCCTCGTTGGATGATGTGATGGGTCAGCTCAATACGTCGAGCAGCAAGTTCAAGACCAGTTCGCTGCGTCTTTACGTGAGCTTCCGCTTCTGAGATCTCTTTGTAAGTGGATATACCGGCGGCCTGCAGGGATGCGGGCCGTCGTTTTTTTACCTTTCGGAGACACCTTGCGACGCTTCGGGATTGCGGCGGGCGAATATTTTGCTATCTTTGCGGCTGCGATATGAAGATGAGAAACATCATACTTTCGTGCCTGATGGCCGTTACGGCGTTTGCCTCCGTTACGGCGCGGAGTTACCGACCCGAGGAGATTCCGAACGTGCAGCTTCAGGATGCGCGGCGTTACGTGTCGAATCCCGACGGGATCCTCACTGCGGATGCGACCCGGCGTATCGATTCGATCTGCGGATCGTTGCGTTCGCGGGGACTGGCCCAGGTGGCAGTCGTGGCCGTGGACAACATTGCCGGAGGCGATACCTTCTCCTTTGCGATCGAACTGTTCCGGGGCTGGGGAGTCGGTTCTGCGCGGAGCAACAACGGCCTGGGAATCCTTCTGGTGAAGGACCTTCGCGAGATCCGCTTTGTTACGGGCGGGGGGCTTGAAGGCATTCTTCCCGACGCCCTCTGCAAACGGATCCAGATGCAGCGCATGCTTCCCTTCTTCCGCGAGGGGGATTACAGTTCGGGAATGGTCGCGGGCGTGGAGTCGGCGGCAACGGTGCTCGAAGGCGGCGATCCGGATCTGGACGGGGAGGAGCGAGGCTTCTTCACGTGGTGGGAGATCCTGCTCCTTTTCGGGACGATTTTCGTGATTTTCCCGCTGGGCATGTGGCTGATCAACCGCTACGCGCGTCATCGTTGTCCCTATTGCGGGAAGTGGAAACTGAAACAGGTCTCGCAACAGGTTTCGGATTTCACTTCGGGATATCGGGTCGAGGAGTGCGAATTCGTCTGTGCGCATTGCGGCAAACGGTTCCGCCGTCAGTTCCGCAGCTACCGTGACGACCACTTCGGGGGGCCGGGCGGCGGTACGATCATCGGCGGCGGATGGGGCGGTTTCGGCGGCGGCTCTTCCGGCGGCGGGTTCGGCGGGGGGTCGTTCGGCGGGGGCGGCGCCGGTTCACGCTGGTGACGCCGGGTCCCGAAACGTGCCGGCGGAGCATCCTCCGCAGCGTGAGACGATCCGCCGCCTGGTCCGTAGAGAGGTTCAGGCGGTTCCTGCAGACGGACGAACAGAGAAACGATACGAAAACATTAATAAAGAGAAACGATGAAAAAGTGGATTTGGATCGGCGTGATTGCCGTGGTGGCGATCTTCTTTTACGCCTCCTATAACGGCCTGGTCGGCAAGGAGGAACGGGTGCGTAGTGCGTGGTCGAACGTGGAGACGCAGTACCAGCGCCGTGCGGACCTGATCCCGAATCTGGTCAATACTGTCAAGGGCTACGCGGCGCACGAAGAGCAGACCCTCTCGGAAGTGACCGAAGCGCGTACGCGTGCCACGTCGATCAACCTTTCTGTGGAAGATCTGACGCCGGAGCGCCTTGCGGAGTATCAGCAGGCTCAGGCGGGAGTCGGTTCGGCTCTGGGGCGACTGATTGCCGTTGCCGAGAACTATCCGGATCTGAAGGCGAATCAGAACTTCCTGGAGTTGCAGGCTCAACTCGAAGGGACGGAGAACCGGATTTCGGTTTCGCGGCAGGATTTCAACCGTGCGGCCGAGAGTTATAACCGTACGGTGCGTCGTTTTCCGACGAATCTTGTGGCCGGGCTGTTCGGCTTCGAACGCAGACCCTATTTCGAGTCATCGGCCGGGAGCGACGTGGCTCCCGAAGTGAAGTTCTGAGATGCTCTCCGAACGTGCTCGCGGCTATGTGCTGGGAGCCATAGCCGCAGCCAGCTACGGACTGAATCCGCTCTTTGCCCTGCCGCTCTACGGGGCGGGTCTGGGCCCCGATTCGGTGTTATTTTACCGGTATGTACTGGCTGTAGTGATGCTGGGCGGGCTGATGCTTTTCCGGCGTCAGTCGTTTGCGTTGCATCGTCGCGACGTGCTTCCGTTGGTCGGCATGGGAATTCTCTTTTCGGCCTCATCGCTGCTGCTTTTCGAGAGTTACAACCTCATGGATGCGGGGATTGCCTCGACGATTCTCTTCGTCTACCCGGTGATGGTGGCGGTGATCATGGCCGTGGGTTTTCACGAACGGGTTACGGTCTCCACTGTTTTTTCGATTCTTTTGGCATGCGGGGGTATTTCGCTCCTTTACCGGGGTGGGGACGGCACGACGCTCAATCTGACGGGCGTGCTGCTGGTTTTTCTCTCGGCGCTCTTCTATGCCGTCTATATTGTGGGCATCAACCGTTCGTCGTTGAAGAATCTGCCGACCGAGAAGCTGACGTTCTATTGTCTGCTCTTCGGATCGCTGGTCTACATCGTGCGGCTGCGGGGCTGTAGCGAGCTGCAGCCGATTCCTTCGCCGTTATTGTGGGTGAATGCCGTGTCGCTGGCACTCTTTCCTACGATCATTTCGCTGGTGACGATGGCCGGAGCGATCCGTCGGATCGGGTCGACGCCGACGGCGATCCTCGGGGCTCTGGAGCCTGTTACGGCTCTGTTTTTCGGTGTAGTGGTTTTCGGCGAGGCCTTCACGCTGCGGATCGGTGTGGGTGTGGTGTTGATTTTGATTGCCGTGACGCTGATCATAGCGGGTCAATCCCTTCCAGTTCCGAATTCCGTGACCCATTTGGCCCATTGGATGCGCCGGCCGCGGCTGCCGCGTTGGGCCGTTCGCTGGGCGCGTCGCCTGCCGCTTCCGAGGCTCCGCCACCGGGTGTAAGCCGCTTCGGGGCTGTTGTCCCTCCGCTTCTGCTCCTTCGCTGCTCCGTTAGGGACCGCCTTGCATCCCGTCGATCCCGTCGTCCTGTCCCGGATAGGCCAGCCCTTCTCAGTGTCCGGAATTTGCCGACAGCCTTCTCTTTTCATCCTCGGAGCCGACCTCGACGGACCTTTTCTGAAAGGCCTTTCCACTCTTGAAACTCCACGTCACCCCGAACCGATACTGGATCTTGCCCCATGCCTGATCGATCCGGACCGTACGGATGAATCCGTCGCCCCGGGCTCCAACCTTTTGTCCCTGGTCGAGCAGGTTGCGGACCGAGAAGGAGAGGGTGAAACGCTCGGCGAACCGCTTCTTGACTCCGGCCTGCAGCATGTGGTTGGGCATGACCCAGACGTTTCCCAGATCGATCCGGCTCTGATAGGCATAGGCACAGTCGATGAAGAAGTTTGCCGGGAGGGTGAAGGTGGTTGAGGCGTTGACGAACGTCCAGTTGAAATGCTGCTGAGGTCCGTGCTGCTCGACGCGCTGCCCGCGGCGCATGTAGATGGCGTTGAGGTTCAGCTGCCACCATTTCGTCGGTTGAAACGGCAGATTGACCGTTGCATAGCAGTTGGTCGAGGTGTCGAAGTTGACCCAGGCGATTTGGAGCATGTCGGGATTGTCGGCATCGGCGAGCATCGTCTGCTGGATCTCACCGTCGACGATCTGCACGCCGCCCGTGAGGGTGTACCGGTGCGCCAGCACGAGCGTGAGGCTCACGTCGTGCTGGTAGGCGGGTTCGAGCCTCGGGTTTCCGGTCTGATAGGTGTAGTCGGAGATCTGAGACCGCTGGGGGTTGAGGCACCAGAAGTTGGGCCGCTGGATCGTTCGGGCGTACTGGAGGATTACCGAATGCCCCTTCTCCCTGGCGAGGGCGTATGATACGTTGGCGTTGGGGAAGAGCGAGAGGTAATCCTGTCGGATATCTCCGTTTTTGCCGTGCGTGCGGGTGTATTCGGCGCGGAGTCCGGCCACAAGGCTCCATTTTCCGAGTTGAGCCGAGGCTGAGGCATAGGCCGCCGTGATGTTTTCGGTGTAGTTGACCGTGTAGCTTTGATCGTCGTTGCGCAGCCAGGCCTCCTGCTTGCGGTATTCGTAGAGGGCCTTGTTGCGCATGTCGTTGAATGTATGCTTGATTCCGCTCTTCAGGCTCCAGCGGGGAGAGAGCTTCTTTTCGAGAGCCAGCGTGGCGGTTGCCACGTCATAGATCCCCGATGCATTGTCCCGGTAGAGGGAGTCGAGGATCGCGTCGGGGGCGGTGATGCGGCTCGAGTTGTCGTTTCCCGATTCGGTGTTGCGACGGGTGTAGTCGGCCAGCAGCTTGAGGGTCGATCCGAGGGTGTCGATCTTGTGGATGTAGTTGATCGTCAGGTTGTAATTGTTTCCGCGGTTGTGGTTGTCGAATCGGCTTCGGGTATTGACGGTCCGGGTTTCGTCCCCGAGGTCGGTTGCGGTGTCGGTCGGGCCCCACGCGCGGTCTCTCCAGAAACCGAATTCGGCGCCGAGGCTGTTTTTGGGGTCGATTTCGAGGACACTCCCGAGGTTGACGCCGAAATTCCGGCTGTTGTTCTCGGCCTCGGAGTGGGCTCCGAGGCTTTTGTTGGTGAGGTCGTATGTGGTCTGTTCGGCGGAATTCATCCTGTCGCGGCCCAGATAGCCCCATGTTGAGGCGTAGAGGTCGAGGCCGCCCGAGTGGATATTGATGCGTGCCGAGGGGTTGTACATGCCGGCGTAGCTGCTTTGGGTGGTCATGAAGTCCACGGATCCGTTCATTCCGTTTTCGCGGCGTTTTTTGAGACGGATGCGGATGATGCCGGACGGGGAGTTGGCGTCGGAGTCGGCTCCCGTGACGGGCACGACCTCGATTCTCTGGATCTCTTCGGCCCGCAGCGACCGCAGGTAGGTGAGCAGTTGTTCGTTGTCCATGCGCAGTTCGCGGTCGTTGACATAGACTTTCGGGCCGCTTTTTCCGTTGAGGGAGATCTTCTCGGCGTCGATCCAGACGCCGGGAGCCTGTTCGAGCAGTTCGATGCCGTCCTTTCCGATGGCGGCGGGGGCATTCGCGACGTCGACGACGAAACGGTCCGCCTCGCGTCGTACGAGCCGGGCGGAGACGACCACCCCTTCGATTTGAGTCGGGGTGCTGCGCAGCACGATGTCGCCCGGCTCGTTGTCCTCCCCGATCCGTACGATCTTCTTCACGGGCTCCAGCCCGAGGAACTGAACCTGAAGGGTATACACACCGGGTGCTGCCTTGAGTTCGAACCGGCCATCGGCATCGGAGGTTATTCCGGCGACCTGCCGGTCCTCTTTGAGGAGGACGACCGTGGCATATTCGATGGCTTTTCCGTGTTCGTCGACGATGCGTCCCGAGAAAGGGGCATGTTTTGCGGCGAACCCGTCATAAAGCCCTGCCAGGAGCATGACGAAGGTAAGAACTCCTTTTTTTGCGATGCTTGAGCTGAGTTTCGGCATGAAGACGGATTATTTTGCACTGCGAAGATATGTAAAAATATTTATACTTTGCAATGCATAGTACCTAAATTTTCAAAAAAAGATCTCCGGAAGGGGCTGGGGGAGGGTGCTTGTCTGTCGGAATAGGGCGTTGGCGTGAAGATTTTGTTGAAAAATCGGCAGGAAAAGGGGTAGGAAACCCGGGAAATAATGATTAATTTTGCAGATTGATAGATTGTCCCGGGCTGCAGCCGGCCCCGTCGGGATGAAAAACAACCGCCTATGTTGAGTGCATTGTATTACGTTTTTCTGGTGCTGTTGTGCACCGTGTTCATGATTCTGTCGGCCGTGGCACTTGTGGTGTGCTATCCCTTTGACCGGGGACGCCGCGTCGTGCACGAGTTGTCGCGCATTCTGATGCGGATCTTCTTCTTCATTCCGTTGCGGTGGCGTCAGCGGGTCGAGGGTCTGGAGAGGATCGACCGGCGGAAGCGTTACGTGATCGTCCTGAACCACAACACGGTGATCGACATTCCCGCGCTCTACTACCTGCCGCTCAATTTCCGGTGGGTATCGAAGCGGGAGGTCTTCAAGATCCCCTTCTTCGGGCAGTTCCTGTTCCTTCACGGTGACATCTGCATCAACCGGGGGCGTGCGACTGCGGCGCTGGAGCAGATGGTCCACGAGGGCAAGATGTGGATTTCGCGGGGGGCTTCGATTGCGATCTTCCCCGAGGGGACCCGTTCGAAGGACGGAGAGATCCACCGTTTCAAGGCCGGGGCGTTTACGCTGGCCCGGGAGGCCAGCGTGGATATCCTTCCGGTGGTGCTGGACGGCACACGGACGCTGATCCGCAAGAACCTGCTTTTCAACTGGGGCAACCGGATCACGATCCGGGTTTTGCCGCCGGTTCCGGCGGCTCGGGTTGCGGCGACGGATCCGCACCAGCTGATGACCGAGGTGCACGATTCGATGTGCGCGGCGCTTTCGGAGATCCGTCAAAAACGATAGACTATGGCAGATTTACTCAATACGAACACGACGAACACGAACAACTACGGCGACGATGCGATCCGCACGCTTACGCCGCGCGAACACGTGCGGCTGCGTCCGGGCATGTACATCGGCAAGCTGGGCGACGGCACGCAGCCTGACGACGGCATCTACGTGCTGATCAAGGAGGTGACGGACAACTCGATCGACGAGTACATGAACGGCTACGGCCACCAGATCGACATCACGGTTGAGGACAACGTGGTGACGGTCCGGGACTACGGTCGAGGCATTCCGCTCAACTCGCTCTCGGCGGCGGTGAGCGTGATGAACACGGGCGGCAAGTACGACGATGACGAGGAGGGTGCTGCGTTCAAGAAGACCGTGGGTCTGAACGGTGTGGGTGTGAAGGCGGTGAACTACCTTTCGAGCGAGTTCTGGGCGCGTTCGATCCGCGACGGCGAGGCCCATACGGTCTATTTCCGGGAGGGTCTCGAACAGAGCGACCGCTGGGAGAGCGGCCTTGCGGAGAAGAACGGCACGCAGATCCGCTTCCGGGTCGACGAGTCGGTCTTCGGCCCCTACGCCTACAACCTCGAGTATGTCGAGCAGCTCGTGCGCAACTATACGTACCTGAACCGGGGCCTGACGATCCGCCTGAACGGCAAGTCCTACGCCTCGAAAAACGGACTTCTGGATCTTCTGAACGAGAACATGTCCGAGGAGCCTTTGTACCCGCCGATCCACCTTTCGGGGGAGGACATCGAGGTGGCCATTACCCACGGCACGGGTTACGGCGAGAGTTGCTATTCGTTCGTCAACGGACAGTATACGACGCAGGGGGGTACGCACCAGGCGGCCTTCCGCGAGGCCATCGCCAAGACCATCCGGGAGTTCTACCACAAGGACTACGACCCGTCGGATATCCGCACGTCGCTCATCGGAGCCATCTCGCTGAAGGTCTCGAGCCCGATCTTCGAGTCTCAGACCAAGACGAAACTCGGATCGAAGGAGATGTCGAAGTCGGGTCCTACGATCCGCAACTTCGTGGTGGAGTTCCTGGGCAAGCACCTGGACGACTACCTGCACAAACACCCCGAGACGGCACAGATCCTGCAGCGGAAGATCGTCGAGAACGAGAAGGAGCGCAAGGCGATCTCGGGTGTTCAGAAGAAGGCGCGGGAGACGGCCAAGAAGGTTTCCTTGAACAACCGCAAGCTGCGCGACTGCAAGATCCACCGCACGGACAAGAACGAACTGGCCGAACAGTCGATGATTTTCATCACGGAGGGTAATTCGGCCTCGGGATCGATCACCAAGAGCCGCGACGTACGTACACAGGCCGTCTTCTCGCTGCGGGGCAAGCCGCTCAACTGCTTCGGACTGACCAAGAAGGTGGTCTACGAGAACGAGGAGTTCAACCTGCTGCAGGCGGCGCTCAATATCGAGGAGGACATGGACAACCTGCGCTACGAAAAGGTGGTCATCGCGACGGATGCCGATGTCGACGGAATGCACATCCGGCTGCTGATGATGACCTTCTTCCTGCAGTTCTTCCCGGATGTGATCCGGCAGGGGCACCTGTTCGTGCTGCAGACGCCGCTCTTCCGCGTGCGCAACAAGAAGGAGACGCTCTACTGCTATTCGGAGGAGGAGCGACTGAAGGCGATCGCGAAACTGGGGGCCAGTGCGGAGATCACGCGCTTCAAAGGTCTGGGCGAAATCTCCCCGGATGAATTCCGCGAATTTATCGGTGAAAACATGCGGCTGGACAAGGTGCGTATTACGAAGGACGACCCGATCCACGACCTGCTGGAGTTCTACATGGGCAAGAACACCTACGAACGACAGGGCTTCATCATCGACAACCTGCGCATCGAGGAGGACCTCGTGGAGCAGGACTTGAAAATCAGCTAAGGAATTATGGCAAAGAACAAGGATAAAGAAGAGAATCTGATTCCCGAGGAGTCGTTCGCCGGAGATACCCCGGCTCCGGAGTCGGCAGACGCGGCTGCGGACACGATGACGGACGAGGCGGCGGACGAGGCGGCGGATGAGATGGAGGATGAAGCGGCGGCCGGTACGGCGGATGAAGACGAAGCTGGAGACGAAGAGGAGACGGAGGATGAAGAGTCGGCCGCGGACGAGGAAGATGCCGGCGACCCGCTGCCCGAAGAGACAGCAGCATCCCGCGCGAAATCCGGGAAATTCGACCGCCTGACGCAGGACGAGGGCGACGTGCGCAAACTGACGGGCATGTACAAGAACTGGTTCCTGGATTACGCCTCGTACGTGATCCTGGAGCGAGCCGTTCCGCACGTCGAGGATGGACTGAAACCGGTCCAGCGACGCATTCTGCACGCCATGAAGGTCGTGGACGACGGACGCTACAACAAGGTGGCGAACCTCGTGGGTCAGACCATGCAGTACCACCCGCACGGCGACGCTTCGATCAAGGATGCGCTGGTTCAGCTCGGGCAGAAGGACCTGCTGATCGACTGCCAGGGTAACTGGGGCAACATCCTCACGGGCGACGAGGCGGCTGCGGGCCGTTATATCGAGGCTCGGTTGTCGAAGTTCGCCCTGGAGGTGGTCTTCAACAAGAAGACCACGGAGTGGATGCTCTCGTACGACGGCCGCAAGGAGGAGCCTGTGACGCTTCCCATCAAGTTCCCGCTGCTGCTGGCGCAGGGGTCGGACGGTATCGCCGTGGGCCTGGCGTCGAAGATCCTGCCGCACAACTTCAACGAACTGATCAACGCGGCGATCGCCCATCTTGAGGGTCGCGAATTCCAGCTCTACCCGGATTTCCCGACGGGCGGTATGGCGGACGTAAGCCGCTACAACGACGGACTTCGGGGCGGTACGGTGAAGGTTCGCGCGAAGATCTCGAAGATCGACAAACGGACGCTTGCCATCACCGAAATTCCCTATACGACGACTACCGAATCGATCAAGGATTCGATCATCAAGGCCAACGAGAAGGGAAAGATCAAGATCCGGAAGGTGGACGACAATACGGCCGACAAGGTGGAGATCATCATCCAGGTGGCCCCGGACGAGTCGTCGGACAAGACGATCGACGCGCTGTACGCTTTCACGGACTGCGAGGTGTCGATCGCCCCGAACGCCTGCGTGATCTGGGACGACAAGCCGCATTTTCTGGGGGTGTCGGAGATCCTGCGCCGCTCGGCCGAACATACGCGCTCGCTGTTGGGTCAGGAGCTTCAGATCCGCCTCGGGGAGTTGAACGAGGCGTGGCATGCGGCGTCGCTCGAACGGATCTTCATCGAGAACAAACTCTACCAGCTGATCGAGGGCTGCAAGACCCGTGAGGAGGCATACGCCGCCGTCGACAAGGGCCTGGAACCCTTCAAGAAACAGCTGCGACGTGAAGTGACGCTTGAGGACGTACAGCGCCTCACGGAGCTGAAGTTCATCCGCATTTCGCGCTACGATTCGGAGAAGGCCGACAACGAGATCCGACAGATCGAGGAGGATATCAAGACGACGAAATACCACCTGGACCACCTGACGGAGTATGCCGTGGCATGGTACGAACGGATCCGCGACAAGTACGGCAAGGGGCGCGAGCGGCGCACGGAGCTGCGCGAATTCGACTCGATCGAGGCGACGAAGGTGGCCGTTACGAACGCCAAGCTCTACGTCGACCGTGCCGAGGGTTTCTTCGGGATCGGCAAGACGATGAAGGACGCCGAGTTCGTCTGCGACTGCTCGGATATCGACGACGTGATCGTCTTCACGAAGGATGGCCGTTATGTGATTACGAAGGTGAGCGAGAAGGCCTTCTTCGACAAGGGGATCTACTACATCGGCATCTTCAAGCGCAACGACGAGCGTACGATCTACAACGTGCTCTACCGCGACGGCAAGAACGGTCCGATCATGATGAAGCGCTGCGCCATCAAGGGCATCACGCGCGACAAGGAGTACAACATTACGAAGGGCACTCCGAAGAGCGAGATTCTCTATATGTCTGTCAATCCGAACGGTGAGGCGGAGGTTTTGAAGGTTTACTTCAAGCCGCGGCCGCGTCTGAAGAAGGTGATCGTCGACCTGGATTTCTCGACGCTTGCGATCAAGGGCCGCCAGAGCCAGGGCAACCTCTTCTCGCGTTACGGCATCCACAAGATCGTCCTGAAGGAGCGGGGTACCTCGACGCTGGGCGGTCAGGATATCTGGTACGACGAGGATGTGCGGCGTCTGAATGCCGACGGGCGCGGACGACTGCTGGGCGAATTCAAGGGCGACGACAAACTGATCGTCTGGACGGGCAAGAACCAGTACTACATTACGGGCTACGACCTGGGGCAGCACTTCCCCGACGACACGACTTTTGTGGGACGCTATTCGCCCGACCGGGTTTACAGCGTCTGCTACTACGACCAGGGACAGCAATATTACTATCTGAAGCGCTTCGCGGCGGAGTTGTCGGACAAGATGCAGGAGTTCCTCGATCCCGAGGACCGGTTCGTCTGCGTGACGGAGCGCTCGGGAGCACAACTGGAGATCACCTACAAGGGGGCGCATGCTTCGCGCCCGGCCGATCGGGTGGATGTCGACGGGTTCGTCGGGGTGAAGAGTCATCGTGCGAAGGGTAAACGTCTGACAACCTATGAGGTGGATACGTTGCAGATGATCGAACCGGAGCTTCCCGAAGAGCCGGAAGATTCTGAAGATGAACCTTTTGATACGGATCAGTTGACGGATTCGTCCGATAATGAATCGCAAAACGCTGATGTACAGGATGGAGCGTCTCAAGATCGAACTCCCGAAAAGCCTTCGGCAGGAGTGATCGTTTCGGATGCGGGGTTGCCCCGCACGGGCTCGGAATCCGGAGGTGTGGCTTTCGAGATCGAACGTCCGAAGGGCGATGCCGAACAGGTGATCGATCCCGAACAACTGAATCTTTTCTGACGATGAAACGTCTCTTTCTGATCGGCTACATGGGTTGCGGCAAGAGCACCCTGGGACGGCGTCTGGCACGGCGTCTGGGGGTCTCTCTGGTCGATACGGATGCGCTGGTCGAGCAGCGTGAAGGGGCTTCGGTTGCGGATCTGTTCCGTTACGAGGGCGAACGCCGCTTCCGGGAGATTGAGCGCGAGGTACTTGATGCGGCCATTGCCGGACATGACTCGGCGGTGATCTCTACGGGGGGCGGTCTTCCCGTCTGGAGCGACAACATGGAGTGCATGAATGCCGCCGGATGGACGGTCTATCTGCGTCGCTCGGCGGAGAACATCGCCGGGCGGCTGAGCCCATACGGCCGACGCAAGCGTCCGCGGCTGTGCGGGCTGAACGACGAGGAGCTCGTGACCTTCATGAGGCAGGATATGGCGGCCCGTGAGCCCTTCTATGCGCAGGCCAAACAGGTGATCGAGTGCGATCACCTTTCGGATGATGAGATTGTGGAACGGATTCTCTCGCGGGTGGAACCGAAGGATCCCGGAGAATCGAATGATACGGCAAGGTGAACGAAGCTCCCATCGGTGTTTATGATTCGGGACTGGGCGGGTTGACCGTCTGGCGTGAGATTCGACGTCTGCTGCCTGCGGAGTCGCTCCTCTATCTGGGTGACGGAAAGAACTGCCCTTACGGTTCCCGGCCTCGGGAGGAGATCCGCCGACTGGCCGACGAGGCTGTGGGAAGACTGGTGCAGGAGGGCTGCAAACTCGTCGTGGTGGCCTGCAACACCGCTACGGCAGCGGCGATTGACTTCCTGCGGGAGAAATACGCCGGGGTGCCGATCGTCGGCATGGAGCCGGCGGTGAAGCCCGCCTGTCTGGCCACGCGCAGCCGGGTGGTCGGGGTGTTGGCTACCGAGCGAAGCCTCGATGGCGACCTGTTCCGTCACACGGCTGCGAAATACGGCGAGGGTATCGAGGTGCTGACGGTCCCCGGCCGGGGTTTCGTGGAGTTGGTCGAGGGGGACCGGGAATCGACGCCCGAGGCCGAAGCCTGCGTACGCGCCGCTGTGGAACCGATGCTTGCCCGCGGGGCCGATCAGATCGTGCTGGGATGCACGCACTATCCCTTTCTGCTGCCCGTCCTGCAGCGGGTCGTGGCGGGACTCGGCGTGACGATTGTCGATCCTTCACCGGCTGTGGCGCGGCGGGTCGGACAACTGCTTGACCGCGACGCCTTGAGAGCCTCTCCGGCCCATTGCCCGTCCTACGGTTTCCTTACGTTTGCCGACGAGGCCTACCGTCGGCGCCTCGAAAAGAAGGCCCTGGAATCGTTGTGATCTTCGGCATTTTTCGTGGACGCTGTTTCTTCGGGGCGTCGGCCCTTTTCGGTCCTTTTCGGCTCTTTTCGCCGTTGCGGCACCCCGAATGTCGGAAAATTTTCGTATCTTCGCTCGATCATTCAGACGTAAGAGTTCTACAACAATGGCATCCCGAAATACATCCACCAACGCTCGGCAGAACGTCCAGCGCTCGAATCGCGACAGCGCCCGCTGGATTGCGGGACTGTTGCTTCTGTGCGTGGGCATTTTCGCCGCCGCGGCGGTCTTTTTCTCCTTTTTCAGCTGGGCCGAGGACCAGAGCGTGCTGCAGAAGACGGTCGAAGACCGCGAACTGCTCGGTGCCGAGGTCGAAAACCCCTGCGGACCTCTCGGAGCCCGGCTGGGACGCATGCTGGTGGACGGATCGTTCGGCGTCTTCGGCATGCTGCTTCCGGTGATGCTCATCCTCATCGGCGTGCGGATCATTCGTCAGCAGCCGTTGCGCCTCAATCAGTCGATTCTGTCGCTCTTCTTCATCATGATCCTCGGATCGCTGACGCTGGGCTATCTTTTCGACGCGCGCTGGAGCCTCTGTTCGAGTACGGGCTGGGGCGGAGCCTTCGGGAATCTGCTCGCCAGCCGCCATCCGATCGCTGAAAACGGCGCCATCGGCATGCTGCCCGGTGCCATCGGATCGCTCGGGACGCTGATCCTGCTCGTCGGAGGCTGGATCCTCACGGGCGTCTTCATCAACCGCAACTTCATCAACAAGGTCAATCAGGCCGGAAATGTCCTGGTGGACCAGAGCGAAAAGATCGTCGATACGGTCCGCAACAAGGTGGTTCATGTCCGTGCGTCGGAGTCCGACGCGTCGTTCGACGAACCGGATCCCGATGCCGCCGATGCGCAGCCGAAGGGGACTAAGACGTCGGACGCGACCGCAGCAAACGGAGGACGGCGCATCGATGACGGTGAGGTGCGGGATTCCGAGGCGCGGAGCCTCCGGTCCCGGGATGAAGTGTCGAACGCCGAGCGGCAGCGTACGGCGGAGTCTGCAGCGGGATCGGCCGGCCTGCGGAACGAAGTGGAGCGCCACGCGGAGGAGCTGCGGCCGGAGAGTCAGGAGCGGGAGCGTCCGGCGCTGCGGCGGGATGATGACCGTATGGGCGGCGCGTCGTCGCGGGAGGCGTTCGGACGTCCTGCGCCCGTTGAGGTGGAGCCCTTTGTGGAGCTGACGCCCGATGGCCGTCCGATCGAGGAACCGACGGCGGGAGCAGAGGTGGATGAGGAGTTCACGGAGGTGGATCTCTCGCCTGCGGAGGGTCGTTTGGTGATGGGGCGCGGCGGACTGGTCGAACTGGAACGTCCCGTACGTCGGAGCGCGGCTTCGGACGATTCGGCGGGTGACTCCGGGGAGCCTTTCATTGAAATTACGGTCGGGGACGAGAAGCCCCGTTCGTCGGATGCTCCGGCGGTACATGCCGGACCGGATTCGTCGGACGCCGGGCGGACGCCGCGTGAAGATACGATCGAGATCGTGGATCTCGGAGCGCAGATCCCCGCCGCCGGGTATGGTGTGGCGGAGGCTTCGGCGCAGCATGCCGGGGCGGCTGACGGCTTCGGAGGCGGAGCGCCCGAAAACGGTGCTGGAACGTCGCAAATGCCGGATGCCGGAGCGTCGGAAGCTGCACCGGAAGGGGTTGTGGTGACGGTCGAGTCCCGCGAGGCGAAGCTCGTCGACGAGAAGGCGATCCCCACGGAGAGCTACGACCCGCTGAAGGATCTGGTGAACTACCGCAAGCCGCCCGTGACGCTTCTGGAGGATTACATTTCCGATTCGGAGGTTACGGACGAGGAGATCTTCGACAACAAGACCCGCATCGAGGAGACGCTCAAGAATTTCGGCATTCCGATCCAGCGGATCAAGGCTACGGTGGGTCCCACGGTGACGCTCTACGAAATCGTACAGGCTCAGGGGGTGAAGATCTCCAAGATTCAGGGCCTGCAGAACGACATCGCCCAGAGCCTCAAGGCCGAATCGGGTATCCGCATCATTGCGCCGATCCCCGGTCGCGGAACGATCGGCATCGAGGTCCCGAACCGCCACAAACAGATCGTCTCGATGTATTCGGCGATCCGTTCGCTGCGCTTCCAGGAGTCGAAGGCCGAGCTGCCGGTGGTGATCGGTCGCACGATCCAGAACGAAAACTTCGTCTTCGACCTGACGAAGATGCCCCACCTGCTTGTGGCCGGAGCCACGGGACAGGGCAAGTCCGTGGGCCTGAACGCCATCATCACCTCGCTGCTCTACCGCAAGCATCCCGCGCAGCTGAAGTTCGTGATGATCGACCCCAAGATGGTCGAATTCTCGCTCTATGCCAAGATCGAACGCCACTTCCTGGCCAAGATGCAGTCCGAGGAGGAGGCCATCGTCACCGATCCGAAAAAGGCCGTCTATACGCTCAATGCACTCTGCTCGGAGATGGACACGCGGCTGGAGCTCTGCAAGAAGGCCGAGGTGCGCAACATCTCGGAGTACAATGCGAAGTTCGTCTCCCGGCGGCTGAATCCGATGCACGGACACCGCTATCTGCCCTATATCGTGGTGGTGATCGACGAGTTCGCCGACCTGATCATGACGGCCAAGGAGGTCGAGACACCCGTGACGCGTCTGGCCCAGAAGGCCCGGGCCATCGGTATCCACCTGATCATTGCCACGCAGCGTCCTTCGGTCGATGTCATTACGGGAAAGATCAAGGCCAACTTCCCGGCGCGTATCGCTTTCCGCGTGATGCAGATGATCGACTCGCGGACGATTATCGACCGTCCGGGCGCCGACCAGCTGATCGGTCGCGGCGACATGCTCATCTCGAAGGACGGCGAGCTGACCCGTATCCAGTGTGCGCTGGTCGAGACGAAGGAGGTTGAGCGTATCGTTGACTACATTGCGCACCAGCAGGGGTATACGGAGGCCTATGCGCTGCCGGACTATACGCCCGACAACGACAGCGGCAGCCAGATGGGCAGCGAGGAGTCGTCGGCTCCGGTGAAGTACGATTCGCTCTTTGCGGAGATTGCGCGCGATGCCGTGTCGAGCGGCCAGATCTCCACGTCGATGATCCAGCGCAACTACGAAGTGGGATTCAACCGGGCCGGGCGCATCATGATGCAGCTCGAGCGGGCCGGCATCGTCGGACGGCAGCAGGGGGCAAAACCCCGCGACATCCTCTTCTACGACCTGCCCTCGCTGGAGGCCAAGCTCCAGGAGCTGGGTGTCTCGTAGAAGGCGGCGTGTGGCTGGAGGGGCGGTGCTGCCGGCGAGACCCGAAGGGTCGGGCCGCAGCGGAGATTGTGGACTGCGGCGGAGACCGAAAGCGGGGAGTCGCGGCGGCCGGAAAACGAAAAAACAGAATCCGATGATGAAACGATGGTTGTTGTTGCTGACCTTGACGGGCTGCATGCCGATGGTCTTGGGGGCGGAACGGGACGCGGAGGCCGTTTCGGTGGAGGTGCGTGTTGTGCAGCGCTCCGTGGAGGCGGTTCCTGCCGAAGCGGGTGTGATTCGACTCTCCGGAGGGCTGGCCGAAGAGGCGGATCCGACGGTGGAGAACCGTGCCGGGGAGATTCTCGAACGGCTGGCGGCGGAATTCCGGGCCATGAAGGGGTATGAAGTGGATTTTGCACTCGAGGCCGGGGAGTATCGGGCCCGGGGCCGTTATGCCGTCGAAGGGATGGGCTACGAGTTGACGCTGGGCGATGTAGAGGTTTATTGCGACGGGACGGTTCGGTACGAGGTCGACAAGGAGCGTCGCGAGGTGACGATCGTCGGGGTCGATACGACGAGCCGCAATCTGTTGAACAATCCCGTCCGGGCGTTCGACTTTCTCGGCGATGACTATCGGTCGGAACTGCTTTCCGAGGCCGGCGGCAAGGCCTCCGTACGCTTGACCCCGGTGGCCGGGAGCGGCGCATCGGTCGGAACGGTGACGGTGACGGTCTCGACGGCAACGATGCGCCCCGAAGCGTTGGATTATGATTACGAGGAAGAGCGGATTCATGTCGATGTCTTGCGTGTCGCTCCGCTCCCGTCATCCTTGCAGCCTTTCGACCGGAGCCGCTTCGAGGGGTACGAATTCATCGACTTCCGATAGCTGATAACATAATAAAAATTCGGGCCGCCAAATCATTAGTGACATAGCGGCCCGGATTCTTTTCTGCCGATTGGCTCTTATAAATCCTCTCCGTTGGCTTTGTTATATTTGTTGTCGTAAAACATGTGTATGGAATATTTACCATACGATTCTGAAATCATGAACCAAACGGATTTTTTTGTCAGCATGTCTATTGCATATTCTGTTGCTAACTTGAACATCTCGGATTGAATCTCTTTGGATGGATCGTCAATTTGTTCTTGTGTATATTTATACAACAAATCGGATTGAATTTTTTCTTCAATAAATTTGGCTTTTCTAACCATCGATAGGGAATCTGTAGCAGGATTCTGATAGAATGAGGCTTCGTAGCGTTTTGTATTAACAGCCATCTCATAAGATATATTTTCATCTTCGGGAATGGTTTGGTCTTCATTCAAAGATGAATAGCGGGGATTGTTTGCAAATTGCCGACAAAGCAAGTTAAATCGGATTTTGATGTCAGTTTCACTTTGGCTATTTTTGTCTGCTACCATGATTCGAAAAACTTGATTGTTGTTTGTGGCAATCGCAATGTATACGTCGGTACCATTGAATTCTCCTTCCAACAAGTCTGTATTAGGTATGCTGCGAAATCCTTTGGTTTTCAGTTTCTCGATCATTTCAGCTTTGGTGCCGTCGACCGGAATACCGAGAAATTCCGTTACGTCTTTTCCTGTTATTTGTGCTTGCAACGTTGCAACACATACGAGTGTAAAGGCCATACATAAAAGTCTCTTCATGGGTGTTGTCGTTTTGTTCCGCTGGCGGCTCCTCCGGCGGCCGTTTGCCAACAAGAAGCGTGGAACCGCAAATGCCACGTCTAAACTTGAAGGTCGTAGGAAACCCATAGATGCAGATGTAGCAACAGCAGCCCACGCCATAGCGTGAGAGCCGCCATGTCATCCTTGCATCTAATTGAAAATTTCCTACGTTTTCAAGTTACAAGATGAGCATAACGCTTCTTTCAGTATGTCCGGGCCAGGTATGGCCCTACGACAAAGATAGTAAAAAAACGTGACAACCTTCTTTTTCCCGGCAAAAACTACCGTTCTTTCTGCAAACTGCTTCCGTGGTTTAAGCCGTTGGTTTGATGAGAGGCTGAGGGTTTGTGCGAATTGAACCATCCCCCAGACCGTTTCGGTCGTCTGCTGAGTCCGTCTAGGGGGCGGGTGGGTTCCCCGTCAGGCGGGGAATGACCGGGGCGGTGTGGTGATTCCGTTAATAGGGAATATTTTTCCATTTTTTTGTGTCAGACTCCCTGCATATTTTGCGCCGTTTCTTCCGACCCTCTGTCGGGAGAAAATTTTTTTGCCCTCAAATCGCCCGAAAAGGGCCGAAAACAGCCTTTGCACGAAAAATATTCGCGTGCGCACGCGCGTTTTTCCCCTGCAAAGTTGCTCAGATCGCAAGAAATTACTATTTTTGTTCGTTATTTGGCGGGTCGTCTTGCCGGCCTGCATACGAATCCGGTTTTATAGAAGAGATAGATGCTTACAGAAGAAGAAAAGAATGCCGGTTTGGTGGGGCGGATCATCCCCATCAATATCGAAGAGCAGATGAAGTCGGCCTACATCGACTACTCGATGTCGGTCATCGTGTCGCGTGCATTGCCCGACGTGCGGGACGGTCTGAAACCCGTCCACCGACGCATCCTCTACGATATGAGTGCGGAGCTCAACCTCTACTCCGACAAACCTACCCGTAAGTCGGCGCGTATCGTCGGTGACGTGCTCGGTAAGTTCCACCCCCACGGCGACTTGTCGGTCTACGACGCCATGGTCCGCCTGGCGCAGGACTGGTCGATGCGTTACCCGCTGGTCGACGGCCAGGGTAACTTCGGCTCGATGGACGGCGACTCCCCGGCCGCCATGCGTTACACCGAGGCCCGCATGAAGAAGATCACCGACGAGGTGATGGCCGATATCGACAAGGAGACCGTCGACTGGACGCTGAACTTCGACGACACGATTCCCGAACCGACGGTCCTCCCGACCCGCATTCCGCTGCTGATCGTCAACGGTGCCAGCGGTATTGCCGTCGGTATGGCCACGAACATGGCTCCGCACAACCTCTCGGAGGTCGTGGATGCCTGCTGCGCCTACATCGACAATCCCGACATCTCGGGCGAGGAGCTTCTGCACTACGTCAAGGGTCCCGACTTCCCCACGGGAGGCATCATCTACGGGTACGAAGGTATCAGGGAGGCGATGCTCACGGGGCGCGGCCGTGTGATCGTTCGGGCCAAGACCGAGATCGAACATACGCCGAGCGGCCGTGAGTGCATCGTCGTGACGGAGATCCCCTACATGGTCAACAAGGCCGAGATGATCAAGAAGATCGGCGACATGGTCAAGGAGAAGAAGCTCGAGGGCATCACCTACATCAACGACGAATCGGACCGCAACGGCCTGCGCATCATCATCATCCTGAAGCACGAGGCCGTGGCCAGCGTGGTGCTCAACACGCTTTTCAAGAATACGCAGCTGCAGACCTCGTTCGCCGTGAACAACATCGCGTTGGTGAACGGCCGCCCGCAGCTGCTCTCGATGCGTGATCTGATCCGCTACCTCATCGACCACCGTCACGACGTGGTCGTCCGCCGCACGCGCTTCGACAAGCGCAAGGCCGAGGAGCGTCTGCACATCGTGCTCGGTCTGCTGATCGCCCAGGACAACATCGACGAGATCGTCCACATCATCCGTTCGTCGCAGACCCCGGACATCGCCAAGCAGACGATGATGGAGCGTTTCGAACTTTCGGAACAGCAGGCTTCGGCCATCATCGAGATGCGTCTGCGGGCGCTGACCGGTCTGGAGCGCGGCAAGCTGGTCGCCGAGCGCGACGAACTCATCGCCCTAATCGCCCACCTCACGGAGGTGCTCGCCAGCGTCGAGATGCAGATGCAGATCGTCAAGGACGAACTGATCGAGATCAAGGAGAAGTACGGCGACGAGCGCCGCACGGAGATCGTCTACTCGTCGGAAGAGTTCAACCCGGAGGATTTCTACGCCGACGACGACATGGTGATCACCATCTCGCACATGGGCTACATCAAGCGTACGCCGCTGGCCGAATACCGTACGCAGAACCGCGGCGGCGTGGGAGCCAAGGGCAGCGCCACGCGCGACGAGGACTTCATCGAACACATCTACGTGGCCTCGATGCACAACACGATGCTCTTCTTTACGGAGAAGGGACGTTGCTATTGGCTGAAGGTCTACGAAATACCCGAGGGTACACGTTCGTCGAAGGGTCGTGCGATCCAGAACGTCATCCAGATCGAACCCGACGACAAGGTGCGTGCCTACATCAACGTCAAGCGTCTCAGCGATGAGGAGTATGTCAACAACAACTACATCATCATGTGTACGAAGGACGGTACGATCAAGAAGACGAAACTCGAGGCCTATTCGCGTCCGCGGCAGAACGGTGTCAATGCCATCGTGATCCGTGAGGGCGACCAGCTGATCGAGGCCAAACTCACCAGCGGCCAGGCCGAGGTGATGATCGCCGCACGCGACGGCAAGGCGATCCGCTTCAACGAGAATACGGTGCGTCCGATCGGACGTGTCGGCGCCGGCGTGCGCGGTATCTCGATCGAGGAGGACGACGAGGTGGTAGGCATGATCTGCATCGAGCCCGACTCGAAGCAGGATGTGCTGGTGCTGAGCGAGAACGGTTCCGGCAAGCGGACCGATCGGGCCGAGTACCGCATCACGAACCGCGGCGGAAAGGGTGTCAAGACGATCAACATCACGGAGAAGACCGGCAAGTTGATCTCGATCCAGGCCGTGACGGATGAAAACGACCTGATGATCATCAACCGTTCGGGTCTGACGATCCGTACGGCGGTATCGCAGATCCGTTTGGCGGGCCGCGCCACGCAGGGCGTGCGGATCATCAATCTGCGGGAGGGCGATGCCATCGCTTCCGTGATGGCCGTGCCGGCTGCCGGCGAGGAGGAGAATCCCGAGGCGGTTGAAAATGGCACCGAAGGTGCAGTGCCTGCATCGGAGATTTCGCCCGAAGGCGGCGATTCGCAGGACTCCGCATCGGAGAACGGAACGGCCGGAACGTCGACCGACGAATAAGAGGAAACAACTGAAACTTTTTAATAACAATTCGTATGAAAAAAACGATTTTGACGGCTTTTGCGGCGCTGCTTGTGGTGATTCCCGCCGCCGAGGCCCAGAAGGTAAACCAGGAAGCACTTCTCGCCAAGATCGAAAAGAGCGATGCCGACATCGCCAACGAGAAGAAAGCAACGAAGGCCGCAACGTGGATCAACCGCGGAAAGGCTTTCTATGAGGTGGCTGCCGAGCCGACGAAGAACCTCTTCGTCAACATGGAGTCCACGATGCTCAAACTGACGGTCGGAGATCCCAAGTCCACCAAGCAGGAGACGCTCAACGGCGTGCAGTACACGGCTTGGGTCTATCCGTGGTTCACGGCCTACATCAAGGACAACAAGGTCGCTACCTGGAAACAGACCAAGTGGGTGATCAAGGATGCCCCCGAAAAGGCGATCGAAGCCTATGAGAAGGCTTATGAACTCGATCCCAAGAGCGCCGAGAAGATCAAGGAGGGTCTGAAGCAGATCAGCGATTTCTGCTCGCAGATCGGAAATGCCGGAATCGATTCGGGGGATTATGTCGGAGCGGCCAATGCCTATGCTACGGCCTACAAGGCCCAGTCGTGCCCGGCCTATGGCGAGGCGGATCCGACTCTGCTCTACTATGCGGGCTATCTGCTGACGGTCGACGGGTCGAACAATGCCGAGTCTTTTGTACGTGGCGGTGAGTATCTTCAGCAGGCCATCGAGAAGAACTATGCCGATGAGGAGGGCAATATCTATTACTACCTCTTCCACTGCTATTACGGCCAGAAGGCTGCCGACAAGGAGAACGTGATGAAGGCCAAGCAGGCGCTGCTGACCGGTATCGAGAAGTTCCCGAAGAACGAGCGGATTCTGGACGGTCTGATGCAGCTCTACACCTCGGAAGAGGGTGTCGGAGATCCTGCCGACCTGGTGACGATGATCGACAAGGCCATTGCGGACAATCCGCAGAATGTCGACCTCTGGTTCGGCCGCGGCCGTATCTTCTATGCACTGAAGGATTACGACAAGAGTATCGAGTCGTTCAAGAAGGTCGTGGAGCTCAAGCCCGATCTCTTCGAGGGCAACTACTATCTGGGCGTCTTCTACACGATCAAGGGTGATGAGCTCAACAAGGTGATGAACGAGAAGCAGTACAGCAGTCAGGCCGCCTACGATGCCGATCTGAAGGCTGTCAACGAGGTCTATATGGAGGCTCTGCCCTGGTTCGAAAAGGCTCACGAGATCAAACCCGAGGATATGGATACGCTGGAGTTCCTCAAGTCGCTCTGCTTCCGTCTGCGTGACGAACCCGGTGTCATGGACAAGTACAACACCTACAACGCCCTTTACAAGCAGGCCAAGGGTATCGAATAAGAGGAATCGAATCCCGATCAAACGGAAAACCCGGCTCTCCTTTGAAGGAGGGCCGGGTTTTTCTCTTTTGGGTCTGTTAGGGTCGGTTTCTGAGAATTGGGGAGCGGACTCGAAGCTGGACGGAGGTTGGGAATACGGGGATGCGGGGTGGAATCTGTTTCTGTGACAACCGAATGCCCGGAGGCCGCAGAGGAACAAGTTACTTTCCGGGAGTAATGCTTTTGGGTTGGATAGATCGCTTCCCGGGTGGGGCAGATGACTTTCCGGGAGGCCGTCTGTTTGCCTGGGTGGAACAGGTCGTTTTCCGGGGAGGCTTTGCGCAGAACCCCACCCGGGAACGCCGGCAGCTATCGGGCGATGCGCCCGTTGACAGGTCCCAGAGCCAGTTGGGCCGTCTCTTCGGCCGTGAACTGGCTGTAGTCGCCCGGAACGGTATTCTTGATGGCGCAGGCTGCGGTCCCGAAGTCCAGGGCAAACTGCATGTCCGCTCCGTGTACGGCCAGTCCGTAAATCAATCCGCCGACGAAGGCGTCTCCGACACCCACGCAATCCACTACGCAGTCGATATCGTACACACGTGACGTATAGAGCTGCTCTCCCGTATAGAGGGTTCCTGAGATCAGGTGGTGGTTGGCACTCAGGACGCTGCGCAGTCCGATGACAATGCCCCGGCATTGCGGGAAGCGTTCGGCGATACGTTGCGAGGCCTCCTTGTAGCCCGCCGCATCGGGGCGATATGCTGCATCCCGAGCCTCGAAGCGGGGAAGACGTATCCCGAGGATCTTTTCGTATTCGTCGTCCGTGCCGAAAAAGAAGTCGCACTGTTCCATCAGCGGAGGCAGCACCTCCTGCGGGGTTTTGCCGTATTTCCAGAGGTTTTTGCGGTAGTTGATGTCGCACGAAACGGTCAGACCGGCCTTGCGGGCCGCGGCGATCGCCTCGGCACATACCGCAGCCGTGGAGGCGCTTACAGCAGCGGAGATCCCCGACCAGTGGAACCAAGCGGCGTCGTGGAAGAGCTCCGCCCAGTCGATCATGCCCGGCTGCAGGGTGTCGAACGACGAGCCGGCCCGGTCGTAAACCTCCTGTGACGAACGCATCGCCGCAGCCTCTTCCATGTAATAGAGCCCCAGCCGGTCTCCTTGACGCAGCACGTGGCGGGTGAGTACGCCGTAGCTGCGCAGGTCGTCCAGGCAAGCCTCGGCAATGCGATTGTCCGGAACGCAGGTGACAAATTCACTTTGAAGACCGTAGTTGGCCAGCGATACGGCCACATTTGCCTCGCTGCCGCCGTAACTGGCCCGGAAGAGTTTCGTTTGGTTGAAACGCAGGTTGTCGGGCGGTGTGAGGCGCAGCATGATCTCACCGAAGGTGACGATTCTTTTCGTGTTCATGATTTTTCCAAAAAGCTGAGTCGAAAGCAAAGATACGAAAAATGCGGAACGGTTGTCCCTCCCGGGGGCTTTTCGAGCGAACTTTCCGGTCGGGAATGACAAAACGAACCCCGGATACATGCCGTATCCGGGGCTTGTTCTTTTGGCTTTCGGGCTCCTACGCTTATTTCTTGAGAATCGTTACCTGCAGGGGCTGCGTGGCGGCAGCTTCCGCCGCGGCGATCTCCTCGATCCACTCGTTCATGTCATCGACGCCGCCCTGGCTCCAGCCCGAGCCGGCATAGTAGGTCAGCGTCTCGCCCGACTTCACGTTCTTGACCGCTACGGCGTGTCCCAGCGTGTCGGCAAGCATCTCGCCGCCCGGGAGAATTACACCGAGGTAGATGTCGCCGTCACGCGCCGGATCCTTCGAATCCGATGCTGCCTCGACCATGCCCATCCATCCGTTGCCCGTCGTTATCTGTTTCACGTCGTGGCATACGAAGCCTGCAGCAATGGGCAGTTCGGCAAACTCACCCTCATAGACATTTTCCATGCGGTTGAAGCGCTGGTTGGCATCGAGCGAGATGGTCTTGACGAACGAGACCTGCGTGCCGTTGACATCGAACGGAGCGTAGGTCAGCTCGACGGTCGTACGGATCGGGCCGTTGTCGAGCGTGCGGGCCGTGGCGTAGTTGTGGTCCATGTACCAGAACTTGCCCTCCACGAAGGGTACCGAGGCCCCCGATCCGAGTGTCACGCCTACCTTGTAGCAGTCCATACCGTCGCCGTAGTTGTGGTGATAGTCGCCTTTGGCATACCACTCGTCGATGACCAGCTTGTCGGTGCACTTCACCCATACGTCGATGCCCGGGGTGATGAGCTTTTCGGGCGAGGTCTCCAGAGCCGGACCGTAGAGGCGGTAGGCTACCTTGTTGTTCTCCCAGGCGTAGTCGTCGTAACGCTCGGGAACCTGGCGTCCGTAGGCCTCGGCGGGGTACTCCTCACGGGTTCCCGTGACGATGCTGAAGCGTTTGGATTCCAGAGCATCGGCGTCGGTCTGGAAGATCAGCGCCTGCGGTTCTGCCTCCCCGCGGTAGAGAACCTGTGAGGGAACCTGCTCCTTGTCGGCGTTGAGAACAACGACGTTCTCGGGCGTTACCCCCTCGAGAGCCGAGATTTCGGACCAGGCAATTTCAATGGTCTCGTCGTCGCGGTCGAGTTGGGTCGGGTTTGCCACTTCGACTTGCAATGCCGGAGTGCAGGAGGCAGCCAGAAGGACCGCCATGCCTAAAATCGTGTTTTTCATCATGGTTTACAGAAGTTTTTTCGATGTTTGATTTGGCAAATTTACGATTTTTCCGTACATTGGTCAACCAAATTGGCAAATATTCTATTTAATTTGGTGATTTTTCGTATTATGTATGGCGGAAAGTTGCTAATTTTACATGTTGAAAAGGGATGATTTTTTGGAGGGTTGTTCCTTTTGAAAGAGTTTTAATCGGAATAGAGCGAAAAATACGATGAAAGCGTTTAACGACGAGAATTTTCTGTTGGAGAGTGAGACGGCGCAACGTCTTTACCACGAGCATGCGGCCAAACAGCCGATCATCGACTACCACTGCCACCTGATTCCCGAATATGTGTCCTCGAACCACCGTTTCGAGAACCTGTCGAAGATCTGGCTCGAAGGGGACCACTACAAGTGGCGCGCGATGCGTACGAACGGCGTGGAGGAGCGTTACTGCACGGGCAAGGATACTACGGACTGGGAGAAGTTCGAGAAGTGGGCCGAGACGGTACCCTATACGATGCGCAACCCGCTTTACCACTGGACGCACCTGGAACTGAAGACGGCCTTTGGCGTTACGAAACTCCTCAATCCGTCTACGGCTCGTGAGATCTACGACCACTGTACGGCCCTCTTGCAGCAGCCGGAGTTTTACGCGCGTGGTCTGATGCAGCACTACAACGTGGAGGTTGTCTGCACGACGGACGACCCGGTCGACTCGCTGGAACACCACATCAAGGTGCGCGAGGACGGCTTTGGTGTGAAGATGCTCCCGACGTGGCGCCCCGACAAGGCGATGGCCGTGGAATCGGCTGCCGACTTCCGGGCCTACATCGAGAAGTTGTCGGAGGTCTCGGGCGTCACGATCTCGAAGTTCTCGGACGTGCTCGACGCCCTTCGCGTGCGCCACAAGTTCTTCGAGTCGGTGGGCTGCCGGCTTTCGGACCACGGCATCGAGGAGTTCTACGCCGAGGATTATACGCAGTCGGAGATCGACGCCATCTTTAATAAGGTGTACGGCGGTCAGGAGCTCACGGCGGAGGAGATCCGCAAGTACAAGACGGCGATGCTGGTCGAGTTTGCCGTCATGGACCACGAGACGGGCTGGACGCAACAGTTCCACTACGGCGCTATCCGCAATAACAACTCTCGTATGTTCGCGCAGCTGGGACCCGATACGGGCTTCGATTCGATCGGGGACTTCACGGTGGGCAAGTCGATGTCGAAGTTCTTCGATCTGCTGGACCGCGAGGACAAACTCACGCGTACGATCATCTATAACCTGAATCCTCGCGACAACGAGCTCGTCGCCACGATGCTTGGCAACTTCCAGGACGGGCGCTACGGTGCTGGGAAGATCCAGTTCGGCTCGGGGTGGTGGTTCCTGGACCAGAAGGACGGCATGGAGAAGCAGATGAACGCCCTCTCGACGCTGGGCCTGCTGAGCCGCTTCGTGGGAATGCTTACCGACTCTCGCTCGTTCCTCTCGTACCCGCGTCACGAGTACTTCCGTCGTACGCTGTGCAACCTTGTGGGCAACGACATCGAGCGTGGCCTTCTTCCGGCCTCGGAACTTGACTTCATCGGCCGCGAGATCATCGAGGGCATCTGCTACCGCAATGCGAAAAATTTCTTCAAATTCTAATTCAGGATAACCAATCATGAAAATCGTAACATTAGGAGAGATCATGCTGCGTCTCTCGACGCCGGGGAACACACGTTTCGTACAGTCGGATTCGTTTGATGTCGTCTATGGCGGAGGCGAAGCGAATGTTGCCGTTTCGTGTGCCAACTACGGCCACGATGCCTATTTCGTGACGAAACTCCCGAAGCATGAGATCGGCCAGTCGGCCGTCAATGCGCTTCGCAAGTACGGCGTGAAGACCGACTATATCGCGCGCGGCGGCGACCGCGTGGGTATCTACTACCTGGAGACGGGGGCCTCGATGCGCCCCTCGAAGGTGATCTACGACCGTGCGCACTCGGCCATTGCCGAGGCTGACCCGCAGGATTTCGACTTCGACTCGATCATGGAGGGTGCCGACTGGTTCCACTGGTCGGGCATCACGCCTGCGATCTCGGACAAGGCTGCCGAGCTGACCCGTCTGGCCTGCGAGGCTGCGAAGCGTCACGGCGTCACGGTATCTGTGGACCTGAACTTCCGCAAGAAGCTCTGGACCAAGGAGAAGGCGCAGTCGATCATGAAGCCGCTGATGCAGTACGTGGACGTCTGCATCGGCAACGAGGAGGACGCGGAGCTTTGCCTGGGCTTCAAGCCCGATGCCGATGTCGAAGGAGGCGAAACCAATGCCGAAGGATACAAGGGCATTTTCCGCCAGATGGCCGCAGAGTTCGGGTTCAAGTATGTGATCTCGACGCTGCGTGAGTCGTTCTCGGCGACGCACAACGGCTGGAAGGCCATGATCTACAACGGTCAGGAGTTCTACGAGTCGAAGCGTTACGACATCAACCCGATCATCGACCGCGTGGGTGGCGGCGATTCGTTCTCGGGCGGTATCATCCACGGACTTCTGACGAAGCCGACGCAGGGCGAGGCCCTGGAGTTCGCCGTGGCGGCATCGGCTCTGAAGCACACGATCAACGGCGACTTCAACCTTGTTTCTGCCGAGGAGGTCGAGGCTTTGGCCGGCGGCAACGCCAACGGGCGCGTGCAGCGTTAATGAATGGTTAAGGCGTGAGGAGGGGACGGCGCGAGCGGTTTCTCTCCTCCGCTTGTTTGGATACATAACAGATTCTGAAAATGGCACGTTTTACAAAAATGCAAGTCATGGAGGCCATCGGCAAGACCGGCATGGTCCCCGTCTTCTACCATTCGGACGCCGAGATCGCCAAACAGGTTGTCAAGGCCTGCTATGAGGGCGGTGTGCGGGCGTTCGAATTCACGAACCGCGGCGATTTCGCCTCGGAGGTCTTCATCGAGGTGATCAAGTTTGCCGCCAGGGAGTGCCCGGATATGGTGCTTGGCGTTGGCACGATCGTCGATGCGCCTACGGCTGCGCTGTACATCCAGTACGGCGCGAACTTCGTCGTGGGCCCGTACCTGAACCCGGAAGTCGCGAAGGTCTGCAACCGCCACCTGGTACCCTATACGCCGGGCTGCGGATCGGTTACGGAGATCGGCGAGGCCCAGGAGCTGGGCTGCGACCTGACGAAGGTCTTCCCTGCGGGCAACGTCGGGGGCCCGTCGTTCGTCAAGAACGTGAAGGCTCCGCTTCCGTGGTCGAACATCATGGCCACGGGGGCCGTGGAGCCCACGGAGGAGAACCTCACGGGGTGGTTCAAGGCCGGCGTCTACTGCGTGGGCATGGGCTCGCAGCTCTTCCCCAAGGAGGTAATCGCCGCCAGGGACTGGCAGGCGATCACGGACAAATGCCGCTTTGCTCTGGATGTCATTTCCGGCGTGAAGGGCAAGTAAGTATAATCACATCGACCTAAACCTTATCTCATGACAAAAACCGCATCAACTTCAACGAAACTGATGACCAACTGGCGTTGGTGGATGTGCGTACTTCTGTTCGTCGCCACGACCGTCAATTACCTGGACCGACAGGTTCTTTCGCTGACGTGGAAGGACTTCATCGCCCCGGAATTCCACTGGACCGATGCCGACTACGGCACCATTACGGCCGTTTTCTCGCTTGTTTACGCGCTCTGCATGCTCTTTGCGGGTCGTTTCATCGACTGGATGGGCACGAAGAAGGGCTATCTGTGGTCGATCGGCGTATGGTCGCTCGGTGCATGCCTTCATGCGGCCTGCGGGTGGGCGACGATGCATATCGAGGGCTTCGAGACGGTCAAGGCCATGACCTCGGTCGAGGCGGGCACGGCCGTTGCGTTTGCCATTGCGTCGACAAGCGTCTGGTTGTTCCTTGCCGCACGCTGCATCCTCGCTCTGGGTGAGGCGGGTAACTTCCCCGCCGCGATCAAGGTGACCGCGGAGTACTTCCCGAAGAAGGACCGTGCGTTTGCCACGTCGATCTTCAATGCCGGCGCGTCGGTTGGTGCGCTGGTGGCTCCGGCCACGATTCCGCTGCTGGCCCAGTATTTCAAGGACCAGGGTGTCGGCGGCGGCTGGGAGATGGCCTTCCTGATCATCGGAGCGCTGGGCTTCCTGTGGATGGGCTTCTGGGTTTTCATGTACGAGAAACCCGAGAAGTCGAAGCACGTGAACGAAGCCGAGCTGGCCTATATCCACCAGGATGACGCCGAGGTGCCGGCCGCTGAGGCCAAGGCCCAGGAGGAGAAGCCCGAAAAGGTCGTTCCATTCCGG
>CALUJN010000001.1 GCA_944320985.1 uncultured Alistipes sp. | reverse complement strand
CCGCTTCAATCTCTGCTATTTCGCGCAGGCGGCGCGAGAAATAGTACTCTCCGATACCGTCCATGCGGTGTGAACGGGCGATGTTGACTGCTTTTGCCATATTGAGTTGTATTTGGGATTTGTACTGTCGACAAAGATAGACAATTCGCGGGAATATTAAAAAATTATAGGAACAAAAAACGAGCAGAAGACCGTCCGGATACATTTTGCGGTTATCCGGACGGTCTTCTGCCCGTATGTCCGAGGCCTCTAGGATTCAATAAAGATATCGCTCCATCAGCGGCATGAGCAGTGCCGTGGCCAGCCCCATCAGCGCCATGGCCAGTCCGCTCAGGGCCCCTTCGACGGCTCCGATCTCGATGGCGCGGGCCGTGCCGATACCATGGGCTGCGGCTCCGAGGGCGAATCCGCGGGCTTCGGGATCGCGTACGCCGCAGCGGCGGAGAATCCACTCTCCGAATATGCTGCCGAAGATTCCGACGCAGAAGACCACCACGGACGTCACCGAGACGTTCCCGCCCAGCGGACCTGCCACCGATACGGCGATGGGCACGGTGACGGATTTCGGAGCGATGGAGTTCAGAATCTGTCGTTCGACGCCGAAGGCCTTGGCGATGTATACGACGCTCAGCACGCCGACGATACAACCGGCGAGCGTCGCCACGCCGACGGGCAGCAGACTTCCGCGCAGGCGTTCCAACTGCTCATAGAGCAGATATCCGAGGGCGACGACCGACATGCCGAGCGCAAAATTGAGTATTCCCGTAGCCTCCTGATAGCGGGGGTAGTCGATTCCCGTGCACTTGAGGAATACGATTACGGCGACGAAGGTCAGCAGCACGGGATGCAGCAGCGGAAGCCGCAGGCGTTTGTAGACTGCGCCGCCCAGGCAGTAGAGCCCCACGGTGAGGGTCAGCAGGAAGAGATCCGAACGGAGGAAATCGAAATCAAGCATCGTGTCTGAGTTGTTTGATGTGGCGCAGACGGGCTCTGCGGTTGAGACTCTGGAATGTTTTTCCGGTGACGAGCAGTACGAGGATCGTGGAGACGATTCCCGAGACGAGGATGGCCCAGAGGTTTTCGAGGATCACGCGATACGAATCCATGAGTCCCACGCCGTAGGGTACGAAGAAGAGGGCCATGGCTCCGAGCAGAAAGCGTGCTGCCGGGCGGATCGTCTCGGCCTTGACCCAATGCATGCAGAGGGAGGCGAAGAGGAGGATCAGTCCGATGATGTTTCCGGAGATGTAGCCTCCGGTGAGCAGGCTCAGGGCATTTCCCACGAGCCAGAAAAGGAGAATGAAAAAGAGTCCGGTCATCGGATTACGTTGTTGCGTTCAAGCATGGTTTTCACATGCGGCATTTCCCGGAAAGAGCGAAGCCGACTTTTGTGGAAGTCGGCTTCGCTTGCGGAGTTCCGCCGTTTTCGGGCGGCAAAGATAGCGCAAGAGGCGGGTAAACGCAAATTTATTTTCGTTTAAGCTCCTTCAACGGACATTTCGTATTGCCGCAGGAGGCGCAGCCGCCCTTGCGACGGCCGCACAACAACCTCCAGAACCAACTGACGGCCACCACGGCGGCCGCTGCCACGATTCCCCAGGCGATATAGTCCTGTATTCCTGTCTCCATGACCTTTCAGCAGAAAATCCGGGCAATGTGGTAGACGATCCAGGCCAGGAACCATGCGACGGCCGTGTTGTAGAGGATCGAGGCCGCAGCCCATTTCCACCCGGCTTCGGAGCCGATTGCCACGACCGTGGCGATGCAGGGAACGTAGAGGAGGATAAAGACCAGGAAGGCCAGTGCCGCCGCCGTCGAGAAGTCTCCGCTGGCCAGCAGGCGTTGCGAGAGGGAGGCCAATGCCTCCTCTTCCGAGGCATCCGTTGTTTCCGGCAGCTCTTCGGCGCCTTTTTGAGCGCGCGCGTTTGCCTCCCCGTCCGTGACGACGATCCGAGTCGGGGCGTCCGCTCCGCCGATGATGCCGATGGTTTCGGGAGCCGGCGTTTCTGCCTCCGGGATCGTCGCTGCGGGCAGAGCCTCAGCGGCCTCTGCCTCCGGTTCGGCATAGAGCACACCGAGGGTCGAGACGACGATCTCCTTGGCCGGCAGCCCCGAGAGGAGTGCGACGCTGGCTTTCCAGTTGAACCCCAGCGGGCGGAATACCGGTTCACACCCTTTTCCGATGCGTCCCAGATAGGAGTTTTCGTAGTGTGCTTCGCTGCCTGCGGACTCTTTTGTCCGGGGATAGTAGCTCAGGGCCCAGACAATGACCGAAGCGATGAGGATCATGCCTCCCATCTTTCTGAGATACTGGGCGCATTTGTCCCACATGTGTGCGAGTGTGGTCTTCCACGTCGGGAGCCGATAGGGCGGCAGTTCCATGACGAAGGGTGTCTCGTCGACGGGGAAGAGGAACCGCCGCATCAGACGTGCCGTAATGACCGCTACGACGACGCCCAGCAGGTAGAGCCCCAGCATTACGGCCCCGGCATTCCGGGGGAAGAACGTGGCGGTCAGCAGGATGTAGATCGGGATCCGGGCGCTGCACGACATGAACGGCGTGATGAGGATGGTGATCAGCCGGCTGCTGCGGCTCTCGATGGTCCGGCAGGCCATGATGGCCGGGACGTTGCATCCGAAACCCATGATCAGGGGGATGAACGACTTTCCGTGTACGCCGATGCGGTGCATGACGCGGTCCATGATGAATGCGGCGCGGGCCAGGTATCCGGAGTCCTCCATGAAGGCGATGAAGAGATAGAGGATCATGATGTTGGGAAGGAAGACGATCACCGACCCGACGCCTCCGATGATTCCGTCGACGAGCATGTCGCGCAGCGGTCCGGCGGGCATCAGGGCGTCGACTCCGTGCCCGATCCATCCGACCAGCGCCTCGATCCAGGCCTGGGGATAGGCCCCGATGCTGAACGTGCACCAGAACATCAGCCCCATCAGGGCGAAGAAGATCGGGAATCCCCAGAGCTTGTGTGTCACGAAGGTGTCGATCAGCGCCGTGGCGGATACCTCTTCGTTTTTACCGGGGGTGAAGGTCTCCTTCAGGGCACCCTGGATGAATCCGTACTTCTGGTTTGCGAAGGCCGTTTCGACATCTTCGCCCAGGGCTTCGGAGATGCGTTTGGCCTCTCGGTTGCGGATCTCCACCCAGACGGGGTAGCGCTCGCAGCCGCGCAGGGCCTCTTCGGCCTGCCGGTCGTTTTCGAGCATCTTCAGGGCCCAGTATCGGGGCGGGAAGGCCTTGGGCAGTTCGCCGCGATGGAGACTCATGTCGCCGTTCAACTTGCGCAGACTTTCGTCGATCACGGGGCCCATGTTGATGTGGATGTGGCGCACGCGTTCGTCCCGGTTCTCGAAGACGTCGATTACCGTATCGAGCAGGTCGTTGATACCCTTGTTGTTGCGTGCCTCGACCGGCACCATCGGGACTCCGAGCATGCGGCCCAGACTGTCGTAGTCGAGCGTCGAGCCGCTGGCCTTCAGTTCGTCGTACATGTTCAGCGCCACGACCATGCGGGGGTTGATGTCGATCAGTTCGGTCGTCAGATAGAGGTTGCGCTCGATGTTCGAGGCGACGACGGAGTTGATCACGACGTCGGGCGTCCTGGTGGCGAGGTGGTGGCGTACGAAACGCTCCTCGGGCGTATAGGCCGAGAGGGCGTAGGTTCCGGGCAGGTCCGTGATCTCGAAGTGATAGCCCCGGTAGATGCAGTGTCCGCTTTTTGCGCCGACCGTCACGCCGCTGTAGTTGCCCACATGTTCGTGCCCGCCGGAGATGGCGTTGAAGAGCGATGTTTTTCCGCTGTTCGGATTTCCGACCAGCGCCACGGCGATCGTGCGGCTTTGGCGTGTGAGCATCTCTTCGCGCGAGGTGCAGGCCTCTTCCTCCTCCGTTGTTTCGGCTGCCGGATGCCGGGCATCGTTCGTCCCGGGGATCTCGGGGTTGGAGGAGTCGTCCATTTTTTGTGCAGCCTGTCGGATTCGTTCGGCGCGGCGTGCGAGGTATTCGTCGGCTTCGTTGTCGGAGAGTACTTCGACCATTTCGGCTTCGCTGCGGCGCAGCGAGATGTCGTATCCCATGATCCGGTATTCGATGGGGTCCTTGAGCGGTGCGTTGAGAATCACCTCGACGCGCTCGCCGCGTACAAATCCCATCTCCATGATGCGGCGCCGGAAGCCGCCGTGTCCCATCACCTTGACAATCGTGGCGGATTCGCCACTCTTCAATTCGGAAAGACGCATTTCTTACAAGAAAATTTTGCCCCAAAAATACGACATTCTTCGGATATAGACAATCCCAATTTATGGGGATCTCCGTAGCGGTGCGGGATCCGCCTTGGACCGTATGCCGGGCGTTGCGGCGGGGCACATTCTGGACGGATTCGATCTCTCGAAAGACGTTTTTTGCGGGATGAATGGAAAAAACGGGAATTCGGTTCTTGAAAAAGAGAGCTTTTCTTGGAAAAAAATGCGTTTTTCGGGCTTCAGAGGCAGATGTTTAGAATATTTTTATATCTTTGCGATGATAACAACCCCAAAACAATTAAATTTTAAAACCATGAAAGAATTAGTAGAAAAGATCAATGCCGAATTCGAGGTATTTGCCGCCAATGCAGCCGCTCAGGTAGAGAAGAACAACAAGGCTGCCGGCACCCGTGCCCGCAAGTCGGCTCTGGAGCTTTCGAAGCTGATGAAGGAGTTCCGCAAGGTTTCCGTTGAGGCCTCGAAATAATTCGGATTTCGAATTGAAAAAAGGCTGCACCTGAAAAGTGCAGCCTTTTTTGTTGTCGGAGTGACCGTTTTCGATCTCGTTGACTTGACCGGTTCGCCGGTCTTTTTTCATATTGTTGCACGGCTGCGGGCCGTCACCTCGGTTGCGGCCGCTGGTGAGTCCCCGGCGACCGGGATCCGGCAGCACTCCGAGGTTTACCTCTGCTCCGGAAATTCGATGCCGTATTGCCGGAATACTTCGAAATCCGGCTCCTTGAGTCCCGTTTTGGGATAGGGGACAGCCTGGTTGTGGTCGTTCAGGTAGTAACGGGGGGCCGAACGGTCGTAGTCGGAGCTGACAAGCGAGACCTTTGTCGAAACGTGCCGACCGCGGATGGAGGCCATATCGGCCATCGTGTGGAAGAGTGCATGGGTGTTGGCCGGCGCCGTTTCATTGGCCCGTGCGGCCTCGACCTTCTCGGGGAAACGACGGCTGTATTCCGGCGAGAACCAGGCCAGCGATGCGACGTAGAGCTGATAGGCTGTCGTAGTGGGGGATGCATGCAGGAAACGCTCGCGGGAGTCGTCGATCAGATCTTCTCCGTGGTCCGCACAATAGAGCAGCGCCGAGGCGGTACCCTTCAGCGAACGCAGGAATTCGATGGTTTCGGCCAGGAAGTGATCCGTATAGAGGATCGAATTGTCGTAGGCGTTGACGAGCGTTTGCCTGTGCTGCGGGGCAATGGCCACATCGTCGTCGGGACGGAAGCGTGCGAACTCCCGGGGATAGCGTTGATGGTAGCTGAAATGCGATCCGTAGCAGTGGAGAATGAAGAGTATTTTCCGCTCGTCGGTTTGTTCTAAGATCTTGCGCATCTCCTCGAGCAGCTGCATGTCCTGGCGGGGAGAGCGGATGTAGAGCAGGTGTTTGGCGTCGTGCGCCAGGTTGTCGATCATGGCTCCCTGCCGGGACTGGTTGGAGATGAACCAGGTTTCGAATCCCGCTTCGTTGAAGAGCGCCGGGAGGCCCTTGCGGCGGAAGAGCTCCTCGTGTTCGTCGGTCGCCACGGACGAGAGGATCAGCGGCACGCTCTTGTGCGTGGTGTTGCTCTGCGTGAGCATGTCGCGGAAGACCACCACGTCGTCCATTTTGGCAAGACGGGGGTTCGTTTCGCGGTCATAGCCATAGAGTTGCCAGTTCATCGCCCGTGCGGCCTCGCCAATGATGTAGACGTAGACCTCGCGTTCGGGTATTTGGGCCGTACGCCGGGCCTCGAAGGTGAAACCTTCGGACGTTTTGTGGAAATCGCGGGACTTGCGGAATTCGGAGCCGCTCAGTCCGAGGTTGTAGATGACGTTCAGGGGGAAGATTTCGTCGCGCAGGACATGTTTCTCCTCGCTGACGTGGTAGGCGGGCCAGAGGGCCAGCAGACCCACCGCGAAGAGTGCGGCGCCGGTCAGTCCGATACTCAGGCGGGAGGTGTGCGAGATGTATCGTTTGTGAGCGATCTCTCGCGCGGCGAGCCAGAGCAGCGGCAGATAGATCACGCAGACGAGCACGACCGAGGGGTATATGTTGCTCAGCAGTTCGTTCGCCTCTCCGGGGTTTGTCGTGAGGAGGTTGGTGAACATGTCTGTCGCGATGATCGAATTTCCGAAGAGATAGAGCAGGACGATCTGGAAGGCGCAGAAGAAGATAAAGGGAAACCCGAGCCAGATCATCACACCCGAGCGGCGGAGAGCCACGCTCCACATCATGTAGAAACCCAGAGGCAGGAGAATCAATGCTTCGTCGCTCCACACGGAGTAGGGCTCCGTGTTGGCCAGCACGCCGTTGGGAATGATCAGGGCCACGAAGAAGTAGACCGTCAGCAGGGTGGTGAAACGGCTTCGGGTCTTGATCCGCTGTTTTTTCCGGGGTTTGATGTCGCTTGTCATAGCGCTCCGTTGGTCATGCATACTCAAAAGGCCTCGTTGATATTGAGCAGGAAACTGTTCGTCTTCTTTCCGAATCCGTAGTCGAGGCGTACGTTGACCCGTTTTTTGAGTTCCCACCGCAACCCGATACCGTAATTGGGGAGTGTTTTGCCCCAGTCGAATTCGGGGAGCGAGGGGAATACGTTGCCGGCACCGCCCCAAATGACGCCGCCGATCCGTCTCCAGATCCGTTGGCGGAGTTCCACCTGAAGGGTGATCATGTTGTTGTCGGTGAAGCGCCCGAGGTAATAACCGCGCATGCGCTGGTTGTCCCCGAGGCGGGCGAGCATGGGCCAGGGCGTTCCGGTGGAGTTGAATTCGGCGTAGAGATCCGCGGCGAGGATACAATCCTTCCAGACGCGTTGGTAGGCATCGGCGGTAAAGGTTGTCTGCCAGAGGGTCCGGTCGCAGTTGCCGAGACCTTTGGGGAAAACGGTCTCCCGAAGGCTTACATAAACCCCTTTGAAGGGATTGGGAATGAAGTCGCGACTGTCGTACTCGGCGATGGCACCCAGTCCGGTGGCGGTGTATTGCGAATTCTCACCGTTGAGGTATTCGGGCTTGGAGAAGCGGATTCCCCGCGTGTAGTCGAAGTTGACCACGCCTCCGATATAGGTGTGGGGCAGGATTTCACGCAGATATCGCAGATCGATCTTGATCCGTTTCTCGGAATAGGTGCTTATTTCGTTGTTGAGTCCGTTTTCGTATCCGATTCCCCAGAAGTCGCGCGGCGCGGAGATGAATTCCATGGAGTAGCTGAACCGTTGTCTGTTCCTTGCGAAGATGTTGTTTCCGGAGATTCCCACGGAGTAGAAACCCGTGATGGAGACATTCGCATAGAGCGAGACGTCGGACGGGGAGGTGATCGAATCGGTCCGGTCGAGCCGATAGAGTCCGGCTGCGAGGACACCGATACCGAGGCTTGTCGTTTTCGAGTAGCTGGGACCTCCGGCGAACGTGAAGTCGATCTTTTTCTCGAAGGTTCGGTCTGTCGTCGATTCTCCGAAGTAGTCCACGATACGTCTTATGAAGGACTTTTTTTGGGGGGTGTCCTGCGGCAGGGGGGTGTAGGTGTAGCGGATGGTGTCTCCGTCATGGAGACGGATTTCCGCTTCCTGAGCGACCCCGGGGCTGAGGGCTCCCGTGCACAGGGTCAGGAGAGCCAGCAAGGCAGATCGGCGCAACATGCCTTAACGATACTTCTCTACGGTGTCGTAAAAGGCCTTTTTGTCGGCTTCGGAGAGAACTCCTTTTCGCAAAAAGACGATTTCACCCTCTTTCGAGACGAGGATCAGTACGAACTGGTTGTTGCAGTCGCCGAGTTTCCAGGCCGAACTCAGCGTACGCTCCTGATCGGCAAGGACGGTTGCACCGTTCTGTTCTGTTCGTTTTTTTGCCATGCTGCGGGCCATGCCGTTGGGGATCATGGGGGCATCCTTCAGATTCATGATGCCGAATCCGTAGAGGTTGTCGCCCGACGCGCGGTGATTTTTTTCGAGTTCATAGGTGAAATCCTCGTTCTGCTTGTGCCGGTCGGGATCCACATAGAATATCATGAGATTTTTCTCTCCGAAGTAGGGCAACTTGGTCGGATTTCCGTCCAGGTCAAGGAGTTCGACATTTTCTACCTTGCGGGGCAACCCTTGTGCGGAGGCCGTTGACAGGGTCAACGTAGCTGCGGCCAACATCACAATTGCTTTCATCTTCATCATACGTTCTCTCAATTTTCGGTTTACAAGGAATAAATCGGGGGCAAAGTTACGATAATTTCTTTGAACATCGGGGGTTTGTACGATTCTATTATTGTTCTAATAGTCATTTTTTTCTGTCTGATGAGACATCTTGTCGGCTGCGGATCGGGACGGGATGCTTTTTCAAGGGAGGCATATCGGAGCCGTTTCCGGCGGAATTTCGCCTTTGGAATTTGTTGCGGAAGCCGCGAAGCGTTATCTTTGCGTCGATGAAAACAAGAATTCTGTTTGTCTGTTTGGGCAATATTTGCCGATCTCCGGCCGCCGAGGGGATTTTTCGCGCCCGAGTTGAGCAGGCCGGGCTTTCGGAGCGGGTGGAGGTGGATTCCGCCGGGACATATGGCGGGCACCGGGGCGATCTTCCCGATTCGCGTATGCGGAGTGCGGCGGCCCGTCGGGGGTATCACCTCACGCACCGTGCGCGTCAGATCCGGGAGGAGGATTTTGCGCGTTTCGACCGGATCATCGTCATGGATGACATGAATTACGAGACGTTGCATCGGCTGGCTCCGTCGCGTGCTTCGGCACAGAAGATCTATCGCATGACGGATTTCTGCCGCCATCATCCCGACTGGAGTTATGTGCCCGATCCCTACTACGAAGGCCACGAGGGGTTCGAACTGGTTCTGAATCTGTTGGAGGATGCCTGCGAAGGCCTTCTGACAGATTTGCAGCGGGAAGGTCTGCTTTGACCCTTTGCCTTTCGCAAGCGCCCTCCCGATTCATTCCGTCTTGTTCGTTTTTGTCGGGAGATGCTTCGGTGCGGTGCCCTTGGGGTATGTTTTTTCGGACGGAATCTGGGAATTCGGGCTGTCTCTGCGGTGAGGGGTTCTGCTGTTTTTGGCAAGCCGGCAGGCGGCTGTTTCCCGGCCCCCCCCCGTCGGCCGCCACTTCTCTCCGACTTAGCCTCCCCGGCTCCTTTTTTAATCGTTGTCCGGATCAGAAGTCGAAACCGAAACTCAGACTGTAGGTGTTGTGCAGCAGCGTCTGCTCTTTGGCAAAGAGATAGGCGAAATCGAGCCGCAGATGCAGGATGCGGACTCCGACACCCGTGGACCAGTAACTCGGATAGTAGTAGCGCTGTTCTCCGTAATGGTATCCGGCCCGGAACTGTACGAGTTGCATGAGGTTGTATTCCAGGCCGATCGCCATCTGGCATCCGCGGACGGATTTCGGATAGAAGTAGTAGCCGAGATCCGCTCCGACCGTGATTTCATGGGCATCCGAGAGGAACGTGTCGAGTGCCGCTCCGACCGTGAGGTCCATCGGGAGCATGTAATCCGTTTCGCGGAGATAGGCTCCGAGGTTTGCGAGTTTGGCGCCGATCCGCAGTGCGGAGTAGCTTCCGAGGTTCTCCAGCGGGCGTTGATAGGCCATGCTGAGGTCTGCGGCCAGTGCATCGGCCGAGATATCGGGCCGGTTCAGTCGCAGATAACGGGCGACGATACCGAGCGCCCAGTTTTCGTTAAGCTTGCGGGTGTAGCCCAGATCGACGGCCATGTCGTTGTTCCCACGTTCCCGCAGATACTGGCGCCATCCGGCCTGCAGGAGGTTGGCCTGATCGAGCCGGCAGCTTCCCGATACGGCATAGTAGTCGAACGTACCCTGCCCGTAGTAGGAAGAGGAGATCTGCGAGGGTGTCATCGAGAAGACCGTGATGGCCGCATTGTTGTAGATGGGGTGCGAACTGGAGAGGGTTGTCATCGTCACACCGCCCATGGCGATTGCCTTGGCATCGGGAGTGGGGAGCGTTGCCTCCTGAGCGGAGAGGGCTCCATGCAGGGCCGTCAGCGCGGCCAAAAGGATCACGAATCGTTTCATACCGGGACAAATAACAGGACAGACCATATTGCGGCCAACCCTTATTATGCAAATATAATGGAAAAAAGTGACAAGAGCGCCTAAAGGAGAGACGAATACGACTATAAATGGGGAAAAATGTCCTCTTTATCTCTTCTGGCTTCTTCGTTCTGTCCCGAAAATTGCTTTTGTTCCAGTTGAAAGTCGCGGCCTCTTCGATTCACGTGCTGCCCCGTTCTGCTCCGAAAATGGCTCCATTCTGTGGCCCGCTCCGTGTATCTTGCCGCTTCTGCCCGAGAACTGTTCCGCCCATGCTCGAGAGCTGCGTCCTCTCCGACACCCGATCCGCGTCCTCCTCGACTTCCGATCCGCGCCCTCTCCGACTCCCGATCCGCGGCCTCCTCGACTCCCGATCTGCACCTGTCCGCCCGGTAAACCGCCTACCCGTGAATCCCTTTCCCCCCCCCTCCCTCTCCTCCCAGCCTTGAACGAAAAAGGAGCGTCTCCCGGTCGGGAAACGCTCCGTGTAAAATCGCTCTCCCCACAAACGGGAGGGTGTTCTTAGCAGTTCATGGCACCGCAGCAGTGGATCACCTGTCCGCTGACATACGACGAGAGATCCGATGCGAGGAACAGAGCCACCTTGGCGACATCCTCGGGCGTACCGCCACGGCGCAACGGAATCTGCTTGTACCACTCCTCCTTGACCGAATCGGGGAGTTTGTCGGTCATGTCGGTGATGATGAATCCCGGGGCGATGCAGTTGGCACGGATTCCACGGGGTCCCATCTCCTTGGCGATCGACTTGGCCAGCCCGATCATACCGGCCTTCGAGGCGGAGTAGTTGCACTGTCCGGCGTTGCCGCTGACGCCCACGACGGACGACATGTTGATGATCGATCCGCCCTTCTGACGGGCCATGATCGGCGTGACGGCATGGATGAAGTTGAATGCGGACTTGAGGTTTACGGTCAGTACGGCATCCCACTGAGCCTCGGACATGCGCATCATCAGTCCGTCCTTGGTGATACCGGCGTTGTTGACCAGGATGTCGATGTGACCGAAATCCTTCATGATCTGGTCGATGACCTGATGGGTCTCTTCGAAGTTCGCGGCATTGGAGGCATAGCCTTTAGCTTTGACGCCGAGGGCGGCGATTTCGGCTTCGGTGGCCTTTCCGTTCTCGTCGATCACCAGATCGGTGAAGGCGACATCGGCCCCTTCTGCGGCGAATTTCAGAGCGATGGCCTTTCCGATGCCGCGTGCGGCGCCGGTAACAACGGCCACTTTTCCTTCGAGCAATTTCATAACAATATTTTTTTAAAGGTACTATCAACCGGTTAGGCGGGGACAAAGATAGTGAAAATATTTTAATGTGCATACCGCAGGTTCCGAATAGAAAAAGCAAGGGATAAATAGAAATTTGAATAAATATCGTTATCTTTACCCGCTGTAAAGCATGCCTGCACGATGAAGCGCACCCTTTTCCTGATTCTGCTGTTTCCTGTTGCTGTTGCGATGGCCTCCGAGCCGTGGATTTGCACGACTGCCGGCACGCATCTGATCTATGAGGAGTCGATCGGCGGCACGGTGACGGCCACGCTGGACAAGGAGGTTTCGACGGACGACAACGGTGCGGTCCGCTTGTCTTATACCAGAAAGGGGCAGCCTGTGGTCGAACATTGGCGTGTTTATCCCGATTCGACGGTCCTGTATGTCGAGGCGCCGGAGCAGATGTACGAATTGCTCCGCACGATGCAGGTGGAGGATGTCGAGGTCGTTTCGCGCAATCAGATGCTGCCTGCCGTCATGAATCCCGGTGATGTGTTCCCGGGTTTCGGTTTTTCGCTTTCGGGCCGGAGGCAGGATGAGCGGATGACGGTCTCCGTCTTTTCGGACAGCGTGCGGGTGGTCGGCCGCGAACGGATCAAGACTCCGGCGGGGCGATTCGAGGCGACGCGTATCGAATTTCGGACGACGACCACAACGGGAGAAACGACGATGGAGAGCCTCATGACGCAGTGGCTGGTCCCGGGCCTCGGCCTGGTCCGGCAGGAGATCCCCGTCATCGGGAAGGTCGTCAGCGTCACCGAACTGAAAGAAATCATTCAATAACCCAGATAAAAAAGATGAAAAGAGATTCCCGGATTTTCGAATTGATTGCCGAGGAGCGGAGCCGTCAGATGCACGGTATCGAACTGATCGCCTCGGAGAACTTCGTCAGCGAGGAGGTGATGGAGGCCATGGGCTCGGTGCTCACGAACAAGTATGCCGAAGGTTATCCCGCGGCGCGTTACTACGGCGGTTGCGAGGTGGTGGACAAGGTGGAGCGGCTGGCCATCGAGCGTGTGTGCGAGCTCTACGGTGCGGAGTGGGCGAACGTGCAGCCGCACTCGGGGGCTCAGGCCAACATGGCCGTATTCTTTGCCTGCCTGCAGCCGGGCGACACCTTCATGGGTCTTGACCTGGCCCACGGAGGACACCTTTCGCACGGTTCGCCGGTGAACATGTCGGGCAAATACTTCAAGGCCGTCGGCTACCAGCTGGACGAGGCGACTGGTAGGATCGACTACGACGCCATGGAGCGCAAGGCGCTGGAGTGCCGGCCGAAACTGATCGTGGGCGGAGCTTCGGCCTACTCGCGGGAGTGGGACTATAAGCGCATGCGGGAGATTGCCGACAAGGTCGGGGCCCTGCTTCTGGTGGATATGGCCCATACGGCGGGACTGATTGCCGCCGGACTGTTGGGAAACCCGGTAAAATACGCACATATCGTCACCTCGACGACCCACAAGACGCTGCGCGGACCGCGTGGCGGTATTATCCTCATGGGCAAGGACTTCGAGAATCCGTGGGGTCAGACGACGCCGAAGGGGGCGGTGAAGATGATGTCGCAGATCCTCAACTCGGCCGTCTTCCCGGGAATCCAGGGCGGACCGCTCGAGCACGTGATCGCCGCCAAGGCCGTGGCCTTCGGCGAGGCGCTGCAGCCCGAATACAAGGAGTACCAGCGTCAGGTGCAGAAGAATGCTGCCGCCATGGCCGCTGCCTTCACCAAACGGGGGTATAAGATCGTCTCGGGGGGTACGGACAACCACCTGATGCTGGTTGACCTTCGGACGAAGTTCCCCGAACTGACGGGCAAACTGGCCGAGAAGTGCCTCGTGGCTGCCGACATCACGACGAACAAGAACATGGTTCCGTTCGACTCGCGTTCGCCGTTCCAGACGTCGGGACTTCGCTTCGGTACGCCGGCCATTACGACGCGCGGTCTGAAGGAGGAGCAGATGGACTACATCGTGGGACTGATCGACCGGGTTCTGAACGATCCGGAGAACGAAGAGAATATCGCCGCCGTGCGCAAGGATGTGAATGCGCTGATGGCCGGCTACCCGCTCTTTGCCTGGTAGGGAATGGAGGAGATCCTGGATTTTCTGCGGCGCCTGCACGACAACAACGACCGGGATTGGTTCGACGCCCACCGTTCGGAATGGACGCACGTGAAGGGGCTGTGGGCCGCTTTCACGGCGGAGTTGATCGAAGGGATTGCGACGTTCGATGCGACGGTGCGGGGCCTGCGTCCGCAGGATTGCACCTATCGCATTGCCCGGGATACGCGTTTTTCGGCAGACAAACGTCCCTATAAGAGTTGGATCGGAGCCTTCATCGCGCCGAAGGGGAAAAAGTCGGGGTATGCGGGCTACTATTTCCACCTGGAGCCGACGTGCGACGACGGACTGTTGGGCAACCACCTGCTGGCGGCCGGAGCCGTCTGCATCGAGCCGACGCTGCTGCGTTCGATCCGTGAGGAGGTGCTGGACCACGGGTCGGAGATGCGGCAGTCGATCCATGGAGCCCGAGGTTTCCGACTCGACACGTCGAACAGTCTGAAACGGGTTCCGACGGGTTTTCCCTCGGACTCCGAGTTTGCCGATCTGCTCAAGTTGAAGGACTACTGCATGACGAAGACGGTTTCGGAGGAGTGGGTGCTCTCCGGCAACCTGACGGACCGGCTCGTGGAGGAGTTCCGCCGCACGAAACCCTTCATCGACCAGCTGAACCGCGCGATCCGCTACGCCTGGGAGGAGATGTAGCCGCTTCGCGTTGTGAAACGACAGAGGCCGATCCCGTTAGCGGGGTCGGCCTCTCTTTTGTGTGCCAAACCAGGGCGTGGAGCGGTTTGCAGCTTCTTGCAGCCTTTTGTGCGGCCCTTTGCGGCCCTTCGTTGTTTCCTTGCTGCTTCCTTGCTGTCCTTGAGCCCACTTAGTCCTTGCTCTCTTGCAGCCCCTCGTTGCCTCTTGCTGCCTTCTCCCTTCCCGATGGAGCTATTCCACGGTCACGGACTTGGCGAGGTTGCGGGGTTGGTCGACGTTGCGTCCCTTGTAGACGGCGATGTAGTAGGCCAGCAGCTGCAGGGGCACCGACACGACGATCGGCATCAGACATTCGGTGATGACCGGCACCTCGATCACATAGTCGGCCGAGCGGCGCACCTGCTGGTCGTCGCGGGCGCAGACGGCAATGATCTTGCCGCCGCGGGCCTTGATCTCCTCGATGTTCGAGGCGGTCTTTTCGTAGGTGTGATCCGGCGTTGCGATGGCTACGGTGGGCATTTCGGCATCGATCAGCGCAATGGGGCCGTGCTTCATCTCGGCGGCGGGGTAGCCCTCGGCGTGGATGTAGGAGATCTCCTTGAGCTTCAGGGCTCCTTCAAGGGCCGTGGGGTAGTTGTATCCGCGCCCGAGGTAGATGAAGTTGTGGGCATAGGTGAAGATCTTCGAGAGGTCGGCGATCTGCGGGGCGACCTTCAGTACCTCTTCGAGCGTCTCGGGCAGATGGAGCAGCGCCGAGGCCACTTCGTGGTAATAACTTTCCGAAACGCTTCCCTTTTCACGGCCGATGGCCAGTGCGAGCATGGCCATGACCGTCACCTGCCCGGTGAAGGCCTTTGTCGAGGCGACACCGATCTCGGGTCCGACGTGGATGTAGGCTCCGGAGTCGGTGGCCCGGGCGATGGAGGATCCGACGACGTTGCAGATTCCGAAGACGAAGGCTCCGGCCTTGCGGGCCAGCTCGACGGCGGCGAGCGTGTCGGCCGTTTCGCCCGACTGCGATACGGCGATGACGATGTCGTCCTCGCGGAGAATGGGGTTGCGGTATCGGAACTCCGAGGCGTACTCCACCTCGACGGGAATGCGGCAGATCGACTCGATCAGATGCTCGCCGATGAGCGAGGCGTGCCACGAGGTTCCGCACGCCACGAAGATGATCCTGCGTGCCTTGAGGAACCGCTCGCGGTGGTCGATCACGCCGGAGAGCTTCACCTCGCAGGTCTCGGCATTGATCCTTCCGCGGATGCAGTCCACCAGCGTTCGGGGCTGCTCGTAGATCTCCTTGAGCATGAAGTGGGGGTATCCGCCCTTTTCGAGCTGCGAGATCGAGAGCTGGAGTTTCTTGATGTCGATCCGTGCGTCGTGGTTGTCGAGGGTCACGACCTTGAGCGGGGCGTTGCGGTTGATGACGGCGATCTCGCCGTCGTTGACATAGACGAAATCCTGGGTGTACTCGATGATCGAGGCGGCGTCCGACGAGAGAAAATACTCTCCGTTGCCAATCCCCACGACCATCGGGCTGCTCTGGCGTGCGGCGATGATCTCATCGGGATTCCCCTTCTCGATGACGGCGATGGCGTAGGCTCCGATCACCTGGCGCAGGGCCTGCCGCACGGCTTCGAGGAGCGTACAGCGGTTCGTCGTGCGGATGTATTCGATCAGATTGACCAGCACTTCGGAATCGGTGCTGCTGCGGAACGTGTATCCGTTTTCGACGAGCGCCTCCTTCAGTACGCGGTAGTTTTCGATGATTCCGTTGTGAATCAGCGCGATGTTCTCCGATTCGGAGTAGTGGGGATGTGCATTGACATCGTTCGGCACGCCGTGTGTGGCCCAACGGGTGTGGGCGATACCGATCGATCCGCCGAGATCCTTACCCTGGAGGAAATGTTCCAGTTCGGAGACCTTACCTTTGCATTTGTAGACGTTAAGAGCACCTTTGTCATTGACCAGCGCGACACCTGCGCTGTCGTATCCCCGGTATTCGAGGCGGTGCAACCCCTTGATGAGAATCGGACAGGCCTCACGCCGCCCGACATAACCGACAATTCCGCACATTTTTTCGAAGATTTATGGAGCCAAGATAAGAAAAAAATTTAATAAATAAATACCGGAAAGGGCGGGAAAAACTCCCGCCCTTTGTCCTTTTCCGGTAATCCGGTCTTCTTCAACCGTTTGCCGAATCCGCTACCGGATATACGAATGCAAGGCCCCGACCAGCGAACTGTTTCCCGCGAGGACCGAGACCCCGCGGTCCGTGCGTAACGGTTCGACCACGCCTCCGGCCTCCTCGACGATCAACGTTCCGGCACAGACGTCCCACTCATGGAGCGCCAGTTCCCAATAGGCGTCGATCCATCCGGCGGCCACGCAGCACAGATCGTAGGCCGCCGAACCCATGCGGCGCAATCCGCGGATGTGGGGCAGAATCCGTTCCACATTGTCGAGGTTGTTGTCCGCATTGACATCCTTGTCGTAGGGGAATCCCGTGGCGAGTACCGCCGTACGGATCTCCGCTTTCCCGGCCGTGCGGATCGGTCGGGGCTCTTTCCCGCGCTCCGCGAGCCACGCTCCGCCACCCCTTGCCGCCGTGTAGAGCTCGTCGAGCCAGGGGGCATATACCACCCCGACGACCGTTTCTCCGCGGTGCTGCAGGGCGATCGATACCGTAAAGACGGGCAGCCCCTGACTGTAGTTGGTCGTGCCGTCCAGCGGATCGACCACCCACAGCCATTCGCTTGCGGCCGCACCGCGCTGGCCGCCCTCCTCGCCCAACAGGGCATGCTCGGGGAAACGCTCCGCGATGCATCGGGCGATCAACGCCTCACACTCCTTGTCGACGCGCGTGACGACATCATAAAGGTTCGATTTGGTCTCGACGCCGAGGTCCCCGCTGCGGAATGCGGCGAGTTGTATGGCTCCGGCCTCGCGGGCCATCCCGATGGCCGCCTCCAGATAGGTATCGTACATCGTTCAGCCGTTTTTCGGGTTTAACGACTCTCGGCGAAATACTTGTAGAACCACGGAATGGTCTCCACGCCGCGTTCGAACTGTTCGAGTCCGAAACTCTCGTTGGGCGAATGGATGGCGTCCTCGGCGAGTCCGAAGCCGATCAGCAGGGACTTGGTCCCCAGAATCGACTCGAAACCGCTGATGATCGGGATCGAACCGCCCGAATAGAAGGGCAGGGGCTTCTTGCCGAAGGTCTCCACGATGGCCTTCTCGGCGGCCTTGTAGGCGGGCATGTCGGTCGGTGCGACGTAGGGCATGCCTCCGTGGAGCGCCTTCACGACGACCTTCACGCTCTTGGGAGCGATCTTCCGGAAATGGCGTTCGAAGAGTTTCGAGATCTTGCGGTAGTCCTGATTCGGCACCAGCCGCATGGAGATTTTGGCCGAGGCCTTCGACGGAATGACGGTCTTGGTTCCTTCGCCGATATAACCGCCCCAAATACCGTTGACATCGAGCGACGGACGGACCCCGGTGCGTTCGAGCGTCGTGTAGCCCGCCTCGCCCTCGACATCTCCGATTTCGAGGGACTTTTTGTAGTCCGTCAGGTTGAACGGTGCGCGGTTGAAAGCCTTGCGCTCGGCCGGGGTCAGTTCGCGTACGTCGTCGTAGAAGCCCGGGATCGTAACACGTCCGTTCTCGTCGATCAGACTGGCAACGAGCCGTGTCAGCACGTTGGCCGGATTGGCCACCGCACCTCCGAACAGCCCGGAATGCAGATCCTTGTTCGGCCCCGTGACCTCGACCTCCATGTAGGCCAGGCCGCGCAGCCCGCAGGTGATCGACGGGGTCTGCATCGAGAGCATCGAGGTGTCCGAGACGAGGATGATGTCGGCTTTGAGGAGCTTTTTGTGCTCACGGCAGAAGTCGTAGAGACTGGCCGAACCGATCTCCTCCTCGCCCTCGAGCATGAACTTGACGTTGCAGGGGAGCGAATCGGTTGCACACATCGCCTCGAAGGCTTTGGCATGCATCCACAACTGACCCTTGTCGTCGTCGGCGCCGCGGCACCAGATTCTGCCGTCGCGAATGACGGGCTCGAAGGGATCGGTTCGCCACTCCTCGCGCGGGTCCACGGGCATCACGTCATAATGGCCGTATACCAGCACGGTTTTGGCCTTCGGGCTGATGATCTTTTCGGCATAGACGACGGGATTTCCGGCCGTGGGCATCACCTCGGCACGGTCGGCTCCGGCCTTGACCAGCGCTGCTGCCAGGAACTCGGCGCAACGTTGCATGTCGGGCTTGTGTTCGGACTGCGCACTGATCGACGGAATGCGCAGCAGATCGAACAACTCGTTGATAAAACGCTCTTTGTTTGTGCTTATATAATCCTTTACCTTATCCATTTTCCGTCATGATTTTTTCTGTAGTAGATAATGGTCGGCTAAATCGCCCGTAATCGGCTGTTGGTCGCCGTCGAGATGCCGCAGCCGGTTTTCCTCGACCTTGTAGTATCCGGGGCGTCCACCGTCGGAGGGGGTCAGCGTCAACAGGTTGCCCTTGACTTCGAACGACCCTTTTTCATCGAATACCACATTGCGTTCGAGGTACTTCATGTGCAGGGTATAGGTCGAGTCGGGGGCGAGGACGATTGTCGTTTCGATTCCCGGGCAGTCGGCTCCCGGGAGCGTCCCGGTGTAGGTTCCGAGGTAATCGAGAGACGTTTCGGCCGTATGTCCGTCCGGGACCGGGATTCCGGTCGTAACCGCAGTGGCGGCCGCCTCTTCGGTCTGGGAGGCCTTGCGGCCCTTCCCGCAGCAGGAGATCAGCATGCCGGCGACGGAAAGGATCAGCAGATATTTTTTCATGGTCGGATGGTGTGTCAGAGGTTGCAGATCGTTTTGATTTCCGAGATGAAGCGTTGGGCCAGGGCATCGGCCTCCTCCATCGATTTGGCCTCGGTGTAGACGCGGATGATGGGTTCGGTATTCGACTTGCGCAGATGAACCCAGTTCTCCGCAAAGTCGATCTTCACACCGTCGATATCATTCACGTTTTCATTGGCATAACGAGCCTTTACCTCACGCAGCACTTTATCCACGTCGATGGCCGGAGTCAACTCGATTTTGTTCTTCGAGGCGTAGTAGGCCGGATAGGTTGCACGCAGCTGGGTCATGGTCATTCCCTTCTTTGCGAGCCACGTCAGGAAGAGTGCCGTTCCGACCAGCGCATCGCGGCCGTAGTGGAGTTCGGGATAGATCACTCCGCCGTTTCCTTCGCCTCCGATGACGGCTCCGACCTCCTTCATCTTGGTGGTGACGTTGACTTCACCCACGGCCGAAGCGTAGTATTTTCCGCCGTGTCGCTCCGTGACGTCACGCAGGGCCCGCGACGAGGAGAGGTTCGAGACGGTCACGCCGCCGGGATTTTCGGTGAGGATGTAGTCGGCGACGGCCACCAGCGTGTACTCCTCGACGAACATCGATCCATCCTCCGAGACGAAGGCCAGCCGGTCGACGTCGGGGTCGACCACCACGCCCAGATCGGCCTTTTCGCGGACGATGACCTCCGAGATTTCGGTGAGGTGCTGTGGCAGCGGTTCGGGATTGTGGGCGAATTCACCCGTGGGGGCGCAGTTGAGCTCGATGACCTCGCAGCCCAGTTCACGCAACAGTTTCGGCATGACGATGCCGCCCACGGAGTTCACGGCGTCGATGACCACCTTGAAGCGGCGTTTGCGTACGGTCTCGACCTCCACGAGCGGCAGGGCCAGTACCTGGCGGATATGCTCGTCGTTGAAATCTTCGCGGGCGATGACGTGTCCGATCTGATCGATCGCGGGGTATTCGAACGTCTCGTCCTCGGCCATGTCCAGAACCTCCTGTCCTTCGGCGGCGGAGAGGAACTCTCCGTGAGCGTTCAGAAGCTTGAGGGCGTTCCACTGACGGGGGTTGTGCGAGGCGGTGAGGATGATTCCGCCGTCGGCTTTGCGCGTGATGACGGCCATCTCGGTGCCGGGCGTGGTGCAGAGGCCCACGTTGATGACGTCGGCGCCGCACGCCAGCAGCGTTCCTTCGACCAGATCCATGACCAGTTCCCCCGACAGCCGGGCGTCGCGGCCGATGACGATGGTGAGGCGTTTGCCGGGATTGCGGCGTGCGATCAGGCGGGTGTAGGCCGTCGTGAATTTCACGATGTCGATCGGCGTCAGGTTTTCGCCCGAGGGTCCTCCGACAGTTCCGCGGATTCCCGAAATGGATTTGATAAGTGTCATGTTCAGATGGTTTTTAGGGGTATTTGACAAAAATAAAAATTCGTGACCAAGTTTTGATATTCGAGGTAAATATATTACTTTTATGCCAATTATGGAAATTAAAAACCAACAATTATGAGGACGATTCCTGCTTCCGAATTGATTATCAACGACGATGGTTCGATTTTCCACCTCCACCTGCTTCCCGAGCAGTTGGCCGACACGGTAATTCTGGTCGGCGACCCCGGTCGGGTAGCCCTCGTGGCCGAACATTTCGACACGAAGGAATGTGAGGTTGCGAACCGCGAATTCCGCACCGTGACGGGTACCTATCGCGGGAAACGCATGACGGTGCTTTCGACGGGTATCGGCATCGGCAACATCGATATTTGCGTGACGGAGCTCGATGCGCTGGCCAATGTGGATTTCGCCACGCGGCAGGAAAAGGCCGAAAAACGTCAGCTGACGCTCGTGCGCCTGGGTACCTCGGGGGCCATTCAGCCCGACATCCGGGTCGGGGAGTTCGTCTTTTCGCGCACTTCGTGCGGTTTCGACGGACTGTTGAGCTACTACAAGGGCCGTGATGCGGTCTGCGATCTGGAGTTGGAGGAGGCTTTCGTCCGCCATACGGGCTGGTATGAGAAGATGCCGCGCCCCTATTTTGTCGACGCCGACAAGACCCTTTTCGAGCACTTCCGCGATACGACGCGTGAAGGCATCACCATCGCCGCTCCGGGTTTCTACGCTCCGCAGGGCCGCTGGGTGCGCCTCGAACCGCACGACGTCCGTCTGAACGAGAAGATCGAATCGTTCGACTTCGGCGGGCGCCGCATCACCAACTTCGAGATGGAGGGTTCGGCCCTGGCCGGACTCGCCGCGCTGATGGGACACCGCGCCGCGACGATCTGCACGATCATTGCGCAGCGTATCGCCCACGAAGCCAACACGGATTACAAACCCCACGTGAAGCGGATGATCTCGATGGCGCTCGACAAGCTGGCCGCGCTGGATTGATCCCGCACCTCGGGCCCGGGTCCCGAAAAATGACAATACGAATCCTTTAAGCAATAAAAAACAGAAATAACGACTATGAAATTTTCCGTATCAAGTTCGGCACTGCTTTCTCTTCTGGCAACAACCGGCAAAGTGATCAGCAACAAGAATACGCTGCCCATTCTGGATTACTTCCTCATGGAACTCAACGGCACGACGTTGAAGGTGACGACCTCGGACCTGGAGACGACGCTCGTGGGTCAGATCGAAGTGGAGAGCGTCGAGAGCGAGGGTACGATCGCCGCTCCGGCCAAACTGATGCTCGACTCGCTGAAGGAGTTCCCGGAGCTGCCTCTGACCATCGAGGTCAACGACAAGAACTGGGAGATCAAGATCAACTGGAAGAGCGGTTCGCTCTCGATTCCGGGTGCCAGTGCCGTGAGCTATCCGGCCGTGCCGCAGCTTATGTCCGAGCGCAAGGAGATCAGCCTGGATGTGGACATTCTGGTCAACGGCATCAACAAGACGGTCTTCGCCACGGCCGACGACGAGTTCCGTCCCGTGATGACCGGTGTCTTCATCAACCTGGCCCCCGGCGTGGTGACCTTCGTCGGCACGGATGCCCACAAACTGGTCAAGTACGAATCGGAGGTCGAAAACGAGGTTTCGGCCTCGTTCATCCTGCCCAAGAAGCCGGCCAACCTGCTCAAGTCGGTGTTGCTGAAGGAGGACGACGCCATTGATATGGCCTTCGATTCGAAGAACGCCATGTTCACGCTCAAGAGCCACACGCTGGTATGCCGCCTGATCGAGGGCAACTACCCGAACTACAACGCCGTGATTCCGGCCAACAACCCCAACAAGGTGCTTGTGGACCGCATCGAACTGGTGAACGGCATCAAGCGTGTAGCGGTCTGCTCGAACCCCACGACGAACCTCATCCGCATGGATATCGCCGACAACCGGATCAACCTCACGGCCCAGGACATCGACTTCTCGGTGTCGGCCAACGAGACGATCTCGTGCAGCTACGACGGACAACCCATCTCGATCGGCTTCAAGTCGACGTTCCTGGTGGAGATCCTCTCGAACATGGATACGCCGACGGTGGTGATCGAACTGGCCGATTCGACGCGTGCCGGCGTCTTTAAACCGGTCTACGACGACAAGCAGACGAGCTCGACGCTGATGCTGCTCATGCCGATGATGATCAATGCGTAAGGCGCTGCGGGAATGAAGTTGAAACTCAAACGTCCGATCGTCTTCTTCGATCTCGAGACTACGGGTGTCGATACGGCCCGGGACCGGATCGTGGAGATCTCGATGATCAAGGTGATGCCCGACGGCGAGGAGATCACCAAAACGCGCCGGCTCAATCCGGGGATGCACATTCCCGCGGAGGCGACGGCCGTGCACGGCATTACGGACGACGATGTGAAGGATTGTCCGACCTTTGCCCAGGTAGCCAAATCGCTCGAGCAGTTCATCCGGGGGTGTGATTTCGGCGGATTCAATTCGAACCGTTTCGATCTTCCGGTGCTCGTCGAGGAGTTTTTGCGGGCGGGGGTGGATGTGGACCTGAAACGCCGCAAGTTCGTCGATGTGCAGAATATCTTCCATAAGAAGGAGCAGCGGACGCTCGTTGCGGCCTACAAGTTCTATTGCGACCGTGATCTCGACGAGGCCCATTCGGCGGAAGCCGACACGCGGGCGACCTACGAGGTGCTCAAGGCGCAGTTGGACCGCTATCCGGATCTGGAGAACGATGTCGACAAACTGGCGGAGTTTTCCAGCCGGGGCGAATCGGCCGACTACGCCGGACGCATCCTCTATAACGAAAAGGGCGAGGAGATTTTCGGTTTCGGCAAGTACAAGGGCCGCTCTGTGGCGGAGATTTTCCGCGTGGAGCCGAGTTACTATGCCTGGATGATGAACGGAGATTTCCCGCTCTATACGAAAAAGGTGATCACCGAGATCCGCATGCGGGACAAACTGCAGAACAAATAGACGATGAAACGACTCTGTGCCACACTCCTGATGTTTGCGTGGGGGCTTTCGGCCCTTGCGGGCGGGAAGTCCACGACGATCGTCTACATCAACGGCGCCAAATACTACATCCATACGGTGCAGTCCGGGGAGACGCTCTACGGACTCTCGAAGACCTATGGCGTGGGAGAGCAGGTGATTCTGGAGAACAACCCGTCGCTCGCCCAGGGACTGAAGGCCGACGAGAACATCAAGATTCCCTATGTGGCCGAAGCCCCCGACACCCGTTCGGACCGCAAGTTGCGCAAGACGTTCGACTTCCACTACGTGATCCGCGGCGAGACGCTCTATGCCATTTCGCGTCAGTACGAGATTCCGGTGAAGACGCTTCTGGAGGACAATCCGAATCTCGATCCGCTGCACATGCGCCTCGGGGAGCGGATCCTGATCCGCCGCAAGCAGATCGGTTCGGAGGATGAAGCCGGGACGCAACAGCAGTGGGAGGAGTATCGGCAGTCGTTGAACAGTGTGGCAGATAGCGGAACGTCCTATCATATCGTCCATCCGGGCGAGACCTTCTATTCGCTTTCGCGCCGCTTCGGCATTACGGAATCGGAGCTGAGTGCGCTCAACGGCGGACTGCAGCCTGCGGATCTGAAGGCTGGGGCGATGATTGTCGTTCCGGGGTCGGGCGATGCGGTCCCGCCGGCCGCTGCGGATACGCTCCGTCCGGATTCGCTGCCTCGCTTCGCCGAGGTGGAGCCGATTGAATTCCGGGCCCTGCGCCGCAGCGAACCGCTCCATGTGGCGGTGATGCTTCCGCTGGCCGTCGACGGAACGCCGAACGGCAACTACCTGGAGTTCTATCAGGGTTTCCTGCTGGGACTGGACAGCGTGAAGCGCAAATCGGGCATCTCGGTGAACGTCGATCTCTACAATACGGCCCGGGATACGATGCGAGTTCACGAAATTCTCGAGGATCCCACCTTCCGCCGTGCCGATCTGATCGTAGGCCCCGTCTATGAGGAGGGGCTCGGTCCGGTTGTCCGCTTTGCCGAGCAGCGGCGCATTCCGGTGGTGTCGCCCCTGGCCAACCTCGAAAGGATAAACAGCGACGTGCTCTTCCAGCTGGCGCCCGATCCGGCCCGCAAGTATGAAAAGGTTCAGGAGCTGGTCGCCCCGGACAAGCGGGTGACGCTGATCTATACGTCGACCGTCGACCGGGAGTTCGAGCAGGAGATGCTTGCGCTGTTGGGCAATCGTCCCTACGAACGCTACAATTACCGATACGAACATCCCTCGTCGCAGGGGGGCGGAAGTTCGAGCGATCTGACGCCGCTGCTGGAGAACGATGCGGAGAACGTCTTTGTGATTCTTTCGGACAACGAGGTGGATGTGGACCGGATCCTGGCCGCACTTGCCTCGGCCGATACGAGCATCACCTCGCGGGGCCGTACGGCTCCCCGCTTCACCGTTCTGGGCAATGCGCGCTGGAACCGCTTCAACAACCTCGACCGTGCCATCTTCTTCAAGGATCGGGTGGTCTTCATCTCGACCTACCACGCCAAACGGGATTCGGAGACGGTGAAGGCCTTCGACAGCGCCTATCTGCGTTCGTTCGGGATGCTGCCGACCCTCTTTTCCTACCGCGGGTATGATACGGCCGTGATCTTTGCCCCGGCCATGTACGGTGATATCGAGTACGATCTCGAAGACCGTCGTTATACGCCGTTGCAGACTACCTATCTGTTCAGTCAACCCGAGGGCCGGGCCAACCACGTCAACCATAACTGGACGCGGGTGAACTACCACAAAGATTTCACGATAACCATTAAATAGTCATGGCAACCTTGACGAATACGATACCCGAAAAGACCATTGAGCGGTTGAGCGAATACCGGCGGACGCTGCTGTCGTGTCACCGTCAGGGTATCACGCATGTCTTTTCGCATGTCCTGGCCGGCATTCACGGTATTACGGCCGTGCAGGTTCGGCGCGATCTGATGCTGATCGGTTTCTCGAGCGATACGAAGAAGGGTTACGACGTGCAGGTGCTGATCGGGTACATCAGCAACATCCTCGACAGTCCCACACCGATGAACATTGCGGTGCTGGGAATGGGACATCTGGGTCAGGCCATCACGAAGTATTTCAACGGCAAGGGTCTCAAGCTCAAGATTACGGCGGCCTTCGATGTGGATCCCGAGAAGGTGGGCAAGACCATCGATGGAATACCGTGCTACCACATGGATAACTTCGAGGAGATCGTCGAGGACAAGGATATCTCGATCGTGATTGTTTCGTCGCCCACGAAGGTGGCTCCGACGCTTGTTCTGCCGATCATCAATGCCGGAATCAAGGGGGTTCTGAACTTCACCTCCACGCCCTTGAACTTTCCGCAGGGCATCGTGGTCGAGAATTACGACATCACGACGCTGCTGGAGAAGGTGGCCTATTTCGTCAAGGAGAGCGATGCCAACGCCAACACCTGAGATGCGGGTATTTCACGGCTTTGCAGAACTTCCGCACTTTGAGCATCCGGTGATTACCGTCGGATCATACGATGGTGTGCACCTCGGGCACCAGGCCCTGATCGGGCGGTTGGTTGCCGAAGCCCGGGCAGCGGGGGGTGAAAGTATCGTGCTGACCTTCGATCCTCATCCGCGTATCGCGCTGGGGCGGGGCGGAGATCTGCTGTTGCTGACGACGCTCGACGAAAAAATCGCACTGCTGGAGAGCCTGGGGGTGGATAACGTGATCGTGATTCCGTTCGACCGGGGCTTCAGCGCCCTGTCGGGACGGGAGTTCGTGGAAGATTACCTCATCGGACGAATCGGTGCCGAGACCCTTGTGGGAGGATACAACCACCGCTTCGGCCACGATGGCCTGGCCTGCGATGCTCCGGAGTTGGCCCGACGCCTGCGCATTGTGCGTGTGGATCCCTGCACGGTTGACGGGGTACGGGTAAGTTCGACGGTGATCCGGCGGCTTCTTGCCGCGGGGGACCGGACTGGGGCCGAGCGTCTGTTGGGCCATCCGCTTCCGGCGAGTGTATCGCTGCAATGTCCCGGACGGGAGTCGGGGAATCACACCCCGGAGCATGCGGCAAAGGAGCCGATTTCGGGGCTTTAGCCCTTTTTTGAAAACCGAAAAATCCAATAATCATGTTGAGCCACGACTGTAAAATCCGGGTCTGGTACAAGCATACCGACCAGATGGCGATCTGCCACCATTCGAACTATATCTGTTATTACGAGGCGGCGCGGAGCGAGTTGCTGCGCGATCTGGGTATGTCGTTTGCGGAGGTTGAGCGCCGGGGGATCATGATGCCGATCCTCGAGGTGCAGTCGAAATACCGCAAGCCGGCCTATTTCGACGAATTGCTCACGGTGCGGATCATCCTGCGGGAGATCCCTTCGACGCGCATCAACTTTTTCTACGAGATCTATAACGAAAAGGGAGAGTTGATCAACACGGGAATGACCCAGTTGGGCTTTATCCACAGCGATACGCGGCGTCCGTGCCGCTGCCCGGAGTGGTTCCTCGACCTGTTGCGCACCCGCTGGACGGAGGCGCCGGCCGAATAGGGGCCGGAGGGAACGATGTTTTCACGATGAAGCGCTGTATCTGAGTCCGATGTTCCGTCGGGTCGGGGCTGTCCAACGGTTCCGACCGGATGGTTGTACCTGTTTGTGAACGGATAAACGCTTCAAAAGACTGAAAACATGATGACTAAAATCTATCCGCGGACGGGCGACCGGCAGACGGTCTACCTGAATGCCGTTGTTGATGATCCGCAAATTGAAATCGGCGACTACACGATCTATAACGATTCCCGATCCGACCCGCGTCTTTTCGCTGCCAACAATATCCTCTACCACTATCCAGTCCATCGCGAGCGGCTCGTCATCGGGCGATTCTGCTCGATAGCCTGCGGTGCAAAGTTCCTTTTCAATTGTGCCAACCACACGCTGCGGTCGCTTTCCACCTACACCTTTCCGCTCTTCTACGAGGAGTGGCAGGGAGACCGTGCGCAGGTTGCCGAAGCCTGGGACTGCAAGGGCGATATTGTCGTGGGCAACGACGTGTGGATCGGTTACGAGGCTGCCATAATGGCTGGTGTACGGATCGGCGATGGTGCCGTTATCGGAGCTCGTGCCCTTGTCACCCGCGATGTGGCTCCCTATACGATTGTCGGGGGCATTCCGGCCCGTCCCATCCGTACCCGCTTTGCCCCCGAGGTGATTGAACTCCTGCAGCGTATCCGCTGGTGGGAGTGGCCGGACGAACGCATCCGCCGGGCTCTCCCGGCGATCCAGTCGGGAGACTGGGCACAGTTGGAACGGTTCGCCAGCGGGAACGCCGGCAACTGACACGCCCCGGCATCGGACGGGACACAAAAAACGGGAGGGAATTTCCTGATCGGAATTCCCTCCCGTCTTCTGTTGGGAGTTGTCGCCTCGGTCCTCCCGATGACGCACGGCCGCACGGTTATTTCTCGATGAGCGAGATAGAACGCTGGATGAAATCCGTGAGGTTCTTTCCCTTGAGCATGCCGTTTGTCAGCAGGGCCAGGTCGATGATCTGCTTGACCAGTTTGTTGCCGCTTCCGATCTCGCGCAGACGTTCGTTGCGCTCGTCGCGCAGCGTGACGACCTTCTTCGAAAGCTCCTCGCGGGTGGATTTCTCCTCCGGCGTGAGGTCGGCCTCCTTTTTATCCTTGATGACCTCTTCGAAGCGCTTCTCTTCGGCCACTGCGGCATCGATCTTCTTGGTCGTGGTCTTCAGCTTGTCGCCGTAGGCCTTCTCGACATCCGCGAGAATGTCGATCACAATGGGGTGATTCCCGTTTACGGCGATGGTGAAGTTGTCGGGCATCTGACCGTAGAACTGGCTCATGCCGCCGCCACCCATCTGTGCCATCTCCTTCATGCGTCGCATGAATTCGTTCTGCGTGATGACAACCGGCGCCTCGTCGGGAGACATGGCCTCGAACGAGATGTTGTAATGGATCTTGTCGTCCTTGGGCATCTGACTCTCGAAGACCGGCGTGAGCAGCTCCTGCTGAGCCTCGGTGAGCGACATCTTGATGCTGTCCTCCTTCTGGATGAGTTTGTCGATCACGTCGCTGTCGACGCGCACGAAGCGGCACTCCTTGTTCTTCGACTCATACCAGTTGATGTAGTGGCTGTCCAGCTGCCCATCCATGATGAGTACGTCGTATCCCTTTGCCTTGGCAGCTTCGAGCGAGGTATACTTCTCTTCGGGGTCGTCCACATAGAGGAAAACGACGGTCTTGTTCTTGTCGGACTGGTTCTCCTTGACCTTCTCGGTGTACTCCGTCGAGGTGAAGTACTTGCCCTCGATGTTCTTCCAAAGCATGAAGTTTGCGGCCTTCTCGGCAAACTTCTCGTCGGTAAGGATGCCGTACTGGATGAAGATCTTCAGATCGTCCCATTTCGATTCGTAGTCGGTGCGCATGGTGTTGAAGAGCTCCTGCAAACGGTCTGCGACGTTGCGGGTGATGTAGCTGGAGATCTTCTTGACGTTGGCGTCGCTCTGCAGGTAGCTTCGCGAGACGTTCAGCGGAATGTCCGGAGAGTCGATCACGCCGTGCAGCAGCGTCAGGTACTCCGGCACGATTCCCTCGACCTGATCCGTCACGTAGACCTGGTTGCAGTAGAGCTGGATCTTGTTTTTCTGGATCTCGAAGTTGTTGTGGATCTTCGGGAAGTAGAGAATACCGGTCAGGTGGAACGGGTAGTCGATATTCAGATGGATCGAGAAGAGGGGCTCGTCACTGAGCGGGTAGAGCTCACGGTAGAACTCCTTGTATTGCTCTTCGGTGATCTCCGAGGGCTTGCGGGTCCACAGCGGCTCGACATCGTTGATGATGTTGTCCTTTTCCGTGTCGACATACTTGCCGTCCTTCCACTCCTTGACCTTCCCGAAGGCGATGGGCACGGGCAGGAAGCGGCAATACTTCTTCAGCAGTTCCGAAACCTTGGACTCTTCGGCATACTCCTTCGTATCCTCGGCGAGATGCAGCACAATGGTCGTTCCGCGGTCCCGATTCTCGTCGGTCTCTTCCATCTCGAATTCGGGGGTTCCGCTGCAGCTCCAGTGCACGGTCTTGGCTCCTTCCTGGAAGGATTTCGTGAAGATCTCGACGCGGTCGGCGACCATGAATGCCGAGTAGAATCCCAGTCCGAAGTGTCCGATGATGGCCTGATCCTTGTATTTTGCCATGAACTCTTCAGCCCCCGAGAAGGCAATCTGGTTGATGTACTTGTCCAGTTCGTCGGCCGTCATGCCGATTCCGCGATCGGTGACGGTGAGGGTCCGCTCCTTGGGATCGACAGCCACATGGATGGTCAGATCGCCCAATTCACCCTTCATTTCGCCCTTGGCCGAGAGGGTCTTGAGCTTCTGCGTGGCATCCACGGCGTTGGAGATCAACTCGCGGAGGAAGATTTCATGATCCGAATAGAGGAATTTTTTGATGACGGGGAAGATGTTCTCCGTTGTAACACCGATTTTTCCGTTTTTCATAGTTTTATGGCGTATTATTTTGATTTTTCTGCCCGAAGACCAACAAACGGTGTGCCAGCCCGTTTTTTCTGTCAGATTGTCAGTCGGGACTGACAACGACTGACGCCGCACGCCTGACGGTGTTGAACCCTCCCTTGCGGAGGTCGTACCGATTTGTATACCCGGTAAATTTTGCGTATCTTCGTCTCCACAAAAACAACAGCTATGGACTTTCTTGCATTGGCCAAACGGCGCTACGCGTGCCGGCAATACAGCGACCGGAAGGTCGAACCCGAAAAACTGCAGCAGATCCTCGAAGCGGGACGCATCGCCCCGACGGGCGCGAACCGTCAGCCGCAGCGGCTTGTGGTCGTACAGTCGAAGGAGGGGTTGGAGAAGATGACGCGTTGTACGCGGGATTTCGGGGCGCCTCTGGCAATTATCGTCTGCGTGGCGACCGACGAAGCCTGGACGCGGAAGTACGACGGCAAGGTGATCGGCGATATCGACGCCTCGATCGTGACGGATCACATGATGCTCTGTGCGGCCTCGCTGGGTTTGGATACCTTGTGGATCTGCATGTTCAAGCCGGAGGCGGTTCGTGCGGAGTTCCACCTTCCGGATAATGTCGAGCCGGTGAACATTCTGCTCGTGGGCTACGGCGCCGGCGAGCCCTCGTCGCCCGACCGGCACGATTCGCTCCGCAAACCGCTCGCGGAGACGGTCGTCGAAGAGTCGTTCTGAAACAAAGCGGGAGGTCCATTCAAGACCTCCCGCTTCGTTTCAGATAATTTTGAACAGCACCCCGTTCTCTTATCGGACGTAGAGCCGATATTTCGCACTCCACGACTCGCCCGGAGCCACCGATTGAAAACCTTCGGCCTCGGGATCGGCGGCATTCGGAGCGTTGGTTGTCCAAGACTGCGGTTCGGGACAGCAGTAGGGGACCTGGCCTCCGTTGTTCCAGATGGTCCAATAGGTCGTCTGCCTGTCCACTTCGTAGAAGACCCGCACACCCGTACGGAGATTCTCGACCAGGGCTCCCCGGTAGGGCTTTCCGTCGACGTCGATCTCGCGCAGCGTGAAGCCCGCCTCGATGGCGTCGCATCCCGTAACACGCAATCCACCGTCGCGCAATTTCGCGAACTGTTCGTTCAGCGGCAGTTTCCGACCGGTCGGGAGGTTGCGTCCGCTCAGTTCGACCTGCTCCCCGACGGCCACCCGCATCACGTAATCGGCCTCCTCGCCCCCGGCAAACGGGATCCGCAGCGGGGTGTGGAATCCCACGCCCAACGGCATCCGCTGCCGGCTGCGGTTCGTGAAGACCACCTCCTGCTCCAGCCCTTGGGCCGTCAGCCGGTAGATGATCTTGCACTTGAACTCATGCGGGAAATCGCGGAAGATCGCGTCACACCCTGCATTGGCGTAGTAGCGACACTCGACCAACACCTCGTCGTCCGTCTCCACGGCCTTCGAGACCTGGAACGGCTGACTCTTCAGGATCCCGTGATGGTAGTTGTTCTCCTTCTCGATCGTGATCGGGTAGCGATAGGTGCGTCCTTCGAAGGTGTAGCACCCGTCGGCAATGCGGTTGGGCGGGAAGAGGATCGGCAGTCCGAAGATCTGGGGCCTTTTCCGAAAGGTCTCGATCTCCTCTCGGGCAGGGGTGTGCAGCACCTCGACGCCACGCCGTACATCGGCCAGCCGGATGAGGTTGGCCCCCATTTCCGGGACGAGCAGCGCCACATAATCGCCCTTGGAGAACTCTACGGCCTGCAGACCGTAGTAATCCACGCACCGCAGCATCCTACAGAAGCTTTTCGATCTTGGCCTTCAGGGCATCCTTCGAGCAGGCGCCGACCTGTTTGTCGACGAGCTGTCCGCCCTTGAGGAAGATGATCGTCGGGATGTTCCGTACGCCGTACTTCATCGTGATGTCGTCGTTCTCTTCGACGTCGCATTTTCCGATGACGACCTTGCCCTCATACTCGCCGGCGAGTTCGTCGACGATGGGCGACATCATGCGGCAGGGGCCGCACCACTCGGCCCAGAAGTCGATTACAACGGGCTGATCGCCACCGATCAGCGACTCAAAATTCTCTTTGTTGATTGCCAGTGCCATTTTTCCTGTGTTTTTGGTTGTTATGCAATTGAATAGTGTATCTGATTGTCTTCCAGATAGTTCGTGAGTTCGGCCGAAAGGCTTATCTTGTGGCTCTTCGAAAAGAGGCTCAACGAGACCTGCGCTTCGCGGTCGTAGACGTTCACCCGCAGCAGCGTGTTCCCCTTCGCGGCCCGGACCCGTGCCGAAAGGTCGCGGATCAGCGTTTCAGTTACCTCCTCGATCGGCAGCTGGATGTACATCTCCTTGATCATCGTGTCGCGCAACTCCTGCAGCTGTACCATCGAGAGGATCTTGAACTCCAGCTCCTGGTCGTTGTAGGGCCGGGGCTGCACCTTTCCGCGGATGAAGAGGAAGTAGTCGGCGAAGAGGTACTTGCGGAAGTTCTCATAATCCTTGCCAAAGAGTGCGAATTCGTGAGATCCGTTGTAATCCTCGAGCTTGAAACGCCCCCAGGGCTTTCCGGTTTTGGTCATCAGGTTCTGCACGCTCACGACCATGCCGGCCACGGCAATCTCCTGGCCCTTGAGCGCCTCGAGATTCTCCAGCTCCGAGAGCTGCGTCTTGCACATGTGGTCGATGATGATCTTGTAGTCGTCCAGGGGGTGTGCCGAGAGGTAGAGACCGACCATTTCGCGCTCCTTGCTGAGCTTCTCGAGCTGGCTCCAGTCGGCACAGGCCGGAATCACCGGACGCTGGATGTCGACATGTCCGCCCCCGCCGAAGAGGCTCTGCTGGGCATTGTTCTGTTCGTTCTGGTAACGCTGCCCGTAACGCATCAGCTGTTCGATATAGGTGACGCCGCTCGAGTCGCGGGTGTCCACTCCGAAGAACTTGCAGCGTGCGAAGTCGGTGATCGAGTCGAAGGCTCCGGCGTATGCGAGGTTTTCGAGACACTTGCGGTTGACGAGCGAATAGTTCACGCGTTCGACGAAATCGAAGATGTCCTTGAAGGGGCCGTTTGCCTTCCGTTCCGAAATGATGCTCTCCACGGCGGCGGCTCCGACGCCCTTGACGGCCGCGAGCCCGAAACGCACGTCTCCGGCCAAATTGGCCGAGAAGGCCTGCATCGACTCGTTGACATCGGGTCCCAAGACGCTGATTCCCATCCGCTTGCACTCGTTCATGTAGAGTGTGAGCTGCTCGATGTTCGTGAGGTTTCGGCTCAATACCGCCGCCATGTACTCCGACGGGTAGTTGGCCTTGAGGTATGCGGTCTGGAAGGCCACCCACGAATAACATGTGGCGTGCGACTTGTTGAAGGCGTAGGAGGCGAACTTCTCCCAGTCGGCCCAGATCTTTTCGAGGACCTTTTCGTCGTGGCCGTTTTTCTTGCCGCCCTCGATGAATTTGGGCTTCAGATGATCCAGCTTGTCCTTGAGCTTCTTACCCATGGCCTTTCGCAGCGTGTCGGACTCACCGCGGGTGAAGTTGGCCAACAGACGCGACAGCAACATGACCTGCTCCTGGTAGACCGTGATGCCGTACGTATCCTTGAGGTACTTCTCCATGATCGGGATATCGTACACGATGGGGCTGCGGCCGTGCTTTCGGGCGATGAAGTCGGGGATGTAGTCCATCGGCCCGGGCCGGTAGAGGGCGTTCATGGCGATGAGGTCCTCGAAGGTCGAGGGCTGCAGTTCGCGGAGGTATTTCTGCATGCCGGCGGACTCGAACTGGAACGTTCCGACGGTCCGTCCGTCGCAATAGAGCTTGTAGGTCGTCGGGTCGTTGATGATCGAGAAGTCGTCGATGTCGATCTTCTTGCCCTTAGTCTGTCGGATGTTTTCGACGGCATCCTTGATGATCGAGAGGGTCTTCAGCCCGAGGAAGTCCATCTTGATGAGCCCCGTGTCCTCGATCACCGAACCTTCGTACTGCGTGACGAGCATCTTTTCGCCGGTCTCCTTGTCGTCGGCCGTCGAGACGGGCACCCAGTCGGTGATGTCGTCGCGGCAGATGATCGTGCCGCAGGCGTGGACGCCCGTATTGCGGACGTTGCCTTCGAGCATCTTGGCGTATCGGATCGTATCGCGCAGCACCGGATTGTCGGACTGCTCGGCAGCCTTCAGTTCGGGCACGAGTTCGATGGCCTGGGAGAGGCTCTTGACGGCCTTTCCTTCGGGGGTTTTGTCGGGAACGAGTTTGCACAGACGGTCGGACTCCGAGAGGACGAGCTTCTGTACGCGGGCCACATCCTTGATCGAGAGTTTGGTGGCCATCGTGCCGTAGGTGATGATGTGTGCGACCTTCTCCTTGCCGTATTTTTGCGTCACCCAGTTCAGCACGCGACCGCGTCCGTCGTCATCGAAGTCGACGTCGATATCCGGGAGCGAGATACGGTCGGGGTTCAGGAAACGCTCGAACAGCAGGTCGTAGGCGATCGGGTCGATCTGCGTGATTCCCAGACAGTATGCCACGGCGGATCCGGCCGCCGAGCCACGTCCCGGGCCCACCGAGACATCCAGCTCCTCGCGGGCCGCGCGGATGAAGTCCTGCACGATGAGGAAGTATCCCGGGAAACCCATCGTCTTCATGATGTGCAGCTCGAATCGCAGCCGCTCCTCCTGCTCCTCGGTCAGGTGCTCGCCGTAACGGCGGTGGGCACCCTCCATGGTGAGTTTGGCCAGATAGTCGGCCTCGAACTTGATACGGTAGAGTTTGTCGTATCCGCCGAGTTTTTCGATCTTCTTGCGTCCCTCCTCCTCCGTCATGACGACGTTGCCGTTTTCGTCGCGCGTAAATTCATTGTAGAGGTCCTCCTCGGTGAAGCGCCGGCGATACTCCTCCTCGGTTCCGAACTCCGCAGGGATCTGGAAGTTGGGCATGATCGGCGCATGGTCGATCGAGTAGGTTTCGACCTGGTTGCAGATGTCGACGGTCGTGGCCATCGCCTCGGGATCCGTTTCGCCGAAGATCGACGCCATTTCGGCGGTTGTTTTCAGCCATTCCTGCTTGGAGTAGAGCATGCGTTTCGGGTCGTCGAGGTCCTTTCCCGTCGAGAGACAGATCAGACGGTCGTGGGCTTCGGCATTGTCCTCATCGACGAAGTGCACGTCGTTGGTGCAGACCATCCGCACGTTATACTTCGCGGCCAGTTCGCGCAGGTGCTTGTTCACATGCAGCTGCATGGGGTAGGCTTCGTGGTTGGCCCGTTCGACGGTCGCCTTGTGCAGCTGGAGCTCGAGGTAGTAATCCTCGCCGAAGAGGTTTTTGTGCCAGCGGATGGCCTCTTCGGCCTTTTCGAGGTCGTTGGCCGTGATGGCGCGCGGAACCTCGCCGGCCAGACAGGCCGAGCAGCAGATCAACCCCTCGTGGTACTTTTCGATCTCGGTGCGGTCCGTACGGGGTCGCATGTAGAAACCCTCGGTCCAGGCCTTCGAGACGATCTTGATCAGGTTGTGATATCCCTTGAGGTTTTTGGCCAGCAGGATCAGGTGATAACCGCTCTGGTCGGGCTTTCCCTCCTTGTCGTAGAGAGAGCGGCGAGCGACGTAGACCTCACAGCCGATGATGGGCTTGAAGGCCAATTTGCGGCGGAGCTCCTCGAGTTCCTTTTCGCAGCGGGCGATCTCGGCCTGGGGGTCGTCCGCCGTTTCGGAACCGTCGCCCAGGGCCTTGATGCGGGCTTCGCACGCTGCGGCCTTCTCCTTGAATTTGCCCTTGATCTTCTTGACGTAGTTGTAGAACTCCTTGATCCCGAACATGTTGCCGTGATCGGTGATGGCGATTCCGGGCTGGCCGTCCGCAATGGCCTTGTCGACGAGTTTTGCGATGCTGGCCTGACCGTCGAGGATCGAGTATTGCGTATGTACGTGAAGGTGTACGAATTGGGGCATGTTGCAGGAAATTTTGCGATGTAAAGATAGCGATATTTATAGAGATTTCCCGGGCGAGCTCTTGTATTTTATCAACAAAATTCTTAACTTTAACTATCGAACCAAAAACGAAAGATTATGCAAGAGGACTCGATGGTTGTATTGGCGGAGTACAACACCGTTACGGAAGCCGAGATCGCCAAGTCGATGCTCGACAGTGCCGGAATCTGGTCGACGATCCGCAACGAATACATGTCGGCCATCTATCCGGTAGGCACGATGCCCGCCCAGGTTGTCGTTCGGCAGGAGGATCTGGAGAAGGCCCGCACGCTGCTGCAACATCGATAGACGACCTTCGACAGCCGACAGCAGTGTGCCTCCTTTTGCCGATACCGGTCCGGACCGCAGATCGGTTGCGGCCGCATCGGCAGGGACCATACGGAAAAGGCTTCACCTTTTGGGGTGGAGCCTTTTGTGTGCTGCGGCGTGCGGAATCGGATTAAAGCAGTTCTTCGCCGTTCCAGATGCGCCACGAGGCCTCG